>CAJOIC010000030.1:17622-18558 GCA_905234625.1 uncultured Oscillospiraceae bacterium | reverse complement strand
TCGAGGTTCGGGTAGGTCTGGTCCAGGATGGACTCGATGGCGAGCCGGAGCCATTCCTCCCGCTCGTTATACACGCTCATGATGACGGAGATCAGCGGCTGTTCCATGATAGAAAACTCCATGTCGGGATAAGGTGCGGTTTCATCCGGGCCGCGCTGGATACAGCGAGGGGACGCACCGGATCAGAGACGGAGAAAAAGGCGGTAATCGATCACCTCGTTCAGCAGAGGCGGATAGGAGTTCATGGCGCGGCAGAGGGTCCATACGCCGGAAAAGAGGCGGATCCGGTGGATGCGGGACCAGCCCTCCTTCCAGAGTCGGTGCGCCCGATGAAAGCCTGCCTCTCCATAGCGCCGGTCGATCTTTTGGATCCGATGCAATACGGCGTCGGTGCGCATGGGCGTTCCCGTGCGCAGGGAGCGGCGGTACTCGCGCTGCACGGCATACGCGGACAAAGGCTGGCGATATTGATTCGTCAGAGAGATGCCGCTGTTCCGAAGACGGATGTGCAGGGAGATTTTTTCGATGTTCCGCAGCCGCAGGCCCATGCTGGCGGCCCGGCAAAGCCACTCGTAATCCTCCGCCGCCGGGATGTCGTGATAGGGTCCCACCCGGCGGAACACCTCCGCCCGGGTGAACCAAGCCGGGTGCGTCACTACATTGTTATATCGCAGCGCGCGCCGCAGCTGCGCGGGCCCGAAGGCTGGATGCCGCGCCGTAAAGAGATAAGCGCTGTCCTCGTCGATGTAGTCGAATCGACTGCCGACGAAATCAGCGTCCGTTTCCCGAAGAGCGCACATTTGGGCCTCGAAGCGGTCCGGCGCGGCGATATCGTCAGCGTCCATCCGGGCGATATATTCGCCGGAGGCGGCCTCAAGACCCCGATTGAGGGACCATACGAGGCCGTGGTTCACGTCGTTTTTGAGAAATTTGACG
>CAJOIC010000030.1:0-17546 GCA_905234625.1 uncultured Oscillospiraceae bacterium | reverse complement strand
TCGAGGTTCGGGTAGGTCTGGTCCAGGATGGACTCGATGGCGAGCCGGAGCCATTCCTCCCGCTCGTTATACACGCTCATGATGACGGAGATCAGCGGCATATCCAAGGAAGATCACCTCATGTCGATGGGATATAAACGCGCTAACATATAATGATAGCATACTTCCCCCCACCTTGGCAAGCGGGGCCGCGTCTGCCGGGGGGGATCAGGCTCCGCCGCCCCGGAGAGCGTCCAGCAGCCGGAAGACGGCGCTTCGAAACCGGAGCATGAGAAGCGACAGGCGCAGATGTCCCCGCAGATAGGCGCTCACCGTCAGCCGGAGGTAGAGAGACATGGAGAACCGGAGGACATAGGGACGCATACGGTACACCACGGGACAGTCCAGAAGCGAGCGCAGCATGGGCTCGATCCCGTCCTCCGAGGCGGAGGCGGCGGCATTCATGAGAGCCAGAAGGCGGGAACAGGATACCCGGAAGAAGGCGAGGAGGCTGGCGTCCGTGGCAAGCCCCTCCGCCTCCAGAACGTCCAGGAGGCGCTGCCGGACCAGCTTGAGGTAGAGATAGTTCCCCTTGCGGCTGGCGTTCGTTATGCTGGCGCTGTTCAGGCGATACAGATACAGGGCCGACGACGTATAATAAAATCGCTCCGCCGCCTGTATGACGGGGAGGCTCTGCAGCAGGTCCTCGCCGTTGGTCACGGCGGCGCAGGGGGCATAGTCGGCGTCCGTGTCGAAGAGCGTCCGGCGGATGAGCTTGAGACACAGGGAGTTGAGGGCTTCCGTCTCCGCCGCGCGGGACAGTACCCGGGTCCGGGAGATGGGCCCCTCGGGAAACAGGTGCTCGGATACATCGTCGGTAGGGGAGCCGTTCTCGTCGATCCGCAGCCAGCGGTAGAGGATGATATCCGGCTCCTCCCGCAGGAGGATGGCCCGCAGGGCGTCCAGAGCGCCCTCCGCCAGGCAGTCGTCGGAATCGAGGAACAGGACGTATTCTCCCCGGGCCTCGGCAAGCGCCCTCCGCCGGGTCATGAGAAGTCCCGCGTTGGGCCAGTGGATCGTCCGGACGGCCGGCGCGCAGCGCTGTGCATAGTTGTCGCACAGGGCGCCGCAGCCGTCGGTGGAGCCGTCGTCCGCCAGCAGGAGCTCATAGTCGCTGCCGCCCTGCCGCAGTACGGATTCGACACAGGCCGACAGGAAGGCCTCGGTATTGTACACCGGCACGATGATGCTGAAACGGGGTGTGGTCATGGAAGTTGCCCTTTCAGGAGCCGCAGAGCTCATCCAGCATCTCCGCCAGCTGCCGCCGGATGACGTCCGGCCGGAAGTCCCGGAGCCGCTGCTCGCTCTTGTCGCTGTATGTTCGGTAGAGATCCTCGTCCCGGTGGAGCCGGTGGATCTTTTCCGCCATGTCCTCCGGGTCGCTCACGCGGCACAGAAGACCGTATTCATTGTCCCGCAGGATCTCTCTCGGACCCACCTTGGAATCCGTCACGACCATGGGCAGTCCGAAGGACAGGGCCTCCAGCATGACGGTGGGCAGGCCCTCCCCGGCAACGCTGGCGTGCACGAGGATATGCGCTGCGCTGTAATAATCCTGCATATCGTGACGGGCTCCGACGAAATGGACGTGGGAGGCGGCGTCGCTCCCCCAGGCGGCGATGTGGTCCCGGACCTTCTGCTCCTCCGGCCCGTCTCCGGCGAACACCAGCTCAAGATCGTCGTGATATCGCTCCCGCAGCAGCCGGAAGGCGTCCGCCACGGTATAGTGGTCCTTGTGGGGATAGCTGAAGCGCGCGGCCATGAGGAGGTATCTTCCGTATCGCGCCCGCAGTTCGACAACGTGGGCGGGATCGGCGTCTTCGCCGGAGATGAAGGTGGGATTGTACATCTTCCGGATATTCAGCCGGAGCTCCGGGTGATACGCCAGGACCTCCTCCTGGGCGTCATCCACCAGCACCACAAGGTTCCCGATCTTCTGATAGAGCTCCAGGTACCCGGCGGAGGAGATGAAATACTGATACAGGGCGCCGTGCAGCCAGCAGACGGCGGCCCTGGCCCTGACGAAGCCGTGGGCAACAAAGGTCAAATCGTTGAAATGCCCGGCGAAGGCGATGGCCAGATCGAAGGAACGCCGCAGCGACGGGCAGCGCCGGCGGCAGAGAGGGCGGCTGAGGACGTTCCGCAGGGAAGCCGCGGTATAGCGAAGAGGATAGGAGAGCTTTCCCGCGTATCCGTTCTGGATCAGGCCGGCCCGGGCTTCCGGCGCGCGGTATCTGGGGAACATGAAGTGTTCGATGACGCACTCCGGGGGAAACTCGCCTTCAAACTCCGTCAGGTCCGGGCGGAGGTTCACCACGGTCACCCTGTGGCCCATCTCCACCAACAGACGGCAATAGGACGCGCCCACTTTTTCGATGCCGCCCACTTGCAGACCGTCGAATATCATTGCGATGTCCATGCTCATGATCCTCCGATGTCAAAAAACCTCTGTCTCCCGCCATGCCGCCGAGTCCGAGGGGAAGTCGTAAAGGTACTCCGGCAGCCGGGCGGCGATGACGGCGGCCTCTTCGGCAAATTCCGGCTTGCGCCGGAAGAGCTGTGTGTTGTTCACGGAGCGCTCCGGCACGAAGATCGTCTTCCGGTGGGTGTGCTGCGCGGGACTGACCCCCAGGAAGGGATAGATGCGCTCCAGCGTCTCGTCGTACCGGTAGACCAGGTCCTCGAAATGCAGCCGGAGGATCCGGCGGTCGTCCGAGGGGGCCTCGCAGCGGCGAAGGCCGGCGTAGACGCGGCAGAACGCCTCCGCGTCGAAGGGGAAGGGAATGATCCCGCCGTCTTTGGCCCAGTAATACTTGTTCAGGAGAAATACGTCCCTGGGGTCCCGATCCACCACGAAGACCAGGACGTCGTCGTCGAAATAGCGGTCGAGCCGGAAGAGATTGTGGGGCAGCAGCAGCTGGTCCAGCACCAGATGGTGCTCCTCCCGGCCCATGGCGCGGAAGAGCTTTTCCAGGAAACGCCTCGCGGCGGCATAGAATTCCTCCGGCGTGGGATAGGCCATGGTAAGGCCCTTATAATCCAGCGGACGGACGGGCATCCCGTCGGGATGCCTGCCGCCGTGGAGAAAGCTCACGGCGTAGCGTCCATAGCACCGCAGGCGCATGGGAATGGTTTCGATATCCTCCTGGAAATACCAGTAGGTATCGTCGCAGCGGGTGACGCCCAGGTCGTCGATGAACGCGCGGCACCAGTCCAGGAAATCGGGAGAGAGCTTTTCCCGGTAGCCGCTGAACCAGTAGCCGGGCTTGTGCAGCTTCCGCATGAACCACAGGAAACGGTGGATCGCCTCGTCCGACCGCATGCCCGTGTTCCCGATCAGCAGCTTGTCCTCCAGGTCGAACAGCCCGTCCGGGCCGTGCAGCAGGACGTATTCGTAGGCGCCTAGATTCTCCCGGAAGCCGTCGATCTCGGAGATGAGATCGGTGACGGCGGAGGAGCCGGAGCCCATGTAGCCCGTTGGGATGATGATCCTGTTTGCCATGTGCGTCATACCTCGCTTGGGGGTGGGGCGAATTTTCTGTCCACCCGGTCCATCTGCCGGTCGTCCCACACCGTCCGGAGCAGGAAGGGACAGAGGCGGAAGGCCCTCAGAATGCCGAGGATACCGGCGAGCGGGGCTTTCCGCATCACGGACCAGGCATCAGCATACATGGCCTTGGCCTCCTCGTAAGGGGCGTTGTCCTGCTCCGGATCGATTCGGGCGATGGCACGCTCCAGGGCGGCGGGGTCAAGCTCCCGGCGCCGCCGCAGGGCCCGGCGGTACTCCCGGGCGATCAGGCAGGTGACCCGCCGCTGGAAATAGGCGCCGCTGACGGAGATACTGCTCCGGCGGCGGCGGTAGCGGAGCATGGGCGTTTCGATCTTCCGCATCCGCAGGCCGTGGGACGCGGCGCGGCAGAGCCACTCATAATCCTCCGTCCGGGGGATATCGTGATAGGGTCCGACGATCCGGAAGGCCTCCGCCCGGACGAGCCAGGTGGGGTGCGGCATGAAGTTCCGTATGCGCAGAAGCCGCAGGCAGGCCTCCGGCGTGCGTCCGAAGCAGTAGGGCGGGTGTTCCGGGTCGCTCTGCAGGACGCCCTCCTCGTCAATATAAAGAAGATTGCCCGCCACCAGGTCCAGCGACTCCTCCCGCAGGATCCTCAGCTCCGTTTCCAGCCGGGTGGGCTCGGAGATATCGTCCGCGTCCATCCGGGCGATGAAGATGCCCGAGGCGGCTTCCAAGCCGCGGTTGAGGGAATAGACGAGGCCCCGGTTCCGATCGTTTTTCAGAAAGACGATCCGTTCGTCCCGGGCGGCGTATTCCCGGATGACCGCCTCCAGCGCCGTATTGCCGGGATTATCCAGAAGGATGATGAACTCCAGCTCCCGGTGGGTCTGACCCAGGATCGACTCGATGGCCGCCCGGAGCCAATCCTCCCGCTCGTTGTAAACGCTCATGATCACGGAGATCGTGTCCGGCCTTTCGTTCATTGCAGGTCCTCCTGGCTCATCCGGGAGCGGGTCAGCAGGACGGCAGTCCCGTACAGTCGGAGCTTCAGCAGCAGGACAAAGGCGCGGATATACATAGGCAGGCCCTCGAAGCGGAGCTTGGAGGACAGTCCGGAGGCTCGCATCTGACGGCGTACGTTTCCGGCGGCCTCCCTCAGGCTGTGCCCGGCCCGGAATTCGTCGGCGATATCCCGGATGGTCCAGAAGACCATATAGGCGTTGACCTGCAGCCGGAGATCGTCGGAATACCGGGCCAGATGCTCCGTCATATAGTCGAGGATCGCGGCGGTGTTTTCGATGGCGTCGGCGTGATAGCGCCCCATGATGGACTGGCTGTGCTGGCGGTAGAAATAGAATTCCCCGTCGCATGCGCAGATCGAATCCGCGAAATACAGGCACTCATAGGCCATAGCGTCATCCTCCATGGCGGTGATGCGGGGCTCGTTGGCGAAGTGGTCCATCAGAAGCTGCCGCTTTGTGATCTTCGCGCAGATATGGCCCTGGATGATTTTCTCGAGGAAGGGCTTGCTCCGGTCGTAGAGCATCCGGGGATAGACCTCCGCCTCCAGGCGGGCCTTGTCGTAGAATCCGTCGGGAAGGGTGAGAGGGTGGCTGACGGGTCCGTCGGGATAGACCCAGACGAGGCCGAACACCAGCATATCAGGGCGGCGGTTCCCGTCGATGTGCCGTTTCATGGTCTCCAGCCAGTCCGGGGAGACCCAGTCGTCGCTGTCCACGAAGCAGATATACTGTCCTGAGGCCTGCTTCAGCCCGGCGTGACGCGCGTCGGCCAGACCGCCGTTTTCCTTGTGGATGACCCGGACGCGGCCGTCGCTTTTGGCGTATCCGTCGCAGATGGCGGGGCAGCCGTCGGGAGAGCCGTCGTCTACGAGGATGAGCTCGAAGGCGTCATAGGTCTGGGCGAGGATGCTGTCCACGCATTGGCGCAGGTATGGCTCCACCCGATAGACGGGGACGATGACGGTGAATTCAGGGGGCATGAGAGATCCTCCTCCCGTCAGAGCTCAAAGGAGCATTTATCCGGCAGAAGCTCCCGGAAGGCGCTGTGGATCGTGCGGCTCTTGGCGTCGATATCCGTCACCCAGGTGCAGTCGTTGAGGCAGAACACGCGGTTCTTCCCGGATAGGACGCACTGGCGGATCGTCTCGTCGGAGTCGCCGGTGAAAGCGCTGGCGTATCCCCTCTGCCGCCGGGGGACGAATTGGTTGGAGGCCAGCTGCCAGTCCCGCATGACGTACTGGTTCACGTCCCGCTTGTCCCGGAATTTTCGGAGGCTGGTGGCATGGAGCACATCATATTCCAGCGCCCAGAGCGTCTCATAGGTGCTGCGGAGGTAAGCGTTGGGGAAGTGCTCATACATGAAGCCTGTGAAGGACTGCCACATGAGTCCGGCGAGGTTGAACAGATTCAGCTTGCCGTACTTGGGATTGAACCAGTTCAGGGGCTTTTGGCGCATGACCTCCCCGCGCTTGAAGTGGCTGTTGATGATCTCGGTATCGTTGCAGGCGATCCCCGCGATGGAGCCGCGGAAGTCGGCGACATAGGGCCCGATGATCCCCTGGTCGCAGGGCAGACCGTCCCGGAACCACCAGGTCTCCGGGATGGGTCCCACAAGGAAGGTGTCATCGTTGAAGTAGACGAACTGCTCCGCAAGCCCCTCAATGCGGTGGAGATTCAACTCGATGGTATGGGAACTGAAGGTGGGCAGGTACTCCTGCGGGATATAGTCGGAATGCCGGACGATATGGAGCCTCTCATTATCCGTGTTCAGCCATGGCGGGATGTGCCCCCATGTGACAAAATGGACCTTCCGGGCCCAGGGAGCGAACCTCTCCACGCCCCGGAACCAGTAGCGAAGGGTGTCCCAGTCACGGTAGCGGATATTGCGGCTGTCGCCGGCCGTCTCACCGGAATACAGGGCCTTTTCCGTCTGCCAGGCGGGATCGCTCCCGTCTACCCAGGGGACGACGATATCGATATCAGCCATGGATGCTCCTCCGTATCGAATGGGAATGGGCGTGGGATCCGCCGTGCGTTTATAAGCAGATACACTTTATTAGTATAACATAAACCGCGGAAATTGCAACGCTGACGGCTGTGGGGCGGGGAAAAGAAAACATTGTAACATCTGTCGATCCTGTGTTATAATACAATGATGAAAACTATCCAACCGGGAAAGGAAGGCGCGGACGCGATGTCGGAAAAGCGGCTGTCCCATGCGTATCTGCTGATCGGACCGGAGGGAGACGACCGGCGTGAGGCGGCTGTGCGGCTGACGGCGGAGCTTCTGTGCCGGGAGCCGGAGGCGCCCTGCGGTGTATGCCGGGACTGCCGGAAGGTCTTCGCCGGCATCCATCCCGATGTGATCACGGTGGAGCGTCTGCCCGGGGACAAGGGCCAGCTGCGCCAGGCCATCGTAGTGGACCAGATCCGGCAGATAACTGCGGACGCCGTGGTGGCGCCCAACGAGGCCGATCGGAAGGTCTATGTCATCCGGGAGGCGGACCGCATGAACCCCGCCGCCCAGAACGCGCTGCTCAAGGCGCTGGAGGACCCGCCCGGACGCGCCTGCTTCATCCTGTGCGCCGCAGCGGCGGACGCGCTGCTGCCCACGGTCCGGTCCCGCTGCGTGCGGCGCGGGCCCGGGGAGGAAGCCCACCG
Source organism: uncultured Oscillospiraceae bacterium (assembly GCA_905234625.1). Taxonomy (GTDB): domain Bacteria; phylum Bacillota; class Clostridia; order Oscillospirales; family Oscillospiraceae; genus CAJOIG01. The sequence continues at coordinate 10,313 of CAJOIC010000030.1, read as the reverse complement.
GGGGGAGGAGCTGCCCGAGCTTTCGGAGCTGTGCAGGTCCTATCTTACGCTGGCCGCCGGGGAGGACCGGGGGGAGATGACCCGTTTCTGTCTTCTGCGGACGAGGCTGGGCCGGGAGGACGCGGAAGCCCTTCTGGAGGAGTTCAGCAACGCCCTGGAGGATATCCTCTGCGGGCGTCGGCCGGATCCGGGCCTGGGAACGGAAAGGATATTCAAACTAACCGCCCTGCTGGCGGAGGCCGGGGGATACCTGCGGCGAAACGTTTCGCCGAAACAGGTGTTTGGCCTGCTGGCGGCGGAGTCGATCTGAGGAACAAATACCATGACGGAAGAAATCGAACGGGCGACGAAGGAAGTCGCCAGCATCAAATTCAGGAATCGGGGAAAGATGTATTTCTTCGATCCCGCGGGACTGACCCTGAAGGACGGGGACAAGGTGGTGGTCGAGACCGCCAAGGGCCTGGAGCTGGGGGACGTCATCAAGGGCAACCATTTCGTGGACGCAGCCCGGGTGGTGCAGCCTCTGCGCCCGGTGGTGCGCGTCGCCACCGACGATGACCGGCGCATCGAGGAGCTCTGCCGCAAGCGCGAGCGGGAGGCCTATGTCATCGGCAAACAGAAGATCGCCGCCCACGGCCTCGAGATGAAGCTGGTGGACGTGGAATGCAGCTTCGAGGGGAACAAGATCCTGTTTTTCTTCTCCAGCGACGGGCGGGTGGATTTCCGCGAGCTGGTGAAGGACCTGGCGGGGGTGTTCCGCACCCGCATCGAGCTGCGCCAGATCGGCGTCCGGGACGAGGCCCGGATGCTGGGGGGCCTGGGCGTCTGCGGACGGCCCTTCTGCTGCGGGTCCTTTATGGAGGACTTCGCGCCGGTCTCCACCAAGATGGCCAAGACCCAGTCCATGAGCCTGAACCCGGCGAAGATCTCCGGCTGCTGCGGGAGACTCATGTGCTGCCTGCGGTATGAGCAGCCCGCCTACGAGGAGCTGGTCAAGAACGTGCCGAAAAACGGCGCCTTCGTGGAGACGCCGGACGGCTACGGGAACGTCACCCAGGTGAATGTCCTGCGGCAGACGGTGAAGGTGAAGCTGGACGGACCGGGGGACGACTCCTTCCGGATGTACGACGCGGACGAGGTGGCCGCTATCCCCGGCGGACGCCCCCGGGACGGCAGTCAGCCGCCCCATATCCTGGTGCTGAAGCCGAAAAAGCCCAAGGAGCCGGAGCCGGAGGAGACTACCGGCTGGGAGCTGCCGGAACGCCTCATCGTCACGGAGGAGGAGCGAGCCGCCGCGGAGAAGGCGCAGCAGCCCTTCCGCCGGAACCGGAACCGGTCCCGCCAGGGCCAGCACCGGGAGGGCCAGGAGACTGCCGGAAAGCAGCAGAACCGCAGCCAGAAGCAGAAGCAGGGCCAGAGCGGCCAGCAGAAGCAGGGGGAGCGCGCCGGCGGCGAGAAGTCCGGCGGACAGAACAAGCGGCATAAGAATCCCCGCTCCGGCGGCAATAAGGACAATGCCCCCCGGGAGAGCGCCTCCGGTGCCGCCCCGGAGAAGGGCGAGGCCAAGACGGAGCAGAAATCCCGCCGCTCCAACTACAACCGCCGCCGCCATAAGCCCAAGAACCCCAACAGCGGCAGCGGCGCCCCGAAGGGAGAGAACTCATGACGGAAAAGAAGGGCCTCAAGCGCACCGTGGCGCTGGGCCTGGTGGTGGCCGCGGTGCTGCAGATGGTTTCCGTGGCCTTCGTGAAACCGGGCGACAAAAAATGAAAAAAAGCGACCCGGTCTCGGAGCTCCGAGACCGGGTCGTTCATATGCGAGTGAGCGGCTCAGTGGTTCTTGCCGCACATGCCGAGGTGGCTGGTGGTGACGGACGCGGCCGCCTCCTGCGCCTCCATCCAGGCGGAGTAGGAATCGTTCCGCATGGTATTGTCGGCGATATACTGGGCGTAGGTCATATCGTCCGTGCCGACGAAGTAGACCACGTGGGTGCCGGTGTAGCTGCCCTCGTAGGAGAGGACCTCCGTGTCGCCGGGCTGACGGGCTTCGTCAAAGAGCCACTGGTCGATGGGCTCCACCATCTCGCCCTTGGTGACGGTCTCGTAGAGGCCGCCGGTGGTGTTGGAGCCGCCGTCGGTGGAGTAGGTGTTGGCCAGCTCCGCGAAGCTGTCCTCCGTGGCGGCGCCGGCCAGCCACTCGTCGTAGATGCTCTGGGCCTCGTCCGCGGCGGCGGCGATCTCCTCGGCGGTGGAAACGCCGTCTCCGTCGGCGTCCTCGGCCTGGAGCAGGATGTGGCGGAAGCTGACGGTGTTGTAGTCATTGTTGTCGCGGCTGACGAACATCACCACGGAGGCGGAATCGTCCTCCGAGAAGGCGGCGGCGTCACCGGGGACGCGGGCGGCGTCCAGGAGCCAGGCGGAGAAGCTCTCGGGCAGGCTGCTGCCGGCGTAGGACAGCGTGGTGGGGGCGTAGTCGGGCCAGTTCTCCTCCATGTAGGCGGTGAACTCCGCCTCGGTCATACCGCTGACCGCCGCGGCCACGGCATCGGCGTCCAGGGTTCCGCTGTAATCGGTGACGTAGGCGTAGGACACGATGTCGTACTGGTCGGCATTCTCGGCGTAGTAGGCGTCCAGCTCCTCGGTGGTGTACTCATAGCCTTCGAACATATGCTGGGCATAGGCGGAGGCGACGTAGGTGCGGTAGAGCTCCTGACGGATCAGATCCATATCGACGCCCTTGCCGTAGTTGAGGTTGATGTACTGCTCCAGGCTGGAGTAGCCCAGGTCGGACCAGGAGGTCTCGATGCTGGCGATAGCCTCTTCATAGGAGGCCTGATCCTCGGCGGAGAGGGTGAAGCCCTCGGCCTCCGCGGCCTTGTTCAGGATCTGGATCTCCGTCATGTTGTCCACGGCGGACTGGAGGAAGTAATCCCGCCAGGTCATATCCTCGGTGTACATCTGATCGGCCAGGCTCTGGGTGGTGTCGAAGAACATGCCGTAGGAGATATAGGAGCCGTAGTTGTTGTAGAAGGAGATATAGCTGTTGGAGTAGTAGTAGTTCAGCTGGGCCGCGGTGTATTTCTCGCCGTCGATGGTGACGGCCGTGGTGTGCCGGGAGGGGAAGGCGGAATTATAGATGAAGATGAACGCGAACAGGACCACCAGGACTACCGCCACGACGGTGTAGGTGATGTTGCTCTTGCGCCGCTTCTTCGCCTCCTCGGCGGCGGCGATGGAACGCTTGTCCGTGCCGGCCTCGATCTGCTGCTTGCGAATGATTTTGTCTTTCGATGCACTCATGATTATACATCCTTTGTCTTTTTGAATTACAACTCCGTTATTATAGTACAACTCCCGTTCGGTTTCAAGGCTTTTCCCTCGGGTTTACAAATTGTTTGCCCCTCGTCGGTGTATTCATGATATTGAAAACGGCCGCGGAGTCATGTATAATACCCATATCCATATAGTATTGTTTCATCGAAAACGGAGAATAAATATATGCCAATAACCGACAATGACAAAAACCTGCGCCTGGCCGTGCTGATCGACGCGGACAACGCCCCCCGGGACTGTCTCAAGGGCATCATGGAGGAGGTCGCCATCTACGGCACGCCCAATACCAAGCGGGCTTACGGGGACTGGTCCAGCTCGAACCTCACCGGCTGGAAGCAGACCCTGCTGGACAATTCCGTCTCTGCGGTGCAGCAGTTCGCCTATACCAAGGGAAAGAACTCCACCGACTCCGCCATGATCATCGACGCCATGGACATCCTCTATGCCGGACACACGGACGGCTTCGTGCTGGTGTCATCGGACTCGGACTTCACGGGTCTTGCCCGCCGCCTCAGGGAGAGCGGCCTGTTCGTCATCGGCATCGGCGAGCAGAAGACGCCGAAGCCCCTCATCGCCGCCTGCAACAAGTTCATCTATATCGAGGTCATCCGGGAGCGGACGAAGAAGGCGGAGAAGGCCGAGAAGGCCGAAAAAGCCCCCGCGAAGAAGACGGGCAATGCCAAGACTCCCGCCGCCAAAAAGACCGCGGCGAAGAAGACCGCCGAGCCCGAGCCCGCCAAGCCCGCGGCCTCGGAGGAGCGCCGCATCCCAGAGAGCGTCATCTGGCTCATCGCGGACTCCATCCTGGACCTGGCGGAGAACGCGGAGGACGATTACGTCTCTCTCGGCGCGGTGGGACAGCTCATCCAGAAAAAGCGCCCCGACTTCGACACCCGCAGCTACGGCTTCTCCAAGCTCTCCGGCATGGTGAAGGCCATCGACCGCTTCGAGGTCTTGGAGCGGGAGGACAAGAACGATCCCCGCTCGAAAAACGTATACATCCGGGACCTGGAGATGTGAACCCATTCTATATAAAAAACGGGCGGAGGAGCGTTCCGCCCATTTCTTATGCCGCGAAAAACGTAAATTGAAAATGAGATTTCGGGAGAAAACGAGAGTAAAATGGAGATAATCGGAGTGAAAACCGTTTTTCTTAAATTCGATGTTGACATCCCGCATGGGTTGTGCTATAAAAATAAAGCGCCTTTCCGAGGATCGGCGCAGCAAAACCGTCAAAAATATTTCAAGATATGCGGAGGAAACACACATGTCCACGACTATGGTCAAGCCTGCCGAAGTCGTCCGCAAGTGGTACGTGATCGACGCCGCCGGCAAGCCCCTGGGCAAGACCGCCGTCATCGCCGCCGACCTCCTGCGCGGCAAGCGCAAGGTCGACTACACGCCCCACGTTGACTGCGGTGATTTCGTCATCGTCATCAACGCCGAGAAGGCCGTCCTGACCGGCAAGAAGCTCGAGCAGAAGTACTATCGTACCCACTCCGGCTACCCCGGCGGACTGCACGAGACCCAGTACTCCCGCCTGATGCAGGAGAAGCCCGAGCTGGCCGTTCGTCTGGCTGTCCGCGGCATGCTGCAGAAGAACGCCATGGCCAAGCGCCAGCTGACCCGCCTGCGCGTTTTCCGCGGCGCCGAGCACATCCATCAGGCCCAGAAGCCCGAGGTGTATGTCGAAGGAGGTAACAACTGATGGCTACCTACAAGTCCAAGCGTCCCTATCTGTACGGCACCGGCCGTCGTAAGTCCTCTGTCGCCCGGGTGCACCTGATCCCCGGCGGCACCGGCGTCATCACCATCAACGGCCGCAGCATCGACGATTACTTCGGCCTGGAGACCCTGAAGCTCATCGTGCGTCAGCCCCTGGTCACCACCGGCACGGTGGACAAGGTTGACATTGAGGCTACCGTCTCCGGCGGCGGCGTGACCGGCCAGGCCGGCGCCATCCGCCACGGCATCTCCCGCGCTCTCCTCCTGGTGGACGAGAGCTACCGCGCTCCCCTAAAGGCCGCCGGCTTCCTGACCCGCGACCCGCGCATGAAGGAGCGTAAGAAATACGGCCTCAAGGCCGCCCGTCGCGCGCCGCAGTTCAGCAAGCGCTAATCAAACCCTTGAAAAAACCGGAAACCCTAGAGCCACGCGGGCTCTGGGGTTTTCCTTTTGCCCAAAACTTTTGATACGTTTTGTCATAATCTGACATCGTTTGCCCTAAAAAAGTAGTTGATTCTGGGGGGAAACCCGCTTTTGTAGTCGGATGAAAACAGCCAATGTATTTGGTCATTAACAACCGTCGCAGATATGTAATTCGGGACAGGATGTTATACTACTCCCTGTTAAAAAGCTTGAATAAGCTTTTTATAGCGCCAAAGGCGCGTCAGGGAGTGCATGAGACGGGTCTTTGTGCTTTTAAGCACAAAGACAGAATGCGTAGCATTCGCATTCCGAATTAAATCTTTTAATTCGGAATCAGTATTAAAGGCGGCAACAAACAAAAACAGCGAAAGCTGAAAACTTCCGCTGTTGGCACCCACGAGAGGATTCGAACCTCCGACCCCGCGCTTAGGAGGCGCGTGCTCTATCCTGCTGAGCTACGTAGGCATGTTGTCACTCAATAGTATAATTAATATTCCCTTAAATTTCAAGGGTTTCAGGCGATTACCCCTCGCTTAGGAGGTGGACGCTCTATCCTGCTGAGCTACCAGGACTTGTATGAAATATGGTGCCATTCGTAAAGGCTCGCCGCCCACTTAGGAGGCGAGTGCTCTGCTATTGTAGACCAAGACCGGGCCCGTGTCAAGCACGGGCCCGGCCGCAGGTGCCCTTCGGTGTCAATACAGGGATGTGATGATGTCCACGCAGCGGTCCAGGCCCAGGGTGCCGCTGTCCAGGGCGATATCATAGTTCTTCGCGATGCCCCACTCCACATCCGTATAGAAGTGATAGTAGGCGCTGCGCCGTATGTCCTTGTCCCGCAGGCGCTTCTCCGGCGCCTCGGAGCTCTCGCCGTATTTCTCTACGATGCGCTTGGCTCTGGACTCGATGCTGGCGTGGATGAACACCTTGAGGGTGTCCGCCTTCCCGTCAAGGATATAATCCGCGCAGCGGCCCACGATGACGCAGGGGCCCTGCTCGGCAAGCTCCAGGATGGTCTTGCGCTGGATGGTCCAGAGGTAGTCCTGCACGGACAGCCCGTTGAGGGACCGATCGGCAAAAGCGTTGGCCAGCCAGCCGCCCCGCAGGGTATATTCACCTCTCTCCGCGATAAACTCCTTGGCCAGGCCGCTCTTTTCCTCGATCTTCTCGATGAGCTCCTGGTCATAGCAGGGGATGCCCAGGCGCTCAGCGACCTGTTTTCCGATGGTACGGCCTCCGCTGCCGAATTCACGGCTGATGGTAATGACTCTGTTCATGGCGTTGCCTCCCTACTGATTTGCATTACGATTATACGATTTTTCCCGCCGTTTTGCAAGAAAAAACCGTCCTCCGCTCTTGCAACCGCCGCCATCTTCGGATATAATAACCCTCACATGCGGGTATGGTGGAATTGGCAGACACCCTGGATTTAGGTTCCAGTGCGAAAGCGTGCAGGTTCAAATCCTGTTACCCGCACCATAGCGAGTGTTTTTACAGTATCTGATCGTCAGATGCCCCAAAACACTCGCTTTTTTGTTCTGCGCGGGTTCGGATGGGATCCTACGACGCCGCCGGGGTCGCGGCGCAGCTCACAAGCTGGGGCCGCCGCTGGCCTCCCCGGAAGGTGCTCCCTCGCCGGAGGGGGCTCCGGCGGAGACCTCCAGGATGACGTTCTCATAGGTCCCGGCGGCGAGCTCTCTCAACTGCGTGCCGCCCGCATAGAAGCTGTTGGCATTGGAGGCGTCCGCGTCCACGAAGACTGTCAGGGTCATGCCCTCGGGGGCGGCCAGTACCGCGCCCTCCTCCAGCGTCAGGCTGGACAGGGTGGATCTGCCGGTGACGATCCAGGTGCCGCCGGCGGTCACCGTCACGTCCGCGCCCAGGTTCTCCGTGCCGGCGTAGTCAGCATCCTCCGCCCGGATGAGGTTCTCCTGGACGTCAGAGATCCAGGTCTCGCTGGCGAAGGGAACCTCGTCATAGCCGTTGTCCCGCAGGACGCCCAGCAGGGTCTCCTCGCTCCACAGGTCGTTCCAGCCCTGCCAGGTACCGGACACCACGGCGCCCTTCAGGACGCCGTTATCGCCCACCGTGACGGTCATGGGGCGCTGATAGTCCTGGTGGAGGATATCGCCGGCATACTCGCCGTTTTTGAAGGTGAGCGCCACGCCGGGCAGGTCGTCGCCCTCTCCCACGGCCGCATAGCCGATGGCAGAGGGGGGATCGTAGGTGATGACGGTCTGGGCCAGAACGCCGTTGGAGGTGCGTGCGTCGGTATCGTCAAAGGTGAAGTCGCCGTTCATGGAGCGGACCAGGATCAGCGAGCCATAGAGATTGCGGTTGTAGAAGTACGCCGCGCCGCCGCCTACGCCGAAGGGGGCGTCCGGATCCATGAAGAAGGCGTCGTCCGGGGCCATGGGCGTGACGGTATCGGGCAGATCCTCGGTCATGGTGGAGAGGGTGGCGCCCTTGAAGTTGCCCACGGCGATCCGCTCCGCGCCGGGGATGGAGGTATGGACGACAATGGCGTTGAAGGGACCGGCGATGACGGTGGGCATGTCCACGGGCACATAGTCCGGGGTCTTGCTCATGGCCTCTGCGTCCGCCAGGGCGTCCGCGGCGGTGCCGGTCTCGATGAGAGAGTCGCCGCACATGAAGGCGCCGTACTGGCCGCCGTAGAGCTGGGAGGCGTACAGCTTCATGGCGTAGGTGAGGTAGGTGCCGTAGCCGCCCTCCGTGGCGGTGCCGGTGGTGTTGATGACATAGGTATAGGCGTCCACGGAATCCTGGGAGATGGCGCCCCAGTTATTGGAGGTGACCGTGGAGTTTATGAACCAGCTGTTGTTCCGGGTCATGAGAAGCGTGGCGCGGCTGCCGCCCGCCAGGAGCTTGAAGGGGGGCATCCAGATATCCGCCCTGTCCGTATGGGTGGTTAGCTCGGAATCGATCACCACCAGGGATGTGGCGTCGGGCTGCGCCGTGCTGAACATATACACCGGGGTGGAGCGGGCTCCCTCGGAGGAGAGCTTACTGTTTTTGATCCAGAGCTCGCCGGTGCTGACGCCCACACCCACGCCAAAGGCCGCCTCATAGCCCAGGTCGTTGTTCTTGAGTCCCGCGGAGGCGGAGATCTCGGAATCCTCGATGACGTAGGTGTCCGTCTCCTCCGGCAGGGTGATGGCGACGCCGTTGGCCTCCTCGGCCGTGATGACGGCACCCTTCATGCCCTGGGCCGTGATCTCCCCGGAGGCGGTGCCGTTCCAGCCCTCCGCATAGCTGACGGCGCCGCCGTCGATGATGACCCCGGCGGAGGCGACGATCTCGTCGAAGGTGCCGAATTCCTGCCCACCGCCGCCGCTGGACGCGCCGCTGGCTTCGCCGCTCGCCGCTTCGCCGGAGGCCAGCGCAGCCGCGGTGCCGACGGAAAGCAGGAGCATCATCGTCAGAAGTATCGCCAGACTTTTCCTCAATAAGTTCCTCATAGTGTTCTCCTCCTGTGATTTTTATGCTCCGTTATCTGATATGGCTATCATATCATAAAACGCCGGCCCTTTCCATAGGTTTCCCGGAGGTTTAACCGTTCGGATGATGTCGTTTGATTTTCGCGGGCGTAAGACTTATAATATAAGCGAATAAACAGCGGGAGGATCGGTCCGGATCGTCCTCCTCCCACCGAAAGGAGCTGCCTTATGAAAAAGATCGTGTTTCTTCTCTGCATCCTGCTGACCCTCTGTCTCGGCGCGTCTGCCTTCGCCTCCGGCGAGACCTCCTCCACCGGGGAGCCCGTCATGGGCCTTGCCAACCCCTGGCGGGACGGTACGCCGGAGGAGATCGAGGCCGCCACGGGTCTTGCCCTGACAGTCCCGGAGGGCGTCGAGGTGTCCTGCCGCTATATGACGGGGATGGCCCAGGCCTCCTGGACCTGGAACGGCGTCTCCGTCACAGAGCGCATGAGCTTCAGCCCCCAGGCACCCGCCATGGACAGCGAGACCCTCACCGCCCTCTCCGGCGTATACTTCACCGGCATGGCCACCCAGTCCAAGGAGCTGGTGGTGGGCGGACGCTGCCCGGCCTATATGGAGTTTGTTCGCGGCTCCGCGGGCGCGATCCTCTGGTATGACCCGGACCTCGGGGTGGTGTACACCCTCTCCCTGGACCCCGTGTCCGACCCCAAGAACCTGGGAGACACCGCGGAATGGATCACCCCCCTGAAGACCGACGCCGGGGAGGACAGCATGATCGTCATCGACGGCCGCGCCATCGCCCACGACCTGCGGGCGGTACCCCTGGAGGAGATCACGGACGACGCCGACTTCCTCTGGAAGGTGGTGGACGGCTACGGCATCACCTACACGGACAGCAACGGCGTGGTGTGGGGCATCTACCGCGCCGGCCAGGCGGGGGTGTTCGAGATCGTTGTCTCCTCGGAGGACGCCCCCAGCCCCTGGACCGTGGGGGATCAGATCTGGGTAGGAGGCTCCAGGCTCGTAGAGCTGTGCGTGGAGGACGGACGCCTTACTCACGTCCTGACGGACGAACTCATGACCGGTCCCGCCTTCGACGCGGAGATCCGCTGACTGCTCCAAAAAAGATGCGCTGCCTCAATTTAGCTGAAATAGCTATTTTGAGACAGCGCCTTTCTATGGCGGAGAAGGACATGTCCAAACCCTGCATATTGCAAACGTTGAATGTGTTTATAAAAAACCATGGGTCGGTGGCGGGATTTCGTCCTTTAGACGAGTACGCTTCATACAGTTTCCTGTAATCCAGTTCCTCAAGCTGCGCGTCTGCCAGCCGGACGGGTGCGTTCTCCGGTATCATTTTTTCTACATTCAG
>CAJOIC010000029.1:26949-28445 GCA_905234625.1 uncultured Oscillospiraceae bacterium | reverse complement strand
CCTCTATCTTACATCAAAAGGAGTTTTTTTGTCCTGTCTCATAGCTATAAGCGCTTCCGAACCACCCGCGCCTAGCGCGGGGTTTTCAAACTACAAAAAACGTCCCACGCCAGTTCGGCGCGGGACGTTCGGTGGGTTTTTGCGGAGAGCTTACAGGTTGATGGCGGCGTAGAAAGCCTCCTTCGTGCACCACTCCACGGTACGGGCACGGACGCAGTCGCCGATCTCATAGAAATCGTCGGCGGCGTTCATGAAGGAGTCGGCCTCATCCCGACGGGCGCGCAGGCCAACGGCCAGCAGGACACTGTCGCAGTCCACGCTCTGGGCCTTGCCGTCCAGCTCGTAGCTGACCTTGCCGGGAACGACGCCGGTGCACTTGGCGTTCAGCAGAACGTGCAGGGTATCGGCATGGTCCCGGACCTCCACCAGCAGCTCGTCCCGGTGGGTTTTGGAGGCGTCGCCCGCGAGCTGCGGCAGCATCTCGATGAGGGTCACGTCCCGGCCCAGCTTCTGCAGATGCACGGCGGTCTCGAGACCCACCTGGCCGCCGCCGATGATGACGACCTTCTGACCGATCTCGTCCTCATGGCCGTAGGCGGAGACGGCGGTACGGCAGTTCTCTACGCCGGGGAGCCACTTGGGCACCACGGGCTCGGAGCCCAGAGCCGCGATGATGGAGTCGAAGCCCTCCATCGCGTCGGGCTTGGCCTCCGTGTTCAGCTTCACGGTGATCTTGGGGTTCTTGTTCACCTGCATGATGAGCCAGTTCTTGTAGTCCGACAGGGGCCACTTGAAGTTGCGGACATGGTCGGCGTACTCCAGCAGGCCGCCCAGGGCGGGCTTTTTCTCGAACAGGGTGACGGTGTGGCCCCGCTCCGCGCAGGCGAGAGCGGCATACATACCGGCGGGACCGCCGCCGATGATGGCCACGTTCTTCTCCCGCTCGGGCTTTTCGGGGATGCGGTCGATGGGGGCTTCCAGACCGGCCCGGGGGTTCACGGCGCACTGCAGGTGCTGCGCGTAGTTGTCGGAGTCGTGGCAGCGCATGCACTTGATGCAGGGGACGACATCTTCCGGGTGACCTGCCAGGTCCTTCTTGATCCACTCGGGATCGGCGATGAACTCACGGGCCACCACCACGAAGTCGGCGCTGCCTGCGGCCAGGACCTTCTCGCAGTCGGTGAGGTTCGTCAGACCGCCGATGGTGGAGACGAAGCACTTATTGATGCGCCCGGATTTCTTCCAGGTGTCCGCGATGAACATGTTGTGGTTGGGAGGCAGGAAGCCGCAGGGATGGGTCCAGGTCATCCAGTCGGAGTTGTGCATGCCGCAGGAGGCCTGGAGGATATCGCAGTGATCCTGGAGGATCTCGGCGATCCTGAGGCCCTCCTCCATGTCGATACCGCCCTCCTGGTACTCAGTACCGGAGATGCGCACGTCGATGATGAAATCGGGCCCCACCGCCTTGCGGATGGCGTCCATGATCTCCACGGCAT
>CAJOIC010000029.1:0-26909 GCA_905234625.1 uncultured Oscillospiraceae bacterium | reverse complement strand
CGGTGCGCTTGTTGGTATAGGGAGAGAAGAACTGCGCCACGGGGATGGAGTGTCCCATATGCAGCAGCACGCCGTCAAAGCCCGCGGCCTTGATGCCCACGGCGGCCTCGACATACTCGTCCTTGAACCACATCATCTTCTCCTTGGGGATCTCCCGGCCGATGGGAGGAGAGCCCATGATGGAGCAGCCGTCGGACACGGTGTAGCCCTCGGGGAAGACGCCGATGAGCTCCATGGTGCACTTCGCGCCATAGAGATGGATGCGCTCGCTCAGGTCCACGAGACGGTTCGTATGGTTGGGTTTCTTGAGGTCCCAGCTGGCGTGGGTGCCGTCGTCGAAGGCGCCGCCGATGGAAACGCCCGCGCAGGTCACGAGGCCGGCGCCGGCTCTGGCGCGGTCCTCAAAGAAGCGGATGCCCTCCTCCGTGGGATAGGGCTGGCCGCTGGAGGCGGTATGGATGGTGCTGGGCGCGGAAATGATGCGGTTTTTCAGCACCACGCCGCCGACGCGTATCGGGGAAAATACGTGCGGATACTTTTTCATGCTGTCTATCTCCTGTCTTTAAAAATTTTATGTAGGGCAAGCTGTGTTATGACACGATAATATCATAACACAGCTTTGTTAAGCAAGGGTTAACTTCCGCTCAGAGACTGGGGTCGATCAAGACCTTCAGATGACCGCGGCGGCTGGGAGCGCCGATATACTTGGGCACCGCGTCCTCGAGACTCACGACGCCGGTGACCATGCCGGGGAACTTCACCTTGCCGCGGCCGAGCATGTCGAGGTACATCTCGACCTCCTCGCGGGTGTAGACGAAGGTGAACTTGAACTCCGGCTCATGGATGGAGAACTGGCCCGGCGTGATCTCGAAGGGCTGGTTGATGGTGCCGATGACCATGATCTGACCGCCGGGGCGAACGCAGGAGACGCAGGTGTTGAAGCTGGCGGGGTTGCCCGCGCACTCGTACACGATGGGCGCGCCCACGGGGGAATCGAGGATCTTCATGACCTCCGCCGCCACATCCGGGCAGGTCTTGGAGTTGATGAAGTAGTCCGCGCCGTATTCGCGGATGAGGGGCTCCTTCTCGTCGGAGGTGCCCAGGGCGATGATCCGGCGGGCGCCGGCGGCCTTCAGGAACTGGATGGCGCTCAGGCCCACGGAGCCGGTGCCGGAAACGACCACGTCGTCGCCGATCTGGAATTTGGACTGGCGGATGCCGTGCAGCGCCACACAGACCACGTCGAAAAGGACCGCGTCCTTGAGATCCACGCCCTCCGGAACCTTGATGAGCATGGTGTGCGCCACGTCGCGGATCAGGAAATACTCGCAGTAGCCGCCGTCCGGACCGCCGATGCCGGCGGTATTGGGGAAGCCGTTGATGCAGATATTGGTCTTGTTCTCCTTGCAGAGAGGGCAGCCCTCAGCGCAGGCGGAGGGGGGTCCGCAGAGGATGCGGTCGCCCACCTTGAAGTCGGTGACGCCTTCGCCCACCTCGACCACGGTGCCGGAGTTCTCGTGACCGAGGACCATGGGGAGCTGGATGAAGGGGGGATAGTGTCCCCCGTAGAACTCCACGTCCGTACCGCAGATGCCGACGTAGTCGATCTTTACGACGAGCTGGTTGGGACCGGGATGGGGAACGGGACGCTCCTCGAGGCGGAGGTCGCCCTTGCCGTACAGTGCCAGTGCTTTCATATATATGCTCTCCTTTCAGTATTGGTTGATCTCGCGGCAGCGTTACCGGGCTTTATGCCGCGGACGCCCGCTCATGACAAGCGAATAAATGGATCTCAGGCCCCTTTCGCCGGGGGAGGCGTGGGCTGGAAAAGATCCGTGTAATACTTCTTGCGGGACTTGAACTCCGGGTCCTTGCCCAGATCCATAAGACGGCCCTCGTTCTCCTTGATGTCGTCCGCGTGGAGGAACTTGCCGGAGATGGTGTCGTGGGCCTTATGCTCGTCAGCAGGATCGAATTTGAACGCCCAGGCACCGTCCTCGACGACGATCTCGCCTTCCAGGCCGCAGAGCTCGCAGACAGCCTTGGTGGTGCCGGGGACCAGCCAGAAGTTGGAGCAGTGGCAGTGGGGGCAAACGCCGGGATCGCCCTTGTAGGCCGCCTTCTCGATGTCCGCGGCGGCCTCGGCCAGGTTCCGGCCGATTTCCTTCATGCGCTCGATCTTGTCGTCGTGCATGATGACGTCCTTGGACCAGGAGAAGAAGTCGTTGTCGATGATCTTCCAGGCAGGGCTCATGGCGCACATGGCGTGGTCGGTCTGGACGCGACAGGCCCAGTCGGAGCCGCCGATGCCCACGAAGGAGATGACCTTGTCCTGCAGGAGCCGGGGATCCACACCGGGGCCGCCGCTTCCCTTGCTGATCTGGTCGCCGATGATGTTCATGCCGCGGTCCATGCGGGGTCCGAAGCGGTCGCACACGGTATGCAGCAGGCCCGAAGCGCCGGACTCAAAGATGGGGCTGACGAACAGGATACCGTCCGCGTCCAGCAGGATCGAGCGGAAGGCGTCGAAATCATCCTTCCGGGTGCAGATGTTGCCCTTGCCCATGACAAGGCCCCGGGAGCAGGCCACGCAGCCCGTGCAATGCTCGATGTGCCAGTCCAGCAGGTGGATGAACTCCACCTCCGCCCCCGCCTTCTGCGCCGCTTCCAGCGCCACGCGGCACATGGTGTCGTTGTTGCCGTTTTTCGTTCCGAAGGATACGCCTACGATCTTCATACAAACATGCTCCTTTTCTAAAGTGATGTCACTCAGGGCTGTGACTTAGTCTTTCTTTCCTACATAGGTGTCGTCGATGCGGGCGGCGATGATGACGGCGATGACGCACAGGGCGCAGATCAGCATATAAGCATACGCATAGCCCACGCCGGGAGCGTTGCCGAGGGCGCCGCAGATGGTGATGCCCAGGGCGCCGATGATGGCCACGGCAGGCTTCATGACGCGATAGCCGTTGTCAAAGTCGTACCGGCCCCAGATGGTGGAGATGAGAGAGACAAGGTAATTTGCCGCGCCGCCCAGCATGATGCCCATGAAGGGCTGGCCGATGAAGATGAGGATATAGCCCAGGTCCCCCACCCTGCTGGTGGTGATGAAGCCGCCGATAACGTTCAGCGCCAGGGACACGATGCCGAACAGGAAGGTGATGATGATGGCCTTCTTGGTACCCAGCTTCTGGTCCATCACGCCGCAGAGATAGCTGCCGACGCAGGCGACGAGCCCCGCGCAGGCCAGCATGGGGGTGCAGGCGGCGGTGTCGAAGCCGATCTGCGCCATACGGGGCACGAAGTTCGACATAACGCCCAGGGAGAACAGCTCCATGACGCCCAGGGGGAAGATGATCTTCCAGACATTGCCGGTCTTAAGGAACTTCTTCGGCTGCCAGACGGAGGTCTTCTGATACTCCAGACCCTCGGCCAGGAGCTTGTCGGACAGGGCGCGGTCGAAGCTCTTGTCGTTGTCGGGATAAGCGCCCGCCTGCTCGGGATAGTCCTTCACCAGGACGAACACGAGAACGCCCAGCACAAGGCAGATGATGGAGAACATGTAGTAGATGCCGTTCAGGCCGATGCCGAACAGGAGCCCGGAGCAGAGGGGCGTTGCGATCGTGGCGGACAGGGGGAAGCCGATGGTCACGACGCCCATGGCGAGGCCCTTCTTCGTGGGATACCAGTTGGACACCACGTTAAGGCTCGCGATGTAGTTGAAGCCCATGCCGCAGATGTTCGCCAGGCACAGCATGATGAGATACACGGGGCTGGCCGCCGCGAAGGTCCAAAGGAAGCAGACCACGGCGTTCAGCACCAGAGCAAGGCCCCAGGAGAACTTGCAGCTCTTCTTGCCGCACAGCCAGCCGAAGACGATCGCGCCGGGAACGCTGATCCAAGCTGCGATGGTGGAGAAAATGTACAGGATGCTGGGGTTCTGCAGGCCGAGACGCGCAGGCCAGCCGAGCCCCGTGTCAGGGAGCAGGGTCACGTTCAGGGAGTCGTAAATGATCATGGAGTTCATCAGGATGCTGAAGAACGTCAGGATCAGGATCACCCATCCCTTCCTTCCGAAGCCCTTTGCCGTGGATTGTTTCATTGCTCTACCTCCAAAAAATTATTTCTTTAACACTCGTTGATACCATCATACCACCCTGTGAAACAAATGACAAATATCCTTTCTCCCCTCTTGCCATTCCATTTGGTTATATGTTAATATATTTGTGAGGTGAAGCGCATGGATATCACGAAGCTCTCCTATTTTATCACGGCGGCGGAGTGCGGCAGCTTTTCGGAGACAGCAAGGCTCCTGTACACCTCCCAGCCGAACATCTCGAAGCAGATCTCCTCCCTGGAGCGGGCGCTGAGCACGGAGCTTTTCATCCGGGAGAACCGCTCCGTGCGGCTGACCCGGGCGGGTGAATATCTCTACGAGCAGACGAAGGACCTCCCCTCCCTCTTCCGGCAGATCACCGAGACCACCCGGGCTCTGGGCCGCGGGGACGCGGGGGAGCTCACCGTGGGCGTGCTGGCGGGACAGCGGCTGGACCGGGAGATCATCCAGCGCTTCCAGCGGTTCACGCAGCTGTATCCCGAGCTGAACTTCACCCTGGAACGGGCGGGCTTTTCCGGCCTTCAGAAGGCTCTCGACACGATGCGGTTCGACCTCATCCTGACCCTCTCCTTCGACGTCCGGCCCCGGGACGGACTCATGATCCGGACCATCCGAACACAGCAGAAGCCCGCTATCTTCGTCAGCCGCATGAGCCCCCTGGCAGAGCTGGACGATTTCTCGAAGGCGCCGTATGTGGTCATCTCCCCGGAGGAGAGCTACGGCGGATACGAGCAGCTCATGCACTCCTGCCGCAGTCAGGGATTCGAGCCGAACATCGTCCGGCTGGCGGACTCCCTGGACAGTCTGCTGTTTTATGTGGAGACCGGCGTCGGCATCGCGGTGCTGGACCGGAACACACGCCTGGAGACCGACCAGGACATCCGGGTCATCCCCATCGAGGACGCGGACTCCCCGGACATTGTGGCGGTATGGTCGTCCAAAAACACGAACCCCAACATCCGGCGCCTCGTGGAGTGTCTGGCGGACGAACCGTAATAAAGACAAAAAGGAGGACTCCGAGGAGTCCTCCCTTTCGCGTTATGGGGTCATTCTTCGCCGTACATACCGGCCATGACAGTCGCGTATTCCTTCTGCATATGCTCCTGGAAATACTCGTTGAAGTGGCCGCGCGGGGTGTAGGTGGTGTGCAGCAGCTCATGGCTGAGATGCCCGCAGGGCTCGCCCAGGAACTCGTTGTACAGGGCGATGATGTCTGGGTTCTCGTGGGACTTGCGGAGCTGCTTGCCCTCATCCTCGTTGTACAGGGCCTCCAGACGGAGCTCCTTGTAGTTGGGGACGTTGTTCTTGATGCGGGGCTGACCGCCGCCGTTGATGCAGCCGCTGGGGCAGCCCATGACCTCGATGAAGGTATAGGGGCTGGTACCGGCTTTGACCTCGTCCATCAGGACATCGGCATTCTTGAGGCCGCTTGTGACGGCGATCTTCGCCGTGACGCCCTCCAGGAAGGAATACTCGGGCTTCACATTCTCGAAGGTGATGTCGGCGGTCTTGATCTTGTCGAGACCCACGATGGGCATGAGATGCAGGTTGTGTCCGGGCAGAGGACGGCCGGTGACCAGCTCGTACACCGTGCGCAGAGCCGCCTCCATCACGCCGCCGGTGACGCCGAAAATGTCCGCGGCGCCGGTGGAGAAGCCGAGAGGTGCGTCGAACTCGCCGTCCTCCAGGTTCACGAAGTCGATACCCATGGTGCGGATCATGCGGGCCAGCTCACGGGTGGTCAGCACGGCGTCCACGTTGTAGTTTCCGCCGTTCTGCATCTCGGGGCGCTGGATCTCGTACTTTTTCGCGGTGCAGGGCATGACGGACACGACGAACATGTCCTTCGGGTCCACGCCGATCTTGTTGGCATAGTAGCTCTTGATGACGGCGCCCAGCATGGTGTGGGGGCTCTTGCAGCTGGACAGATGGGGCAGCTGATAGGGATAGGCGTGCTCGCAATGCTTGATCCAGCCGGGAGAGCAGGAGGTGATCATGGGCAGGACCGCCTTGCCGCCGTTGAGAGCCGCGGTGAGGCGCTGGAGCAGCTCGGTCCCCTCCTCCATGATGGTGAGGTCCGCGCCGTAGTTCGTATCGAACACGTCGTCAAAGCCCAGATCGTGGAGCGCCGTGGCCATCTTGCCGGTGACGGTGACGCCGGGCTCCATATGGAACTCCTCGCCCAGAGCGGCGCGGACGGCGGGAGCAACCTGTACCACCACGCGCTTGGTGGGATCGTTCAGAGCGTCCCAGACCCGGTCCATGCCGTCGGTCTCGGTGAGGGCGCCCGTGGGGCAGACCACGGTGCACTGGCCGCACATAGCGCAGTCCACCTTCTCGAGAGGCATGGCCATGGCGGGAGCGATAACGGTATTGAAGCCGCGGTTCTGGCCGAAAATGGCGCCGACGCCCTGCACCTCGTGGCAGGCCGTCACACAGCGGCGGCAGAGGATGCACTTCTTGGTGTCGCGTGTGATGGACGGGGAGATATCCACGCGGACAGGGCTCTGCTCGCCATGGATGTGGGTCTCCAGGATGCCCAGGGTGCCGCCCAGCTGCTGCAGCTCGCAGCTCTGGTTCCGGGAGCAGAAGGTGCAGTCTCTGGGGTGATTCGAGATCAGAAGGTCGTAGATGATCTTACGCGCCATGCGGACGCGCTCGGTGCTGGTGTGGACCACCATGCCGTCCTGCGCCTTCACGATGCAGGAGGCCATGAGCTTCTTCATACCCTCGATCTCCACCACGCAGATACGGCAGGAGCCGTTGGTGTGGATGCCGGGGCAGTGGCACAGATGTGGGATGGAGATGCCTGCGAGCTTCGCCGCCTCCATGATGGTAGAGCCCTCCGGCGCGGAGACCTTTTTCCCGTTGATCGTCAGTTCAATCATTTTCTCCACCTCCTCAGGTCAGATACACGGCGTCGAAGCGGCAGACGTTCTTGCAGCTGCCGCACTTGATGCAGGCCGTCTTGTCTATGACGTGGGGCTGCGCCTTCTCGCCGGAGATAGCGCCGGCGGGACAGGCCTTGGCGCACATGCCGCAGCCCTTGCACTTCTCGGCCTCGATGGAGTACTCCTTCAGGGCAGCGCAGACATGGGCGGGGCAGCGCTTATCGCGCACATGGGCGACATACTCGTCCCGGAAGTATTTCAGGGTCGTCAGAACGGGGTTCGGAGCGGTCTGGCCCAGGGCGCACATGGCCGTGTCGGACACGGTGTTCGCCAGGGTCTGGAGGTTGTCTATATCCTCCACGTCGCCCTCGCCGTTGGTCATGCGCTGGAGCATCTCCAGCATACGCTTGGTGCCGATGCGGCAGGGGACGCAGTGGCCGCAGCTCTCGTCCTGGATGAATTCCATGAAGTAGCGGGCTGTGTCCACCATACAGGTGTTCTCGTCCATAGCGATGAGACCGCCGGAGCCGATGATGGCGCCTGCAGCCGCCAGGGACTCATAGTCCACGGAGACGTCCAGATGCTCCTCCGTCAGGCAGCCGCCGGAGGGACCGCCGGACTGGACGGACTTAAACCTCTTGCCGTCCTTCATGCCGCCGCCGATATCGTAGATGATCTCCCGCATGCTGATGCCCATGGGGATCTCGATGATGCCGGAGTTCACGATATCGCCTGCCAGGGCGAAGACCTTCGTGCCCTTGGACCGGCCCACGCCGAAGCTGGAGAACCACTCCGCGCCCCGGTTGATGATGGCGCAGATATTGGCGAGGGTCTCCACGTTGTTGATGATGGTGGGGCAGCCCCAGAGACCGCTCTGGAACGGGAAGGGCGGCTTCTGCCGCGGCTCGCCGCGCTTGCCCTCGATGGAGTTGATGAGGGCCGTCTCCTCGCCGCAGACGAAGGCGCCCGCGCCGATACGGATCTCCAGCTCGAAGCTGAAATCGCTGCCCAGGATATTCTGGCCCAGCAGGCCCACGGCCCGAGCCTGCTCGATGGCCTCGGTCAGGCGCTCGATGGCCAGGGGATACTCCGCGCGGACATAGACGAAGCCCTTGTTCGCGCCTCGATGACGCTGTGGGGGTCGCCCTCCAGGATGCTGCGGTCCATGAACGCGCCGGGGTCGCCCTCGTCCGCGTTGCAGATGATGTATTTCTGGTCGCCGGGCTGGTCATGGCCGGACTGCCACTTCACGCCCGTGGGGAAGCCCGCGCCGCCGCGGCCCCGGAGGCCGGAGTCGGTGATCTCCTTGATGGTCTTCTCCCGGCCCCAGTCGGTCAGCACCTTCGCCAGGGCGAAGTAACCGTCGTGGCCTATGTAGTCCTCCACCGAGCTGAAGTCGATGCGGCCCACATTCCGCAGGGCGATCTTCACCTGCTTGGAGAAGAAGGGAAGATCGCGGGTGTAGGGAAGGTACTTCTGCTGGGTCTCGTCGAAGTAGCAGTACTCCTCGATGGGACGGCCGCCGATGAGGTGCCGGTCCACGATGACCTTCACCTTCTCCGGGGTGAGGTTCCCATAGAACACGCCGTCGGGATCGACGATCATGCAGGGACCCTGGGCGCACAGGCCGACGCAGCCCGTGACCACCATGCGCACCTCCTGGCTCAGGCCCCGCAGAGCCATGGCCTTCTTCAGCGCCTGGACCACTTCCTCGGAGTGGTCGGAGATGCAGCCCGCGCCGCCGCACACATAGATCGTGTGACGGAAGCCGGAGGCATGCTCCCGGAAGCTGTTCCGAAGATCGGCGAGATCTTCGGGCGTCTTGATTTTTAATGTGTAGATCGCCATCAGACCGCCTCCTCCGCATCTTTATCGTACCAGCTCTGGAGGATCCCCTTGACCTCGTCCGCCTTGACATGGGGATACACCGTCGCGTCGATGGACATGGCGGGAGCCAGACCGCACGCGCCGATGCAGCGCGCCACCTCGAAGGAGAACATGCCGTCCTTCGTGGTGTGGCCAAGGGTCACGCCGAGCGCTTTCTCCAGGGCGTCCACAATGGTGACGCCGCCGCGGACATAGCACGCCGTGCCGAGACAGATGCGGATGGTGTGCTTTCCCCGGGGCTCCGTGGAGAAAAAGGAATAGAAGCTCGCAACGCCCGAGACCTCGGACAGGGAAAGCCCGAGCTCGATCGCCACGATCTCCTGGACATGCAGCGGCAGATAGCCGTACACAGCCTGGACCATGTGGAGGACCTGGATAAGGTTCCCCTCCTTGCCCTTCTGCTGAGCCGCCACCTGACGGATGCGCTCCAGAAGGACCTCGTCGTTCTGACAGTCGCAGCCGGCCGCCGGTTTATTGGCTTCCATCATGAATTACCTCCTACCCAATAATAGTCTTACCTCTTACAAATACTGGACTTGCCTATTTATACAATATCTTAAACATTTCTTTTTTTCAATATTAGTTTAGATTCTAACATCGAAACGGGATAAAAAGTTTCTCCCGATTTTTGTCTGTTATGCACAAAGCACTTTGTTAATTCGATGTCAATTTGGTGATATTGTTATATAATCGTCAGAAAAGCCCCCGCGCGGAGCTGCCGCACAGGGGGCTATGGTGTATACGTTATAGAATTACGGCTTCCAGGCCCAGCATATCCGCGAGGAACGCCAGGGGCTCGGCAGCGTCGCCGTACAGGACCGCGTAATGGGGCTCCCACCCCTCCCGAACGGTGCGGCGGACGATCTCCTCCGCGCTGCCCCGGGGCCGGAAGACCAGGGACGTGCCGAAAAACTGCTTCGGGCGGTCCAGGATCTCTCCGGAGACGACGAGGAACCGGAAATGCCCCTCCGGCGTCCGGCCCGTCCGGAAGACCGTAGCTCTGTCAGAGGGCATGCAGCCGAATTCCAGCGTGGGACCGATGTGCCGGTTGCAGTGCTCCCCGGCGCAGGCGCCGGTATCCTCCCTGGCCAGGGAGCAGGGCGCCATGCCGCAGTGCCAGAAGGTGATGGTGTTCTCCTCCTCATCCAGGGACGCGGGGTCGCCGAAAAAGGCCGGCTGCCCCGTGAGCCTTCGCCCCATGTACATGGACAGGGCGCCGTAAGCGTCCGCCTCGCAGGCGGCGGGTATGCCCAGATCGTTCATGATGCCCAGCACCGCGCACACCGGCGTGCCGAATTCCGTGAACAGATCCGGCCAGCAGCGGGAGGCCAGCGCTCCCACGCCGTTTTCGCGGACGAAATCGTCATACGCCTTGTACAGCCGCGCAAAATCCCGGCGATTGCGCTCCGGGGTATCCTCCAGGCCCACGATGCGGCCGGAGGCGTCCCGGAGGTATGCCTCGCATTCCGCGTCGGAATAGCTCTTGGCCTTGTCGAGAAGCTCCCGCACCTCCACGGAGAGAAGCTCCGTTCCGAAGGTTTCCAGCATGTCCAGGTCCAGCGCCCGTCCAAAGCCGAAGCCCTGGGGCGTGTGTCCGATCTGCGCCAGCCTCAGGGACGCCAGGTCCTTCTTGAGAGCCGCCGCCCGGACGCAGGCGTCCAGGGACGCTCTCACCTTCTCCTCCCCCGCCGCGCCGAAGACAAAGGGGAACGGTCTGTCCCGGAAGCGTCGGATCGCGTTGCCCGCGGAGTAGGCCCCGGTGAGGGAGTTCAGCCGCAGACGCCCGCCGTCCACGACAGGCTCCCGCAGGGTCCACAGGGCCAGGGGCGTCTCCCGGAAGCGGCGCAGAACCTCGGAGGCATAAGCGGCGTTGGCAAAGGTGGTATTCTGCAGGACGATGAGGTCCGGATCGACGGTATCTAGAAAGGCGCTCACCGCCTCCACCGACAAAAGGGGTCCCTCCGGCGCGTCCACATGGTCGCAGAGGGAGCGCAGGAGCGCCAGGGAATCGTCGAAGGCCTTCAGGGCGCTCTCCTGGTGGAAGGTGGGCACGCCGATGGGGACATACGCCAGCCGGAATGGTCGTCTCTCAGACATGGCGACGCCCCCGGACCACCTTCACCGTGGCGCAGAAATCCTCCGCCCCCAGGCCCTGGGCCATGGCCTCGTCATAGACGCGTCTGGCGTTCTCCTCCCCGGGCATGGCCACGTCCGCGGAGGCGGCCAGCTCCGTGCAGATGGTCACGTCCTTGTGCATGTTTTGGATGGAAAAAGCGGTGGTATAATCCTCCGCCGCAATGGCCGCCTTCTTGGAGTCCAGGTAGAAATTCTGGCCGCCGCCGTAGGATATAGCCTCGGCGAAGGTACCGATATCGATGCCGAAGGCCGCCGCCAGAGCGGAGGTCTCGTTCACGCCGTTCTGGATCTGGGACACCAGGGCGTTGTGGCAGATCTTCATGACGAGGCCCTTGCCGTTTCCGCCCAGGCGGATGACGTTCTCCCCCATGTACCGCAGTATGGGCATTGCCTTCTCAAAGGCTGCCTCCGAGCCGCCGACGTAAATGCCCAGCTTCCCCGCCACGGCCGCAGGACGGCTCTTCACCACCGGAGCGTCTATGAAGTCCGCGCCGGTCTTCTTCACCATGTCCGCGATTGCCACGGAGTCCGCCGGGGCGATGGTGCTCATGTCGATGCAGAGCTTCGAGGCGTCCAGGACGGGCAGGATCTCCTCGTACACCGCCCGGGAATCCGCCGACGCCGGGACCATGGTGATAAAGACGTCCGCCCTCTCCGCCGCCTCCCGGGCGCTGCCGCAGAGGACGGCGCCCCTTGCCGCCACGGCCTCCGCCTTGGCCCGGGTACGGTTATAGACGAACACGGTATCATCGTGCTTTGCGATGATGTTCTCGCACATGGGCGCTCCCATGATGCCGAGGCCCACAAATCCGATCTTCATACTGTCAGCCCTCCGCCGTGCGGTCCCAGGCGTCGGTGAATGTCCCGATGCCCTGGGTGGTATAGGCGTGGCGCATACTGTCCTTATAGACCTCCAGCCCCGCCGTCACGATGTCCGCTCCCGCTGCGGCGCAGTCCACGATCTGCTTTGCCGTGCGCACGGCGGCGCAGATGATCTCGGTCCTGCCGTACCAGCCGTAGTTTTTATAGATCTCCACGATGTCCCGGATGTACCGGCGGCAGTCCTCGCCGTTTGCCTCCTTCCAGCCGATGAAGGGAGAGACGAATTTGGAGCCGTTTTTCGCCGGGAGGATGGCCTGGGCCGGAGAGAAGATGAGAGTGACGTTGGTGCGGATACCCTCCCGCTCCAGACGCCGGGCCGCCGTGATCCCCTCCGGGGTGGCGGGTATCTTGATGACGAAATTCTCGCTGACGGCGGCGATCTTCCGGGCCGCGGCGATCATCTCCTCCGCCTCCGCGATGTGGGGGTTGATCTCCACCGACACAGGAAATCTCTCCACCCCCGTCAGACCCTCGGCCCTCACCCAGTCGGCAATGTCCCGGATCGCGGTGAGAAAGGGCTTGCCGCTGGCCTGGATGTGCCGTGGATTCGTGGTGACGCCGTCGATGCCGAAGGAGGCGTGAGCCTCGGTGATTTCGTCCAGCTTTGCGCTGTCCAGAAAGTACTTCATGTCCTCTTACCTCGTATGTTTTATTTCTTATTGGAAAGCCGGAGCGCGTTGTCCGCGTCCCAGAGCCGATCAAACCGGAAGCCGGTCACCTTCTCGCACACGGCGATCTCCTCCGGCGTGGGCTCGGAGGCATCCTCGCCCTTCCGGCGGGCAGTCTCCCGGCGGATGATCTCGAATTCCCGCTTCCCCATGGGGAACAGCACCACGAACACCAGCGTGATCGCCAGAAGGACGATCTGGGCAAACACATACACATTCGCGATGCCCACCTGCACCGACGCCGCCTGACGCAGGCCGGAGCTTGCGATCACCTCGTCGTACCCCACCATGGCCAGCAGCACGCCGATGATGGCGGAGGAGAAGCCCGTTGCGATCTTGCGGACGAAGGTGGCCATGCCGGAGCAGGTGCCGGGACGGTTCATAGTGGTGATGAGCTCGTCCACGTCCGCCATATCCGCCAGGATGGCGTAGATACTGGTGGAGCAGCCCGCCATGCCGAGACCCACGATGAAGGACAGAGCCAGGATCACCGTGAAGTTTGCGCCCTCGTGGGAGAAAAACAGCATTGCCAGCGTCGCCAGCATCCGCACGGGGGTTCCCACGAGAACGGGGAATTTCTTCGACGTGCGGGCCATGATGGGCGCGAACAGGAGCATGCCCAAGAACTGGCTGAGCAGGATGACGCCCATGAGGATGGTGAAATTCCCGCCGCCGTAGGCGTTCAGCACGTCGTCGATATAGTACACCGCCAAGCCCGTCACGAAGTCCGCAGCGCCCTGGCCGAAGATGAAGATGCCCATGAGCAGCCGGAAGGAGCGGCTCTTGTACACGGTGAAGGAGTGGGTGAAGCTCTCCTTGAAGCCGATCTTCACCACAGGCTTCTGCCGCTCCCAGGTCCCCAGGAAGGTCAGCAGGATCACCGCAAAGAAGATCACCGCGAAGATGAGGGCAACCGTCAGGTACTGCCCGGCGTTTGTATTGTCCCGGATGAGGAGCGTGGGCACGAGGCCCGCAATGATGGCGCCCAGGGAGGAGAAGATCATCCGGGTGCTGGAGAACCGGGCGCGGACGGTGTAGTCCTCCACCATGTCCGGCAGCAGCGCGTTATAGGGCACCATGACGATGGTGAAGCCCGTGGAAAACAGCATGTACATCAGCACATAGAAGATATACTGCCCCGTGGCCCCCACGGAATACAGGGGGATCCACATCACCGCGAAGGTGATGGCGGAGATGATGCTCCCCAGGAGGAGATAGAAGCGCTTGGGTCCGAATTTCGACCGGGTACGGTCTGCGATATTCCCCATAACGGGGTCCGTCACCGCGTCCCAGATCTTGCCGATCAAGGGGATGGTCCCCGCCAGCGCCGTGGGCATACCCAGGGCCTTGGTCAGGAAGACCGTAAAGAAGGTGCTGATGACCACGAACGCGCCGCCGCCGTAGATATCCGCCAGGCCATAGGCTATGCGGGAGCCGGCCCGGTCCTCTCTCGGCTGTTCCCTCGGCTTTTTGCTCATGCCGGTGTCCTTCCTTTCTCCGTATTTATATGTCAATGAGTGTTTCGAACCATTCACTGTCCCTGCGGAGGAACACGGGAGGCTGTCCCACCGGCGCGTCCACCGTGAACACGCCGCCGCCGTAGATATCTCCGGTGCCCAGGCGGACCCAGGTGTCCTCCGGCAGATACACCGCCCGGGATACCGCGCCCTCCTTCAGTACAGGAGCCACCAGCAGGTCCCGGCCCAGTAGGTATTCCGTCTTCTCCGTGTAGGCGGGGATCTCGTCGTAATGGTAGAACAGCGGCCGCATCACAGGGATGCCCCGCTCCGCCGCCTCCGCCGCCAGCGCCCGCAGATACGGCCCCAGCGCCGCGCGGCGAAGAGTGGTACGCTTCAGCTGAGCCAGCAGCTCCCCGTCGCCGTCGAACTGGACGTTGTTGTCCGGCTGGTTCCCCTCATGGAAGCGCATTAGAGGCGAGAAGACGTTCATCTCCTCCCAACGCAGCAGGAGTTCCTTCGTTCGGCGCATGTGCATGACCGTCGTATATCCGCCCACGTCAGAGTGGGTCACGGCCAAGCCGCTCATGGCCAGGGACAGGGTGGCAGGGATGACGGAGGGCAGTCCGTCGTCCGCGGACCAGTCCACATGCTGGTCTCCTGTCCACATCATGGGCGAGGCCGCCGCCGTGCCGGTAAAGCCTGCGCGGGTGAAGAAGAACACCTCGTCCTGCACGCCGCACTCCTCGATCGCCTCCCGATTCATCCGTGCCCAGATGGCGGGCCAGCGGTTGTGGACGGCGGCGGGGTCCTCCCCGCTGTACAGCACCGCGTCCACCGGGAGATACTCCCCGAAATCCGCCATCCATCCGCCGAGCCCGAGGCCGATGAGGTTGTTCTTGATGATATCCTTATACCAGGCGTACGCCTCGGGATTCGTGAAGTCGATCATAGCCGCCGGGAAGGTGGTGATGGTGACGAGATAGTCCTTCCCCTCCCGGTCCTTCACGCAGTAGCCCCGCTCCGCGGCGTATGCGTAGAGCTCCTTTTCCAGCGCCAGGAAGGGGTTTATGTACCCCAGGAAACGGACGCCCCTCTCCCGCCAGGCACGGATCCTTTCGTCCAGCTCCGGATAGAGCTCCCGGTCCCAGACCCAATTCCACATCACCTGATACCCGAAGCCCGTCCGGCGGCAGCCGCACCAGTCCTGGGACCAGACGCCGCAGACCTTCGCCCCGGCCTCCAGTGCCGCGGCCAGCTTCCGTTCCGCCTCCGCCGTACCCCCCTGGACCGCCAGGATC
The DNA here is from genome assembly GCA_905234625.1 of uncultured Oscillospiraceae bacterium. GTDB lineage: Bacteria > Bacillota > Clostridia > Oscillospirales > Oscillospiraceae > CAJOIG01. The sequence goes on along the minus strand of CAJOIC010000029.1, from coordinate 11,570 downwards.
GCACCATCAAAGGTCCAGTCCGGCATGGGGGGCTGCCGTCCCAGAAGAGCCGTCAGCCTCTCGGACAGGGTCGGAAAATCCTCCGCCGACTCCGCGTACAGCGCCGGCGGCTCTCGGAAGCACAGAGTGGTGGACTCCGGTCTGCGGAAGTCGAACACCGCATAGGTACTCACCTCCGCGTGGACATAGAACCTGCGGCTGGAGACGAAGGTGGGCTGGGCGTAATAGGACTCGTAGCGGGAGAAGCGGAGGATACGCTCCGGGCGCTTGCCCAGGAGCTTTTCCCGGATGAGCTTCCGACCGATGCGGTCCGAGTTCTGATGCTCCGCCACCCAGATCCGGACGGCCTCTCCCTTCAGGTCCAGGACAGAATATTCCTCCCCGCAGCCGTAGATATGCTCCTCCGGGTCAGCGGGAAGAGTCAGCCAAAAGCGGTCCCAGCCGTGGCCCTCCGGAAGCTCCGCGGTGAGACGCACGCGCTCTCCCTCCCGCCGCAGAAGCAGCGAGACGGACGCCTCGGACTCCGGGTCCCGGAACTTCATGCGAACGCCGTCGCTCAGGGACTCGTCCTCCCCGCGCACCAGGGCCGTCCTGCTCCGGACGGTCTCCCGATAGGAAAAGCTGCCGCGCTTCATGGTGAAGCGGTCCTCGCCGTTTCCGACGGCCAGCACCGCGTCCCGCAGCATCCCGAACACATCCGCCATGGGTCCATCCTCTCTCTCGGTCAGATAATGCCAAAAACGTGTCAATTTATTATACAATATTTATCTCTGCGCCGTCAATCGCAGGTTCGCCCGGAACGAAAAAACTCCCCCGCGCCGCGAGGACGCGAGGGAGCGTATTCGGTTGGATGTCACTCCTGGGCGGGGGCTTCCCCGTCCTCCGGCTCTTCCTTTACGAAGTCGGCGCCGTCGGTGATGGGTGCGGACTCTTCCGGGGAAGCGTCCGCCGCCTTCTTGGGGGGCAGCTCGCCGTGGTCGCAGAAGTAGTCGAACTCGTCGCCCTCCATGGACTCGTTCTCCAGGAGGTATTCCGCCACGGCGATCAGGGTGTCCCGATGCTCGGTGAGGAGCTGCTCGCACTTGGCGGAGGCCTCGTCAAAGATGCGCTTGACCTCCTCGTCGATGATGGCGGCCGTCTCCTCGGAATAGGCCTTGGTGGTGCCGAAGTCACGGCCGATGAACAGGCTGTGGGCGGAATCGTCGAAGCTGATGGGACCGAGGCGCTCCGAGAATCCGTACTGCATGACCATGGCCCGGGCGATCTTGGAGGCCTGCTGGATGTCCCCGGAGGCGCCGGTGGAGATATCGTCCAGGAAGAGCTTCTCCGCGGTGCGTCCGCCGAGGCTCATGACGATATCCTCGAACATAGCGCTCTTGGACTCGAAGGTCTTGTCCTCCGCCGGACGCATCAGCGTGAAGCCGCCGGCGCGGCCCCGGGGGATGATGGTGATATAGTGGACGGGGTCCACGTTCTCGAGATACTTGGCGGCGATGGCATGGCCGGACTCATGGTAAGCGGTGAGGCGCTTTTCCTTGTCGGAGATGACGCGGCTCTTTTTCTCGGGACCCATGGCCACCTTGAGGATGGCGTCGTCAATATCCGCGTTCATGAGGAAGCGGCGGCCTCGGCGCACAGCCAGGAGCGCTGCTTCGTTCAGGAGGTTCTCCAGATCTGCGCCGGAGAAGCCCGGCGTGCCCCGGGCGATGGAGTTGAGGTCAACATCGTCTCCCAGGCGCTTGCCCTTGGCGTGGACCTTGAGGATGGCCTCGCGGCCCTTCACATCGGGAAGGCCGATATACACCTGGCGGTCAAAGCGGCCCGGCCGCAGCAGGGCGTTATCCAGGATGTCCGCACGGTTCGTGGCCGCCATGACGATGACGCCCTCGTTGTTCGTGAAGCCGTCCATCTCCACCAGGAGCTGGTTCAGGGTCTGCTCGCGCTCGTCGTGACCGCCGCCGAGACCGGAGCCGCGCTGACGGCCCACGGCATCGATCTCATCGATGAAAATGATGGCGGGGGCGACCTTTTTTGCCTGATCGAACAGGTCCCGGACGCGGCTCGCGCCGACGCCCACATAGAGCTCCACGAAGTCGGAGCCGGAAATGGAGAGGAACTGCACTCCTGCCTCCCCCGCCACGGCCTTGGCCATAAGGGTCTTACCGGTGCCCGGAGGGCCGACCAGCAGCACGCCCTTGGGGATGCGGGCGCCCATCTCGGTGTAGGCAGCGGGATTCTTGAGGAATTCCACGATCTCCTGCAGGTCCTCCTTCTCCTCGTCGCAGCCGGCGACGTCGGCGAAGGTCTTCTTTTTCTGCTCGTCCGTGGCCACGCGGGTGCGGGCCCGGGAGAACTTCATGACGCCCCCGGCTCCGCCGCCGCCGGCCCGGTTCATCATGGCGAACCACAGGGCCGCCATGACCACCATCAGCAGCAAATACGGCACGAAGGACAGCCAGATGGCGGAGTTATCCTCGGTGTAATCGTACTCCGTCAGGATGCCGGAGGCCTTCTGCTGACGGATGGTATCGCCCAGGTCGTCGGTGAACTGGTCCACGCTGCGCAGGGCCTTCACGATCTCCGTCTGCCCCTCGAAGGGCTCCCGGAGGGCCATGGTCAGGCGGCTGCCCTTGATACTGAAGGACTCCACCTGCTTGGCCTCGAACAGATCGATGATCTGAGAGTAGGTGGGCGTGAGACGGCTGCCGCTGGTCAGAGTGAACACCGTCGCCAGCAGCACGATCAGGATGAGCGCATAAAAGCCGATGTCCCGGGCTCTCTTGTTGTTGGAGTTGTTTTCCATTGAATTACCTCGACTGTGCTTACGAATATACTTCCGGCTTCAGTACGCCGATATAGGGCAGGTTGCGGTAGCGCTGGTCAAAGTCCAGTCCGTAGCCCACCACGAACGCGTCCGGGATGGTAAAGCCCACATAGTCCGCCTTGACATCCGCCGTGCGGCGCTCCGGCTTATCCATCAGGGTGACGATGCGGATGGAGGCGGGATTCCGGGCGGTCATGATCTTCTCAAGGTAGCTGAGGGTGTTGCCGCTGTCCAGGATATCCTCCACGATGATGATGTCCCGTCCGGCGATATCCTGGGAGAGGTCCTTCACGATCTCCACCGCGCCGGAGGACACCGTTCCCGCGCCGTAGCTGGAGACCACCATGAAGTCCACCGTGCATTTGATATCGCACGCCCGAACGAGATCCGCCATAAAAATGAAGCAGCCCTTCAGCACGCCTACAAACAGAGGCTCCCGCCCCTTATAGTCCGCGGAGATCTGCTTTCCCAGCGCCGCGATACGCTCGCGGATATCCCCCTCGCTTACAAGGACTTTCGCTATATCCTGACTCATACCCATGGTTTTATTGTATCCTTCCCTCTGCCGGCTCACGCCGGATGAATTCTATCTTCAGCACGCCCTTGTCTCCGGGCTTTGCGGCAGCACGCTCCGCCTGCGGCATTCCGCAAACCGCCAGGACGCCGGCGCCGTCCCGCAGGACGGGGATGCGGTCCCGCTCCCATACCGGAACGCTGTTTTCGAGAAACAGGGCCTTGAGCGTCTTTGTGCAGCCCCTGCCCAGGGGACGGTATGCGTCTCCCGGATGGCGGGCCGTCACGCGCATGGTATCATATATATTCTCACACAAAAAGAAAAAAGTGTTGAACGACTTGTGAACATCGTCGGGATACGCGTCGATTTTTTCGCTTATCACGAAAAGTCCCGCCTCGGGAAGCTCCAGAGTCTCCCCCGGACGCAGGATGCGGTCCGGCAGAGCGGCATCCTCCGGCGCCCCGAAAACGATCTTCCCCGCCGAAACGGTGATGCGCATGCCCGGGATGTCCGCGGTCCCACCTGTCTCCGCCAAAGACAGGATCCTCTCCGTGTGCTCCAGTGGGATATCCCCCGTGATCCGGCGGATCGCCCTGCGCGCCACGGGCTTCGGCAGCGCCAGAAGCGCCGCGGTAGAGAGCTCGTTATCCCGAAGCCGCTCCTCCAGAAACGCCGCCGCCAGGCCGTCCAGGTAGGCCTCGTCCTCCCGCAGGACCCGGGCCGTGCGCTCCACGGCCTTCAGAAAGCCGGGGTTCTCCGCCGTCATAAGCGGCATCACATGGTGCCGGACACGGTTTCGGGCATAGTCGTCCGATGCGTTGGAGCCGTCCTCCCTGTGAGGGATGCCCCGCGTCAGGAGGTAGGCCTCCACCTCCTCCCGGGTCACGCCCAGCATGGGTCGGACGATCCTGCCCCGGCGGGGCGGTATGCCGGAGAGGCCCTTCGGTCCCGCGCCCCGGGCCAGGCGCAGAAGGACCGTTTCGGCGTTATCGTCCGCGGTGTGGGCCGTGGCGATGACGGAAGCGTCCAGCTCCTCCGCCGCCTGTTCCAGGAAGGCATAGCGCAGGGTACGGGCCGCCTCCTCGACGCCCACGCGGTTCCGGGCGGCATAAGCCGCAACGTCCCCCTCCCCGCAGACGCAGGGGATGTCCCGCTCCCGGCACCAGTCCCGGACGAAGGCCGCGTCCCCGCGGGAGGCCTCCCCCCGCAGACCGTGGTCGTAATGGGCCGCCGCCACGGCATAGCCCAGCTCCCGGAGCCGCTCCAGAAGATACATGGAGTCCGCGCCGCCGGACACGGCGCAGAGGATGAGTCCCGCCTCGGGAAGAAGGGACGTATCCAGCTTCCCCGCCGCGGGCTCCGGTCCTCCGGGGACCTCAAGCGGCATGTCAGTAATCTTCATCGTCGTGGCGCCGGTCGTCGTTCACATAGGTGGTGAACTCGGCGAGCCACCGCAGATATACGGTGCCCGTCCTGCCGCGGCGGTTTTTCAGGATGATGGCCTCCGCAGCGTTGGGGTCCTCGCAGTTTTCGTCGTAATATCCCTCGCGGTAGAGGCCGATGACCGCGTCGGCGTCCTGCTCGATGGCGCCGGATTCACGCAGATCGGACAGCATGGGGCGCTTGTTCTGACGGCCCTCGTTGGCACGGCTGAGCTGGCTCAGGCAGATGAGAGGCACATCCAGCTCCTTGGCGGTGACCTTCATCATGCGGCTGATGTCGCTGACGGCCTGGGTGCGGCTCTCGTTGGACCAGCTGTGGCCGCTGCCGGCGCTCTGCATCAGCTGGAGATAGTCCACCAGGATGAGACCCAGGTTATCCAGCCGCCGGCATTGAGCGCTGAGCTCCGCCACCGTCATGGAGGGATTGTCGTCGATGCGGATATCCAGCCGGGACAGGGCGCCGGCGGCCTCCGCCAGACGGTTCCACTCCTCCGGGCTGAGTCTGCCCTGGATGAGCTGCTGGTGATTGATATGGCTCTCGCTGGACAGAAGACGCATGACCAGCTGCACCCGGCTCATTTCCAGGGAGAAGACCGCCACGGTCTTCCCGGAGGACTTCGCCGCGGCCACAGCCATGTTCAGGGCGATGCTTGTCTTTCCCATGCCCGGTCGGGAGGCGATCAGGAGAAAGTCGCCGCCCTGCATACCCATGAGCCGATCGTCGATGTCCACAAGGCCCGTGGTGATGCCCGGAAGATAATCCTCCCGGGACGCGGCGGTGGAGATGTTCGCCAGGGCGTCCTGCAGGACCTCGTTCATGGGCTTGAGGCCCCCGGCGGCATTGTCCTTCCGGAGGGCGTAGATCTTCCGCTCGGCAAGCTCCAAAGCCTGCTGGGCCTCAGCAGCGCCGCCGTATACAAGATCGGTGATCTCCGTAGCGGCGGAGCCCAGGTTCCGCAGAAGGGCATTGTCCCGCACGATAGCGCAGTACTCCAGGACGTTCGCCGCCGTGGGAGTGATCTCCATGAGCTCCACCAGGTAGCGCTGGGTGGTCTCCTTCCAGTAGCCCCGCTGCTTCATCTCCTCCGGCACCGTCACCACGTCGATCTTCTGGCCGAGGCTGAACATGGAAAAGATGGTCTCGAAGATCTGCCGGTTCGTCTCGATATAAAATTCTTCGGTGCGGACGTGGCCTACCACGTCCGGGACACAGGCGCTCTCGAAGAGCATCGCGCCCAGGATCGCCTGCTCCGCCTCCGCGGAATGGGGCACACGGCGTCCCGTCAATTCATCCATAGCGATTCTCCCGCCGGTGTGTTATTTCTCCTCGGTGACCATGACGTTGATCACACCGCTGATCTCATGACCCAGCTTGCACTTGATCTGATAGGAGCCGAACTGCTTGATGGGCTCGGACTGGACGATCTGGTTCTTGGCGATCTTCATGCCGTGCTGCTCCTCCAGAGCCTCGGAGATCTCCTTGGAGGTGACGGAGCCGAAGAGCCGTCCGCCCTCGCCGCCCTTCGCTTTGACACGGACGATCACGCCGCCCAGCCGCTCGGCATACTCCTGCGCCAGCGCCTTCTCCCGGGCGATCTGGGCCTGCTTGGCCTTGTCCTGGAGACGCATGGTGTTGAGGTTGTCCGCCGTGGCCTCCACCGCCAGGCCCCTGGGCAGCAGATAGTTGCGGCCGTAGCCGTCGGACACTTCCTTGAGCTCGCCCTTCTTGCCCTGGCCCTTTATATCCTTCTGTAAAATGACTTTCATGGGTGTACCTCCCTTAAGATTCGTTATGACAGATATGCGTCGATGGCGGCCTTGAGCCGTTCCACCGCTTCTTCCACCGTAGCGCCGTGGAGCTGGGCCCCCGCCGCGTTCATGTTGCCGCCGCCGCCCAGCTGCTCCAAAAGCATCTGGACGTTGAGGCTGCCGATGCTCCTGGCGGAGACGTAGACCTCGTCCGCCTTCGTGGGATACAGCACCACGGACGCCTCTATACCGGAGATGTTCAGAAGCTCGTCCGCCGCCTGGGCCGCCGTGACCCGGTCCACCGTCCGGTCCATGGCCGCGATGCAGATATTGCCGCGGTAGCGCTCCGCCCGCTCCAGGATGGCGTATTTCACAACGGTGCTCTCGTAATCGTTCTGCAAAAGCTTCTTCACGGCCACGGGGTCCGCCCCCGCCCGCCGGAGATACGCCGCCGCATCAAAGGTGCGTTCGCCGGTACGCATAGTGAAGTTTTTGGTGTCCGTCACGATGCCCGCCAGCATGGCCTCCGCCTCCACCCGCAGGATCTTGTCCTGCTCCACCAGCTCCTGTAGAAGCTCCGTCATAAGCTCGCAGGCCGAGGAGGCGTATGGCTCATAGAACGTCAGCGCGGCGTTTTCGATGTAGGTGGCGGCACGGCGGTGATGGTCGATCACAACGAGACGACGGATGGTCTGGAGCAGCGCCTCGTCCTCCACCTGCTCGGGCCGGTTCGTGTCCACCACCACCAGAAGGCTCCTGGCGTTTGCCTGGAGCATGGCCTCCTTGGGCGTGATGAAGATATCCTCGTACTCCTTGATCTTCCGGAGCTCCGCGATCATGGCGCCGCAGGCGTTTGACTGATCGCTCATGACGATGCGGACCCGCTTGCCGTAGGACCGGGCGATGCAGCACACGCCCACCGCCGCGCCCAGGGCGTCCATATCCGCGTACCGGTGGCCCATGACATAGGTGGTGGAGGCGTCCTTAATGAATGAGCCGAGAGCGTTCGCCACCACGCGGCTCTTCACCTTGGTGCGGGTCTCCACCTCGGACTCCCGTCCGCCAATGAACTCGAAGTTCATCCGGTCACGGATGACCACCTGGTCGCCGCCCCGGGACAGGGCCATCTCAATGCTGAGGGCCGCGAAGCTGAAGTTCTCCTCCAGCGAGGCCCCGTCGATGCCCGCGCCGATACTGACCGTGGCGTGGATGCCGGAGGTATTCACGATGGTATGGACCTCGTCCAGGAGGGAGAAGCCCTCGCTCTTGAGGCGGTCAAAGTAGCGCCGCTCACAGACGAAAATGTAGCGGTCCCGGTCATACCGGCGCCAGAAGCCCCGCTTTCCGTCCACCCATTGGGCCAGCTTATCCTCAAAGGCGTTGCGGATATCCGCCTTGGCACGCTCCGTGGCGTTTTTGATGAGCTCGTCGTAGTTATCCAGAAGGAGCAGCAGGATCACCGGCCGTGAGGCTGCGTATTCCCGCTTGATATCGTCGTAATCCGTCACATCCAGCCAGTAGGTGATGCCCATGGCGCGGCCGGAGCCGCTCTCCCCCTGCCCGCGGAGCTGGGAACCGTTCACCTGATACCGGCGTCCGCCGATCTCCATAAGGTCAGGGCAGCGCTTCTTCCCCTCCAGCAGCCAGCGGCTCTGGAAACCCGGCACAAGATCCGCCATGTAGACGTCCACCTTGGGCTTGTCGAATCCACAGGCAGTAAAGAACGCCTGATTGCCCCAGACGAGACGCCCGGAATCCAGCAGAAAGGTCGCCATGGGCAAAGGAAAGTATGTCACGGCACTGTTTTTCGCTTCCTCCGATTCATAGGTCACGGATTCGATATAATTCTGGAGCTCCCGCTGACGGCGCCGGTCCGAAACGGCGCTGACCACGAACAGGGCCACCGCCGCGGCGGCCTCTCCCACCGCCAGGTACGTCTCTCCGAAAAAGAGATACGTCACCGCCGCAAATACCAGCAGCGCGGCGATATAGATCCGCGAACCGGAACTATCCAGCTTTTTTGACAGCTTATTCATGGCAGACTACTCCAGATTAGGATTTGATAATTATACCAAATGGAAAAGGATAATACAAGTCGGAGCTTCCAAAAAATCCGCGCATCTTCATAATTGCCGCCGTCCCGGAAACAATATGTCCGGAGGGGTCTATGTGAAAGCAGTTATTTTATCCGGCGGCGAGGGCACAAGGCTCCGGGAGATCTCCGGCGGTCTACCCAAGCCCATGATGCCGCTGATGGGAACGCCGCTGATCCTGCGGACCGTATCGCTCCTGCGGGAGAACGGTTTTGACGAGATCTGCGTCACCCTGCATTACGCGCCGGAACGCATCCGGGAGGTCCTCGGCTCCGGCGAAAGCTCCGGCGTGCGCATCGAATATCGCCTGGAGGAGAAGCCTCTGGGCACCGCCGGCGCCGTGGCGAACTGCCGGGATTTCATCGGAGCCGAGCCTGTGCTCATCATGAGCGGAGACAGCGCCTGCGATTTCGATCTCGCGGAACTGTATCGCTCCCATGACGCCGGGGTCACTATCGCCCTGGCCTGCCACGCGGAGCCATTGTCCTACGGCCTCGTTCTCACGGACAAAACGGGACGGGTCACGGGCTTTCTGGAAAAGCCCGCCTGGGAGCAGGTGGTAACGGATCGGGTCAGCACGGGGATCTATGTCCTCTCTCCGGACGTGCTGGACCGGGTGCCGCCGGGCGAGAAATACGACTTCGCAAAGGATCTCTTCCCCAGGCTCCTGGAGGAGGGCGTGCCCGTCACCGGGAAGGTCATGGAGGGCTACTGGTGCGATATCGGGACGCCCCGGGCTTACTTCCAATGCAACCTGGACGCTCTGGACGGGCTGTACCGTCTGCCTGGCCGGAACGGCAACGTCCGAAGAGTTATCCCCTGCCGGGACCGCGCACGGCTCATGCGGGTCATGAGCGAGACCCTCGCGGAATTCGGCGCGGATATGACGGACGGCCTGACCATCGCCAACGAAACCGGGCGCGCCCACCTGGCGCCGCTGCCGGATCGCGCGGCGCTGGTGCTGGAGGGAGACCCGGCCGCCGTCCGCGCCATGGAGGCTCTCGCGAACCGTCTCGAACAGGACGCCTAAACGAGCTCATCGACCGCATCGAGCTCCACCAGGCTGAGAAGGTGGATGGCGTCTGGAAGCAGCGGCTGACGATCCACTACAACTGCGTGGGCGTCATTGACATCCCGGAGACGCTTCCGATCCCCGCGCCGGAGGTCACGATGAACACCCGCAAGGGCGTCTATGTGAGCTATGCCGCGACCCCCGCGGCATCGTAAGATCCCATCTGAACCCACACATAACAAAAAAGCGAGTGTTTTCAAGCATCTGAACCTCAGATACTGTAAAAACACTCGCTATGGTCCACCATACGATTCCATATCCGAACCAGTCGCCTTCTGTTCTGATGCAGCCGGATTTCCTCCGCATGTTCAGAACAGAATTTCTTGGAATACCCAGCCTCGCATCGCACGGTGATGTGCTGTGCTTTTGTTGAAGCCCGATGCGGCTTGTGTTATAATACGGTTAGTGTAAGCAAATCCGGGTTTATCGAATCGGGATTGGCGGCATAGCATGATTATGGATAAGCGGGAGAACTGACGACCTTAAGCGGATAGTGGCGCTTGACAGTTTCTTTTTTTGATATATGGTTAGATGAAACTAACACGCGTTTTGCAGAACCGGAGGATTTTCTTATGACTGTAACGATCCTGTTGACCTTGTTTTTTCTGTTTCTCATGATATGGGCGGCAACGTACTTTTATCCGTGGGAGAGGCTTCTGGAGTTCTTTCCCAAGGACATTGAGGAAAAAGCAAAGCTGCATATGCCCCCTTTCCCGGCCGCGCCTGCGATCGGCTGGATCATCATGGCGCTTTGCATGCTGGGCTTTATCGGCGTGCTCGTGTACGGCGGCTGGGACGGCATACAAAGAGGCTACACCTTCGGTCAATTCCTTGTGCGGTTTCTTATCATCCTGTTCGGCGTAAAGGCGTTTGATATCATCGGACTGGATTATATCCTGATCACAAAGACGCAGTTTTTCCAGCACTACATACCCGAGACCAAAGGCTGCGCCGGTTATCACAGCTTTGGCTTTAACCGGAAGGAGCAGATCAGGCAGTGCATCATGATGCCGTTTGCCGCGCTCCTGACCGCATGGATCTGCACGTTATTTTAAGGAGGCTATCTTCAATGAAAAAACAAGTATTTCGAATCGATTCCGACGGCTTTAACGGAGCATGGTATCCGGCCCCGGAAAAAGGCAGCGGAGGGCTTATCATCATGCTCGGCGACAGCTCGGAGGACCGCATGGCAAAGTCCGGAGCAAAGTGGCTCAATCAGCAGGGCATCCACGTAATGGCGATGAGCCCGGACAAGAAGGACTACGGCCACCACAATTATCCGCTGGAGCGCTTCGGAAAAGCGATCGCATTTATGAAGGCGCAGGGCTGTGAAAAGCTCGGCGTTGTCGGCGCCTCTACCACCGGGATGATGGCGCTGCTGGCGGCGTCCTACTATCATGAGCTGTCGCTGACGATTGCGATCTCGCCTCCGGACTTTGTCATGGAGGGCTTTTATCGTGACGGCAAGGACGGCGCTACCGAGAGGCCCGGCGACAACGAGTCCTCCGTGTCATGGCAGGGCAAGCCGCTGCCGTATCTGCCTTATGCTTATCGGCATCCGGAATATTGGCAGAAGATCCAAGAAGAATCCAAGGCGGGCGGCGACAAGGTCGCTTCGCGGAGGATGTTTGACGAATCCGAGAAGAGGCATCCCATCCGGGAGGAGGAGCGGATCAGGGTGGAGAACATCCACGGAAAGCTCATTTTCATCGGCGCGGAGGACGATGTGCTGTGGGACACCTGCAGGTACATCCGCAGGATGGAGGAGCGCCTCGCCAGGCTGCCCCATGACAGCACCGTCGAAAGCTGGCTCTACGAACACGGGACGCATTTTGCGTTCCCGGAATCCATGCTGAAAATGATGCTGCCGGTGGGC
>CAJOIC010000028.1 GCA_905234625.1 uncultured Oscillospiraceae bacterium | reverse complement strand
GGAAATTTTCCACATTTCGGGCGCAGTTTTACAATCTTTGCCTGTTCCTGCCGTAGAAAAGGCGCGTCACAGAATATCCTATTCTGCAACGCGCCCTTCGTGTATTTGGGATCACTCGATGCCGGAGAGGTCGAACTCGTCCAGCCATTTGGCGGCATTCTCGCAGATGCCCCGGAGGGTGTCCTCGTCGAAGGGGGTGGGAAGTCCCGCGGCGGTCAGGAGCTCCGTGAAGGTCTTGGTGCCCGCCAGCTTCACATAGCGGTAGTACTGCTCCCAGGCGGTGGGGAGGTCCTTCTGGATCTCGCTCCAGAAGTAGAGGCTCATGGTCTGGGCCAGGCAGTAGTCGATGTAGTAAAACGGCGCCTGATAAATGTGGATCTGCCGCTGCCAGTACCGGCCGTCGGAAAAGAAGGGGATCTCCCCGTCCAGGCGCAGCCAGGGCATGTACTGGGCTGAGAGCTCCTTCCAGACCTCCACCCGCTCAGCGGGCGTCATGTCCGGGCGCTCATAGACGATGTGCTGGAAATGGTCCACCAGGGTGCCGTAGGGGATGAAGGTGAGGGCTCCGGCCAGATGGCTGTACAGGAACTTTTTCGTGTCCGGGCCGAAGAAGCCCTCCGCCCAAGGCCAGGCGAAGAACTCCATGCTCATGGAGTGGACCTCGCTGGCCTCCATGGAGGCCCAGTGGCAGACGTAGGGGACGATGTCCCGGGCGGTCCAGTTCTGGAAGGCGTGACCGGCCTCGTGGGTGATGACCTCCACGTCTCCCTGGGTGCCGTTGAAGTTGGAGAAGATGAAGGGAGTGTGGTAATCGGGCAGCTCCGTGCAGTAGCCTCCGGCCTGCTTCCCGGGCTTGGCCAGCAGGTCCATCATGCCGTCCTCCAGCATGTGGTCGATGAAGGCGGCGGTCTCCGGGGAGAGCTCGTGGTAGAACTTCCTGCCCTGGGCGACGATATCGTCGGCGGTACCCACGGGGGTGGGGTTGCCGGAGCGGAACATCAGGGACTGGTCGGCGTAGCTCATGGGGTAGGCAACGCCCAGGCGCTCCGCCTGAGCGCGGCGGATCTTGTCCGCCACGGGGACCAGGTACTTGCGCACGGCGGCGCGGAATCTTTCGATCTCCTCCGCGCCGTAGCAGTTGCGGACCATGCGGTAGTAGCCCAGCTCGGTATAGCCGTCATAGCCCAGCTTGCGGCCCATGCCGTCCCGGATGCGGGTCAGCTCGTCGTAGAGCCGGTCCAGCTCCTCCTGCTTGCTCTTGAACCAGCCTCCCACGGCGTTCCAGGCGGCGCGGCGGCGGTCATCGTCCGGGTCCTGCTGGAAGGGCCCCATCTGGGCGGCGGTGTAGGTGTTCCCCTCAAACTCGATCTGGGCGGAGGCGATGAGCTTGTCGTACTCCGTGACCAGGGCGTTCTCCTTCTGCATGTCGGGGACGAGCTCCGGGGAGAAGGACTTCAGTTCCAGCTCGATGTTCTTGAAGACGACGGAGCCGTACTTCGCCTCCAGCTGCTCCCGGAAGGGGCTGGCGAACAGGGCCTGCTGGAAGGCGTTGCCGCCCTCAGCCAGGAGGGGGGAGGTCTCGTCCCACCAGTCGGACTCGTCGGAGTAGAACTCGTCCCGGGTGTCGATGGAGTGGCGGATGCTGACGAGGGTGGCCAGGGTCTCGATGTGGGCGTTGTAGGCGTCGGACGCCAGGAAGACCCTCTCGGCGGTCTCGAAGTCGGCGGCTTCGGACATCTGCGCCGTCAGCTCTGCCAGACGGGAAAGGATGGCATCCTTGTCCGGACGTTCGTAGGGCATTTCATTGAATTTCATGGATATGGCTTCTCCTTTGAAAAAATCAGGAAATATATAGTCCTTCAGCGGGAAAAGTATAGCACAAAACATTTGACATTGAAAGGTTTTCGTGTATAATAATAAGGCTTGACCGTGGACGGTCAGGTTATTTTCCTTGCTCCTGGGAAATACAGGGGCCAATTGACCATAAGGAGGTGCACAAATGGCTAAGACAAGCGAGAAGTACGAGGTCATGTATATCATCAACCCCAATCTGGAGGAAGAGGCCCGTACTGCCATCGTCGAGAAGTTCAAGGCGCTTGTGGAGGCGAATGGCACGATCGATGAGATGACGGTGAGCGAAAAGCAGAAGCTGGCTTACGAGATCAACTACATCGGCGAGGGCTATTACGTTCTCATCAAGTTCACCAGCGCTCCCGGCTTCCCCGCGGAGCTGGACCGTGTTCTCGGCATTACCGACGGTATCATGCGCAGTCTCATCACCCTGCGTGTGGACTAAGAGGTACCGATATGCTGAACCACATCGTTGTCATGGGTCGCCTGACCCGTGATCCCGAGCTGCGCTACACCCAGTCCAACACCCCGGTGACTTCGTTCTCCGTGGCGGTCGACCGCGACTACGCCCCGAGGGACGGCGGCGAGCGTCAGACCGATTTCATCGACTGCGTCGCATGGCGTTCCACGGCGGAATTCGTTTCGAAGTACTTCCAGAAGGGCAGCATGGCGGTGGTTTCCGGCCGCCTGCAGATGCGCGACTGGACCGACCGTGATGGCAACAAGCGCCGCAGCGCCGAGATCGTGGCGGACAACGTCTATTTCGGCGAGAGCAAGCGCTCCCGCGACGATGGCGGCAGCTACGGAAACGGCAGCGGTGGCTATGGAAACGGCGGCTACAACCGCCAGAGCGCTCCCGCTCCCGGCCCCAGTGCCAGCGCCGGCGCGTTTTCCGACCTGAGCTCGGAGGACGACGGCGATCTACCATTTTGATTTAGGAGGATAGAACATGCCTTACGATAGAGATAATCGGTCCAAGCCCCGCAAGCGCAGGAAGGTCTGCCAGTTCTGCGTGGACAAGATGACCCATGTGGATTACAAGGACACCGCCCGCCTGAAGAAGTACCTCTCCGAGCGCGGCAAGATCCTGCCCCGCCGCACCACCGGCACCTGTGCCCAGCATCAGCGCCAGCTGACCGAGGCCATCAAGCGCGCCCGTCAGATCGCTCTGCTGCCCTACGTGGCTGACTAATCAGAGAAAAAGGAAAGGACTTCACGTCCTTTCCTTTTTTGATGCGGTTTTACGCGGGACAAGCGGATCCTTTCAGCTCAGGACGGTGTCGTCCTCGTCGATCCAGTCCTGGACGTCGGTGACGCGGATGCTGTCCGTGCCCAGGCGGGCGATGACCTTTTTGATGCCCGCGTTTATGATGAGGCGGCGGCACATGGAGCAGCAGGTAGTGTCCTTGAGCAGTTCCCCGGTCTTGGCGTCCCGTCCGGCCAGATACAGCGTCCCGCCCAGCATGTCCCGGCGGGCGGCGGAGATGATGGCGTTGGCCTCCGCGTGGACGGAGCGGCATAGCTCATACCGCTCGCCGGAGGGGACCTGCAGCTCCTCCCGGTGGCATACGCCGAGATCCGTGCAGTTGCAGCGGCCTCTGGGGGCGCCGTTGTACCCGGAGGAGATGATTTCGTCGTTGTTCACGATGATGGCGCCGTAGGTGCGGCGCAGGCAGGTGGCCCGTTCCCGCACGGAGTCGGCGATATCGAGATAGTAGTCGTCCTTGGATGTGCGCGCCATGGCTGTCCCTCCCGTAGTCTCTCGGTTTTCCTTATTATAGGGGAAAAACGCGGGGAAGTGGTTACATATCGGTTAATTTGTGGTATCATAGCCCCATGGAAAAGAAGAACTATCAGAAGGAGCTGGACGCCGTCATCGCGGGCTTCCCGGCGGGGACACGTCCGACGCTCCTGCTCCAGGGCTGCTGCGGCCCCTGCTCCAGCTATGTGCTGGAATACCTGACGAACCATTTCGACGTGACCCTCCTGTTCTATAATCCCAATATCCGCCCGGAGGCGGAGTACGATAAGCGCCTGGCGGCCCTAAAGGAGCTCCTGGCGAAGATGTCGACCGCCTCCCCGGTGAAGCTCCTGGAGCCCGGCTGGCGCGGCGAGGAGTTCATGACCGCCGTGCAGGGCCTCGAAAACGAGCCGGAGGGCGGCGCCCGCTGCGCGGTGTGCTTCCAGGTGCGCCTGGGGGAAACGGCCCGGTTGGCGGCGGAGGGAGGATTCGACTTCTTCGGCACCACTCTCACCGTGAGTCCCCACAAGGACGCGCCGCTGCTCAACGACATCGGCTTTGCCCTGGAGCGGGAGTTCGGCGTGCGCTGGCTGCCGTCGGACTTCAAGAAGCGGAACGGCTACCTCCGGTCCATCCAGCTGTCGAAGGAGTACGGCATCTACCGGCAGGAATATTGCGGCTGCGGCCTACCGGTCTGCGGCCTGCCGGAAAGCATTGACAACAGCGGCGCGGAAGAGTAGAATACGTTTATAATCGAAAAGGGGCGCTGATTTTGATCGGCTGAGACGCTGCGCGGACGCGGCGGACCCTGGAACCTGATCCGGATAATGCCGGCGTAGGAAAAGACAGCGCAAGCTGCGGAAAACGCCGGTGGGGATGCCCGCCGGCGTTTTCGTTCCTTCGGAGAATCGAAAGGAGACATCATGAAAAACATCACCACACGCAAGCTCGTAGAGAGCGCCATGCTCATCGCCGTCGCCACGGTGCTGAGCCTTGTCAAGATCGACCTGCCCTTCGGCGGCGGCGTCACCATCGTCAGCATGCTGCCCCTTGTCGTGGCCAGCCACCGCTGGGGCTGGAAATGGGGCGTCGTGACCGCCTATGTTTACAGCGTCCTCCAGCTCATTCTGGGCCTGGACAATGTGGGCTACGCCACCAGCTTCGTCATGGCCGTGGGCGTCGTCTTCCTGGATTACATCATCGCCTATACCGTCATCGGCCTGTCCGGGGTGTTCGACGTGTTCATGGGCAAGAAGCGGTCCGCCGTGGCCGTGGGCATCGCCGTGACCTTCATCCTGCGCTTCGTCTGCCACCTCATCACCGGCGCCTGGATCTGGGGCAAGTGGATGCCCGAGGAGTTCATGGGCCTGCCCATGACGAGTCCGTGGCTTTACTCCTTCCTGTACAACGGCTGGTACATGCTGGCGGAGCTTGTGCTGACGGAGATCGTCGCCATGCTCATCTATAAGCCCCTGGGCAAGTTCTTCCGCCGGGAGGACATCCCCGCCTGATCCCTGAAACCGAAAGCCTCCGCAAGCGCGCTCCTTCGGGGAAACGCCGCGGGGATACCGGAAGCGTTGATATGTGAAAAGCACCCCGTCGGGATATCCCGGCGGGGTGCGCTGTTATGCGTTTTTCGGGATCACAGGCGGATGGCGGCCCAGTAGCCCTCCAGCATGGCCTCCCGGGTCTTCTTGGGCTTCACGCCCCGCAGGCAGTCGCCCACGGCGATGACCTGAGGCGCGGAGTAGAACAGGCTCTCGTAGGCATCCATGTTGGACCGGAGGCCCAGAGCATAGATGACGGAGTCGGCCTCGATCACATGCTCGACGCCATCGGAATCCACAGCGTGGACAGTTGATCCGTCGTCGATGCCGGTGACCCGGATGCCTGCCCGGACGTGGAGGGAGGGGGTCTCGGCGAAGGCCTGCATCATGCCCTCCTTGTGCATCCAGTTGGCCTCGGGGGCGATGGCGGGCAGCATCTCCACGATGGTGACCTCGTGTCCGGCCTTGGCCAGGAACAGGGCCGTCTCGCAGCCGATGAGACCGCCGCCCAGGACGGCCACGTGATGGCCGAGCTTGTCGAGCTGGGTGTAGGCCACGGTGGCGTGCTGGACCCGGGGATCGTCCAGGCCGGGGATGGGGGGCTTGGCGGCCAGAGAGCCCGCCGCCAGGAGCACGGCCTCGAAGCCGTTTTCCTTCACGAATTCCGGGGTGACCTCGGTGTTCAGCAGGATCTTCGCGCCGGAATGCTCCGCCATGTAGACGAGGTGCTCCTTCAGCCGCCACAGGTCGATCTTGAGATCGTCATAGTCGGTGAATTTCAGGAAGCCGCCCAGCTTATCGGAGCGCTCCGCCAGGGTCACGTCGTGACCGCGCTTGGCAGCGGTGGCGGCGGCCTGGAGACCGGCGGGGCCTCCGCCGACGACGAGGACCTTCTTTTTCCTCTCCACGGGCTGGACATAGTTGCGGTAGCGCAGCTCACGGCCGGCGGAGGGGTTCACGGAGCATTGGAAGTGCTCGCCGGTGTGCAGGCCTGTCAGGCAGTCCAGGCAGCGCAGGCAGGGAGTGATCTCCATGGTACGGCCCTGGGAGGCCTTCTCGGGGAAGTGGGGGTCGGCGATGAGGGTCCGGGCCATGGCGACGATGTCCGCCTTGCCCTCCGCCAGTACCTGCTCGGCCAGCTCCGGGGTGTTGATGGCGCCCAGGGTGACCACCGGGGTCTTGACGCCGGCGGCCTTCACCGCGGCGGCGTACTTTACGTTCACGCCATGGGGCAGGAACATGGTGGGATGGGTGCGGACGGCCTGGGCCTCCTCGGTGTCGAGGCCCGCGGAGACATGGATGAAGTCCACCTTGCCGTCGATCATTTTGGCAAATTCCACTGCCTCCTCGATCTGCAGGCCGCCGTCGATCTCCTCGCAGCCGGACATGCGGTACTCGATGAGGAACTTGTCGCCCACGCGCTCCCGGACGCGGTCGATGACCATGATGGGGAACTTGGCGCGGTTGGCCAGGGAGCCGCCGTACTCGTCGGTGCGGGTGTTGTAGTAGGGGGAGAGGAACTGGTCCAGGAGCCAGCCGTGGCCGCCGTGGAGCAGGCACATGTCATAGCCCGCCTTCTTGAGAAGCTCGGCGCAGCAGGCGAAGTGCTCCGCTACATCGTCCATGTCCTTCTCGGTCATGCCCCGGACCTGCACGTCGTCCCAGTCCCGGTAGAAGTCCACCGGGCCGATGGGCTCGCCGCCGTTGTTGGCGGCGGGATTTGCGTACATACCGGCGTGGTTCAGCTCGTGGGAGGCGATGGCGCCGCCCTCGTGGATGGCCATGGCGATCTCGGAAAGATAGGGCAGGACCGCGATGGGGTTATTATAGTCCAGGTTGAAGCTCCGGGGGTTGGAGGCCGCGTGCTCCCGATCGACGGGAGTATCGCCCAGGGTGACGACGGCGGCGCCGCCTCTGGCCTTCTCGGCGTAGTAGGCGATCATGTCGGGCATGGGATAGCCGTTGGGGTCCATCTGGGAGATCATGTTGGGGGCGGAGAAGATGCGGTTGCGGAAGGTGAGGCCCTTGACGGAGAAGGTCTCGAACAGGTGGGGGTAGTAGGCATTCATGGCACAGGCTCCTATTCACAGTATTTCTGTCACTATAATACCTCCGGCGGAGGGCGGAGGTAAAGAGGCGTTATTTTGTCCCCCCGACAAGGGAGGCGCGGAGATGGATGACGAGGCGGGCGGCGCAGCAGTCGCCCTCGTTCGTCCGGCGGCAGGCCACCAGGGAGCTCTCGATCCCCAGGGGCACGGCCCGCAGGCTCGCCCTCGGCGCCAGAGAGCCGAAGCGCCGGTCTCCCACGGCGGCATAGGAGCCCTGGGCCAGCAGCTCCCGCATTTGACCTACGTCCTCCGCCTGGAGGATGCGGCTGGGGGTGAAGGAGCCGAAGCGTGTCTCCTGGGTGACGATGGCCCGGTTCTCCAGGTAGCTGCGCGGCCAGCCGGGACAGACCAGCAGAGGGCAGGGCCCATCCTCCTCCGGCAGAAAGAGGCAGATATCCTCCCGGCCCAGGGGCGTAGTCTCAAAACCCCGGTTCACGGGGGCGTGTCCCTCGCTCCAGAGGGCCACATCCGCCCGGCCGGACTCCAGGGCCGCCAGCAGGTCCGTGTTGGACAGGACCTCCACCTTCACGTTCCCGGGGAAGGCGTCCAGCGCTTCGCCCAGAGGGCCGTCGGTGCTGAGCCATTCGGACAGGCCCAGGACCGCGGTGTTCAGGCGGCTGTCGTACTGGGACCCGGCCTCGGTCCGGAGGGCGGCCAGGGCGGCGGCGGCGCTCTCGAAGACCTGCCGGTAGGCCTCTCCCGCGGGGGTGAGGGTGCAGACGCCGTCCTTCCTGCGCAGGAGGGAGACCCCCAGGGCGGCCTCCAGCGCGGTCAGGTGCTCCGCCAGGGTCTGGGGCGCGTAATAAAGAGAGGCGGCGGCGGTGACCACGGAGCCCTCCCGGGCGGCGGCCAGGAAGCAGCGCACCTGGGTGTCTGTGACGCTTCCGGCGGGGACGCGGGCGGGCTCCTCCGCCGCTAGGCGGGCGGCCTCGCGGTCCAGGGCCTCGTACCAGGCGCGGAAGGCCTGACCTCCGGCGGTGAGCTCCACGCGGCTGGCGCGGCGCACGAAGAGGGGGAAGCCCAGCTCCTCCTCAAGCTTTTTGATGCCGTAGCTCACGGCCTGCTGGGTGGCGGACAGCTCCCACGCGGCGGTGGAGAAGCTGCCCGTTCTCTGGGCGGCCGCGAAGTAGGCGAGCATTTTATCGGTCATGGCACGCTGGGACAGGGATGTCCGGGGTCAGATGGCGTAATCCAGCAGGTAGGGGCCGACCTCGGTCATGAACATCTCGGTCATGACGATGAGGTTCAGCGACTGGACGGTGACGTCCTGATCCTCGTCCACCAACAGGTCCGCAGCGATGGTGACACTATTGTCGGTGTCGTCCACAAAGGTCTTGAAGTAGCGGAACGCGTAGTTGATATCGTTGCACAGGAGTATCACATCGGCATAATCCTCCTCATCGAAATCGATGGCGTTCCAGATGCGGAGGCCGATGCTGGTCTCGTCATCCTCGAAAAACACCTGGATGACATATTCATGCTCTTCTTCGTCGTCATCGATGAAATAATCCTCCACCGTAATGAGCTCGTAGTCCTCATCGTCCAGACCGTGATACTCCCAGTCGAGGTCGATCATGTCCAGACCTTCCGTGAACTGACGGGTATGCTCGTACCGGATCTCAGACGCGGAGACCTCCTCCAGCTCATCGTCGTCCAGGACCTCGTCCTCCAGGGCATCCTCCGCAGCCTGCCGGGTCATGGAGAGCACATCCGCGAAGGCGGGGGCTGCCATGGAGAAGGCGAGGCAGGCGATCAGGGTCGTCACGAGCAGGGCTTTCAGCATGCGTTTCATGGGTGGTACTCCTCTCAGTGTTGTGGGAGCTGCGCTCCGATGACAATAGTTTAACGTATCCGGCGGGATTTGTAAACAAAGAAGTTTCCCGCGGAGAGACCGGCGCTTGACCGGCTTCTCCGCGGGAAACGCGCGGTTTATGAGCAGTAATCCTTCTTCGCTACGAGGGAGGTGTAGGTGTTGTCGTTGTCCAGAGTCTCATAGGGCTCGGGCCAGGGGACGGTGTTCTTCGGCCGGTCCAGCACGGAATAGGGGGTGTGCAGGGGGCCGGGATCCGTAACCGGAGGCGCTCCCAGAGTGGGGGGAGGGGGAGGATTGGGGTTGGGATCCGTCAGACGCTCGTACTCGCCGTGGGCCCAGTCGAAGCAGTCCATCCGGGTCAGGATGTCCGGGCAGACGTGCTCGTGCAGGTATTTCCACTCCCCGTCCACCAGGACGAAGTCGGAGCCGTACCGCTCCCAGAGGACGTTGCAGTAGGGTCTGCCGTCGTCCGTCAGGCGGGAGTGGATGACGCCGGGGGTGATGAAGCTGCCCCGGGCGGACTTGCCGTCGGCGGCGACCTCGATGACGTCTGTCACCAGGGTGTGGACGGAGGCCTCCATCAGGGGCCGGGGGTCCTTGCCGGTGACCTCGGGATAGCGCTCCCGGATCTCCAGCCAGTTTTCAAAGCACATCTTGTCGTAGTCGCCCACGGAACCCCACCAGACCTGGTCCCCGCCGCGCATGCGGCCGAAGGCGTGGGCCCAGGAGGCGTTCTCGTCCATGCACCAGATCTCGTCCCACTCGGTGGTGGCGTCGGCGCGGCCATGGAGGTAAGTGTGGCGGGCCTTGACGTTCTCCACCTCCTGGGAGGCGGCGGCGTTGCGGATGCGCTCGTGCAGTGTCAGTTCTCTCATTTGTAGTTCCTCCCTTCCCGTGCGCCGTAGTGCTTGCCCTTGGGGGCCTTCCAGCCCTCGGGGCCGTAGCTGATATCGTCGGACCAGGTCTCATAGGGCTCGGGCATGGCGGGATAGTTGTCCCACCAGTTGAAGGTGCCGTCGTGGATGAGCTGGGGCACCGTGGGGGTGCCGAATTCCACCATCACGGGGTCGGTCTCATAGTTGGGGTAGGGGTCCTGATCGCTGTAATCGGTACCGGCCTCGCTGACCAGATCCACCGCGGCTACCAGGTGCCAGATCTTCCATGAGTCCCCTTCCTTGATGAAGTCGAAGGCGAGCTTCTCGGGCATCCAGAGGGCGTTGGCGGTACCGTCGCCGTTCGACTCGGTCTCGTTGGCGATGGAGTAGAACAGGCCCTTGGCGGTCTTGCCGTCCCCGGCCAGCTCCACGAGGCCCGTGGAGGCGGGATGGAAGGCCATGTAGCCGTCGCCGTGCTTCTTGTCGTACCAGGCGCGGATGTTGTCGATGCCGACATACCAGCCGATGTTCTTGCCGAAGGAGGCCGTCTTCTGATGCTCGGGCTCTTTCACCCAGAGCTCGTCGATCTCGCGCTCGCGCCAGTCGTTGGCGATGTAGACGCCGCGCTTATACACGAGCTTCTTGATCTCCTCGATGTCCCACACGCGGCGGATCAGCTCGTCGTCAGTATAATCCTTTTTGAACATAAGTCGCTCCTATAACTTGTTAATGTACGAACCAGGGAGCGTTACCGGGCAGATTTCGCTCGATAACAGACTGTTTCGTGCGAGTCCAAAGTTCTTTTTGGATACTTTTTCTTTCGAGAAAAAGTATCAGACTGCGTAGCTGAACGTGTCAGCAAAGGTCTCATAGGGCTCCGGGATGGCGGGGGCCTCGGTGATGGGCCGGTCGGGGGAGTAGTACGCCCGGACGGTCTTCGCCTCGGTGTATGCGGGATAGACAAAGTCCTTCAGCGGCGCAAACTCCGGCAGATCGGGATAGCTGACGGGTTCCCTGCCCCAGCTCTGGCCGCAGGTGCAGTCCACGTCGTTCACGTACTGCATGTGCCAGATCTTCCAGCCGTCGGATCCGCGGATGAAGTCCACCGCGAACCAGCCGAGGGTCCAGCGGGCGCGGGGACCGCAGGCCTCCACGTCGTTTTTCGCGCCCTGGCAGTACCAGAGGCCCTTGGCGGTCCTGCCGTCTCCCGCCACCTCGATGATGGGGCAGTACATGGGCATGACCTTGAAGGGTCCGATGCCGTAAAGCTCCTCCTCCGTCATGCCGCCGAGGCGCTCGGGGAACTTCTTCTGCATGAGGCTTGCCACCAGCGCGTTCCGGTCACGGCAGGCGTCATAATACCCCTTCACCGCCTCGACGCCGCGATAGACGCCGTCGTTGAAGGCCAGGGTGGGCTCGTTCTCACTCCAGAAGCGGGAGAAGACCTCCTCCTCCCGGTTCAGCAGGACGATGTTCGCGTATTTGCCCATCAGGTTCTTGATGGCGCGCTGATCCTCCCACCGCTGGGTGAGCTGTTCTGTTGTGTACATTCGGTGCATACCTCCTTTATTACATGTATCCAAGAGCGATCACGGCGTCATAGGCGTCGCGGGTCGCGTTCATGATCTTCTGGGCCTTGTTGGCGTCTCCGATGACGTAGAACTCCTTCACCAGAGGTCGCAGGGCCTCCACCTCCGCAGAGCGGGAGCGCATGCCGGAGGCCATGATGACGTTGTCCGCGGGATAGAAGACCTCCTTGCCTTCCCTGTCGATGGCGTAAACGCCGGTCTCGTCGATCTTCGAGCAGCGCATGCCCATGGCGGGGTGGATCTTGTCGCTGGTCTCGATCTCGTGCATGAGCGCGATGCGGTGCATCCGCCCGCAGTTGATTGCGAGCTCGTCGATCATCTCGAGGATCGTCACGTCGTGGCCCTTCTTTGCGAGATCGACAGCCTCCTCGCAGCCGATGAAGCCGCCGCCGATGACGACGAGCTTCTCGCCGAGCTTCGTCTCGGGCGTCAGGTATGCGCCGAAGACCACGTTCGGGCCGTCGTGACCGGGCACGGGCACGGCAAAGGGCTCGCTGCCCACCGCCGCCAGCAGCACGTCGGGCTTCACCTCGTCCACGATCTCCTTCGTGACCCTGGTGTTCAGGCGGATCTCCGCGCCGCAGCGCATGACCTTCTCCACCTGGGAGTCCCGGTAGCGGCGAATGGGGCGCTTGAACCAGGTTTCGTTATCGGCAAAGCGCAGAGCGCCCAGCCTGTCGGAGGCCTCGCACAGCACCACCTCATGGCCGCGCTTGGTGGCCTCGAGGGCGGCCTGCATCCCGGCGGGGCCGCCGCCGGCGATGAGGATCTTCTTGTGTACGTAGGTGGGCTGGGGATGGAAGACCTCGCACTCCCGGCCGATGCAGGGGTTTACGGTGCAGCGCATCACCCGGTTCTTCATCATGCCGGACTGGCACTCCATGCAGCGGATGCAGGGGGTGATCTCGTTGATCCTGCCCTCCAGCACCTTCCGGGGCAGGAAGGGATCGGCAATGAGGGCGCGGCCCATAGCGATGGCGTCCACGCCGGTGTCCTCGAGATACTTCTCCATGGCGTCGGGCATGTTGAAAGCGCCCACGGTCATGACAGGGGTCTTGACGTGTTTTTTGATCTCCGCAGCCAGGTAGCCGTTGTGCATGTCCTCCTGGAAGGCGGTGGGATGCATGAGCGCGGCGGAGAACTCCTCCTGCTGGGTGCCGGCGGAGACGTGGATGAGGTCCACCTTGCCGTCCAGCATTTTGGCGATCTCCACGCCCTCATCGAGGTCGTAGCCGCCGTCGATGTACTCCGTGCCGGAGATGCGGATGTCGATGGGGAACTGGCGTCCCACCGCAGCCCGGACCTTGTCGATGACCAGCAGGCAGAACCGCATGCGGTTCTCCAGGGAGCCGCCCCACTTGTCGGTGCGGTGGTTGGTGACGGGGGAGATGAACTGGTGGATGAGCCAGCCGTGACCGCCGTGGAGCATGACCATGTCAAAGCCCAGGGCCCTGGCGTTGGCGGCGGCCTCGGCGTACTTGTCCGCCACCCAGTAGATCTGATCCTCGGTCATCTCCTCCACCTGGTCGCCCCAGGGGTCGATGTAGGCGGAGGGGCCGAAGGCGTTCTTCCCGCCGATGAACTCGGGGGAGCAGAGAGCGCCGCCGTGGTCGATCTCCACCTCCGCCATGGCGCCGCCGGCGTGGATGGCGTCCGCCATGGCCGCGAGATAGGGCGCGGCGGCGGGGTCGTTGATGCCCACCTGCTGGGGATGGCTGCGGCCGGTGTCCAGATCGACGATCACGTCGCCCACGGGCACCACCGCGGCGCCGCCCAGGGCGCGCAGCTTGTAGTACTCGATGTTTTCCTTCGAGTAATGCTCCTCCGGTCCCAGCTCAGCCAGGGACGTGGGGGAGGAGAACATGCGGTTCTTTACCGTGATGCCGCCGATCTTCAGCGGCGCGAGCAGCTTTTCGTACATGGTGATTTACTCCTTATCTGTTTGAACGGACGGGATGCAGGGGTGTTTTCGGATATAACGCGCCAGGGCGAGGCTCAGGGCGAAGCAGGACAGCTCTCCCAGAAGGTAGAGGAGCTCCGGCCCGAAGCCGCTCCGGACGTAAAGGACGATGTAAATGATCTCCGCCGCCGCCATGCAGGCCGTCAGGACCGTGCTGCCGACGGAGGCGCTTCCCAGCCTGCGCCAGGAGGCGTGATGGTCGCGGTAGGTGAGAGGCTCCTTCACCGTCAGCAGACGGGCGAGCCCCATCACGAGATAGATGAGGGGGATGAGCTCAATAAGCTGGGGGATGGCGGCCACATGCCACATGCCGCCCTCGGAGGGCAGCAGCGCCACCAGCCCGTAGACGACGATGAGGGCCGCGGACAGCGTGAGGCACAGACGCCTGGCGGTCCGGATGCCACCGGGGAAGGTGTAGACCTCCCCGGTGTAGACAAAGGTGCTTTTGCCGTTTTCGTCGGTCCTGCGTTCCCAGCCCTGGAAGTACCAGTCCCGGAACCTCATGTCAGACCGTTGATCTCCCGGACATAGTGGCAGGCGGCGTAGTGTCCGGGCAGGACCTCCTCCACCTCCGGCAGGGACTCCCGGCACTTGTCCTTGGCGTAGGGGCAGCGGGAGGCGAAGCGGCAGCCGGGCTTGGGGTTGATGGGAGAGGTGACCTCGCCCTTCATGATGATCTCCTCCCGCTGCACGTGGATGGAGGGAATGGGGATCGCGGAGAGAAGACCCTTGGTGTAGGGGTGCAGGGGTTGGCGGAACAGCTCCTTTGAATCGCACATCTCCACCTCGCAGCCCAGGTACATGACCAGGATGGAGTGGGAGATATGCTTCACCACGGACAGGTTGTGAGTGATGAACATGTAGGTGAGGCCCCGCTGATCCTGGAGGTCCTGCAGAAGGTTCAGGATCTGGGCCTGGATGGAAACGTCCAGGGCGGACACGGGCTCGTCGCAGACGATGAACTTCGGGTCCACGGACAGCGCCCGGGCGATACCGATGCGCTGGCGGCGGCCGCCGTCCAGCTCATGCGGATAGGAGAAGGCGAACCGGCGGCTCAGGCCCACGGTGTCCATGAGCTCCGCCACCCGCAGCTCCCGCTCGTCCTTGTCGCAGAGCTTTAAGGCCTTCATGGGCTCGGCGATGAGGTCGGAGACGCACATGCGGGGGTCCAGGCTCGAATAGGGATCCTGGAAGATCATCTGGATGTCCTTGCGCATGGCCTTCTTCTGGGCCTTGGTGGGACGGGTGACGTCCTGGCCCTCCAGCAGCAGGGTGCCGGCGGTGGACTCATGCAGACCCATGATGACCCGGCCCAGGGTGGACTTGCCGCAGCCGGACTCGCCCACGACGCCCAGGGTGGTCTTTTCCTGGATGGCGAAGGACAGGTCCTCTACCGCGTGGAGCTGGCCGCGGGGGGTCTTGAAGTATTTGCAGAGATGCTCGACCTGTACGATGGGGGTCATGACGCGGTCACCTCCTGGCTGATAGAGTCACAATGCAGGCATTTGACGAGATGGCCCGGGGTCACCTCGACATGAGCGGGGTTCTGCTCCATGCACTCCCGGGCGGAGTAGGGGCAGCGGGGATGGAAGGGACAGCCCGAGGGCAGGTTGATGGGATCGGGCATGAGGCCCTGGATGGGCTGGAGCCGCTCGGTGTCCAGGTCCAGCCGGGGGATGGAGCCGAACAGGCCCTTGGTATAGGGATGGGCGGTGTGGTCGAAGATGTCCTCCAGGGAGCCGTATTCCACGATCTCACCGGCGTACATGATGGCGACGGCGTCGCAGCTCTCCGCCACGATGCCGAGGTCGTGGGTGATGAGCACCATGGAGGTGCCGAACTCCTTTTTGAGCTCGTTCACCATCCGCATGACCTGGGCCTGGATGGTCACGTCCAGGGCGGTGGTGGGCTCGTCGGCCAGCAGGAGCTTGGGGTTGCAGGCCAGGGCGATGGCGATGATGATGCGCTGCTTCATGCCGCCGGAGAACTGGTGGGGGTAGTCCCCCGCCCGGTCAGAGCTGATGCCCACCTTGCCGAGCATCTCCAGCATCCGCTGCTGGGCCTCGGCCTTGGTGCACTCCTGGTGGCGCAGGATGACCTCGGCGATCTGGTCGCCCACGGTCATGACAGGGTTCAGGGCCGTCATGGGGTCCTGGAAGATCATGGATATCTCGTTGCCCCGCAGGTCCTGCACGTCCTTCTCGGACATCTTCAGGATGTCCTGGTCCTTGTAGGTGATGGAGCCGGAGAGGATCTTGCCGGGCTCCGGCACGAGGCGCAGGATGCCGAGAGCCGTGGTGGTCTTCCCGGCGCCGGTCTCGCCCACGAGGCCCAGGGTCTTGCCCTGCTCCACGGCGAAGGAGATGCCGTTGACGGCCTTCACGTCGCCGTCCTCGGTCTGGAAGTGGATGGTCAGGTCTTTGATCTCAAGTAAGCTCATGTCGTTCCCTCCTCACTGACGCATACGCGGGTCCATGGCGTCGCGCAGGCCGTCGCCCAGAAGGTTGAAGGCCAGCTCCGCCAGGACGATGAACAGGGCGGGGAACACGATGACATGCCAGCGCGTAGAGAAGTCGTAGATGTAGTCGAGGCCGTTGTTCAGGATGTTGCCCCACTCCGGCGTGGGGGGCTGGACGCCCAGACCCAGGAAGCTCAGGCCCGCGATGCCCATGATGGCGCCGCCGATGTACAGAGAGGTCTGCACGATGATGGGGGCCAGGGTGTTGGGGATGATGTGGGTCATGATGATCTTGAAATTCGACTCGCCGAAGCTGCGGGCGGCCTCGATGTACTCCTGACCGTTTATCAGCATGGTAGACGAGCGCAGCTGCCGGGCGATCATGGGGATGGTGCCCACGGCCAGGGCCAGCGCGGTGTTGAAGACGCCGGAGCCCAGCGCCACGGAGATGCAGATCGCGAGCATCATGCCGGGGATGGACATGATGACGTCCATGATGCGCATGAGGACGGAGTCCACGTACTTCCCGAAGAAGCCGCACAGGGCGCCGATGATCATGCCGAACACGATGCCGATGGCCACGGAGAGGATGGCGATGAGGAGACTGTACCGTCCGCCCACCAAAAGGCGGGTCAGCAGATCGCGGCCGTAGTCGTCCGTACCCATCCAGTGGGCGGCGGAGGGGGTCTGGAAGCGCTCAGCCAGGTTCTGGGCGGTATAGTCGTAGGGGCTGAGCACGGTGGCGAAGATGATGCCCAGCAGCATGACCGCCAGGAAGGCCAGGCAGATCATGGAGACGGGGTTCTTTTTCAGCCGGTGCCAGACCTCGCCCCAGTAGCTGCGCTTTTTGAGGCGGACCGTCTCGGTCTTTTCCGGAGCGTCCACAGAGGGGGTCTTCACTTCGTTCATGCCGCGCTCGCCTCCTTATCCGCGGCCTCGGCCGCTTTTTTGTCCTTCTTGCTGCCGGCGGTGTACTGGGCCTTGATACGGGGATCGACGTAGGCGTAGGCCAGGTCCGTCAGAAGGTTCGCTAGCGCCACGACGACGGCGCACACCACCACGCAGCCCTGGACGGTGATGAAGTCCTTGGCCATGATGGAGGAGTTTATGAGCATGCCCATGCCGGGGATGTTGAAGATCATCTCCACGAGGATCGAGCCCGCGAGGCAGGTGCCGAGACCCGCGCCCACCATGGTGAGGATGGGGATGAGGGAGTTTTTCAGCACGTGCTTCGTGATGACCTTGCCCTCCGCGATGCCCTTGGCCCGGGCGGTGCGGACGTAGTCCTGGCGGATGACCTCCAGGATGGAGGACCGCGTCATACGGGCGTTCTGCGTGATGGGTCCGATGCCGGCGGCGATGACCGGGAGCACGAAGCTCTTGAAGCCCTCCGCGCCGGAGACCGGGAACCAGCCCAGCTTCAGAGCGAAGATCAGCATGAGGATGACAGCCACCAGGAAGCCCGGCATGGCGTTCATGATGACGGCGAAGGTGGTGGTGATGTAGTCGATGGCGGAGTTCTGGTGCAGGGCGGCCACGATGCCCAGGGGGATGCCGACGCAGACGGAGATCACCATGGCGCCGAGGCCGAGCTTGAGGGTGTTGGGGATGCGGCCGGCGAGAAGCTCCCACACTGTCTTGGCGTAGACGTAGGAGTTTCCGAGATCACCGTGGAAGAGCCGCCAGATATAGTCGGCCAGCTGCACGATGTAGGGACGGTTCAGGCCCATCTGCTCTCTCATGGCCGCAAGCTTCACGGGGTCGGAGGCGGAGAGGCCCAGCTTTACCATGGCAGGGTCCGTGGTGCTGAAGTAGTTGATGGTGAACACCACGATGATGGCTCCCAGCAGCACAGGGATGATGAGCAGGAGCCTGCGGAGGATGTATTTTATCATGTTGCGCTCCTCTTAAAAAGCGCGGCGGCAGGGGTCGTGCGTTCGGTGTATGGGTGTCTGCGATCAGTCGGTCAGCAGGCAGGGATCGACGCGGTTGGAGGTGTCGATGGCTGCTGCGAAGCTCGTGTGGACGTCCTTCACGCCGAAGTTCACGGTGCCCACGCAGATGGGGATGACGTGATACTGATCGTACATGCCGCGGATCAGATCCTGGTAGATCTGCACGCGCTTGGCGTGGTCGGGCTCGGAGGAGCCTGCGTTGAAGAGCTCTGCCAGCTCCTCATCGCGGACGCGGAGCAGGGAGTTGTCGGAGCTGGGTCCGAACTGCTGCAGCAGGTTCGCGGGGTCGTTGCCGGAGCCGTTGGAGCCCTGGCCGACGGACATGGGCACCTGGTTGGCGATGAGGCTCGGCAGGATGGTGGCGAAATCGGTGACGTTGGAGAGATCCAGGTTGATGCCGATGGCGGCGGCATAAGCCTGCGCGGCCTCACACAGAGCGGCGTTCCAGGCGGTGCCTTCGCAGTAGACGGACACGTTCAGAGGATTGTCGAGACCATAGCCGGCCTCGGCCAGATACTGAGCGGCCAGCTCGGGATCGTACTCGTAGACGCCCAGGTCCTCATAGACCCAGCTGCCCTCGCCCACCAAGGAGGAGGCGACGTCGTAGACACCCTCGCCCAGGCTCTCCACCATGGTGGGGATGTCCAGGCAGTGGGCCAGCGCCTTGCGGACGTTGATGTCGGAGAAGACGGCGGGCTCGCCGGCCTCGCCGGAGGCGCCGCCCATCTCCACGGCCATCTCAAAGCAGAAGACGGCGTTCTCGTTCACGGAGATGAGGGAGGCGTCGGGCACAGCGCCCTTGGAGAGGTTGTTGATGTAGGTGGCCTCGGTCAGATAGGCCGCGTCCAGCTTGCCGGACTGCAGATCGGCATAGCGGGTGGACTCCTGAGAGTAGAAGTACACGTCGAACTCGTCATAATAAGGAGCCTCGCCCCAGTAGTTGGGGTTGCGGACCAGGGTGTACTTGACGGACTCCTCCCAGCCGGACTTGTCGGTGATGCCGTCGCCCTGGAGCATGTAGGGGCCGGTGCCGATGAGCCAGTCGAAGGCATAGCCGTCCGCGCCGGCTACGTCGGCGTCGAGGATCATGCAGGAGGCGTTGCCCAGCAGGTCGATGAGGGCAGCGTCATAGTAGTTCATGGGGATGACCAGGTGATAGTCGTCCGCGATCTCGGCGTTGGCCAGATCCATGCAGGCGTACATGGCCATGGTGCGGAACTGGCTGGCGTTGTGCTGGAAGGTGAAGAGCACGTCCTCAGCGGTCAGCTCGTCGCCGTTTGAGAACATGACGCCCTGGTTCAGAGTGATGTCCAGCACGTTCTCGTTGTAATCGACATTGCTTGCGACCTTCATGGTCATGTTGCCGTCCGCGTCGCAGGTCCACAGGCTCTCGCCCACGGCGTGGACGAGGAAGTTGCCGGAGTTGGTCTGCAGGTCGGAGGCCGGGTCGAAGGTGGTGGAGTTGGCGTCGGTGCCGTAGACGAATACCTTCAGGTCGCCGTCGGCGGCAGGGGCTTCCGCGGCGCTCTCTTCCGCGGCGGCGGGGGCGGCCTCGGCGGTGTCGTTGGCGGGGGCCTCGCTGGCGGTGCTGGAGCTGCTGCCGCCGCAGGCGGCGAGGCTCAGGCACAGGACCAGGCAGAGAGCCAGGGCCAGAAGCCGGGAAATGTGTTTCATCGTTCGTTCCGTCCTTTCTTGGATCCATTGTTTTTAGGCGGTTAACCTAATATATAAAGAGTATAAATCATATGCATTTGATTGTAAAACAACAAAAATGTTGGGTATCGACACGAAAAAATATTGTCTTCAACGAGGATCTGGGGTATGATGAGCGGGAGAAAGGGGGCGATCGCCCGTGAACGATATGGAGCTGGCCTGTTTCCTGTCGGTGGCGCGTACCGGCAGCTTCACCATCAGCGCCCGGGAGATATCCAGCACGCAGCAGGCGGTGAGCCGCAACATCCAGGCTCTGGAGGCGGAGCTGGGCTTTGAGCT
Source organism: uncultured Oscillospiraceae bacterium (assembly GCA_905234625.1). GTDB lineage: Bacteria > Bacillota > Clostridia > Oscillospirales > Oscillospiraceae > CAJOIG01. The sequence goes on along the minus strand of CAJOIC010000028.1, from coordinate 18,955 downwards.
TCTGAACCGGGGCGGCAGCGCCATCACCCTCACCTGGGCGGGAGAGCGCTTCCTGCGGTGGCGCACGGAGCACGACGCCCAGCTCTCCACTCTGGAGCGGCAGAGCCGCCGCATGTCCGTGGAGGGGATGAACGAGCTGTACGTGGCCTGGAACGACTGGACGGGCTGTCCCCTGGGACTGGAGGAGGATCTTCTGGGCTTCCGACAGACCTACCCCAACGTCCGGCTCCATACCCGGCAGGGCGCTACCCGGGAGGTGGCGGACATGCTGGAGGACGGCAACGCCGATATCGCGGTCCTGCCGGAGTACAGCACCTACAGCCTGCGGGGGCTCATCATATCCCCGCCCTTCGCGGAGCAGGCCATGTATGTGGTGTCCCGGGACCTGGAGGAGCTCCCCTCCATGGAGGAGCTGTCCGAGCTGCGGCAGATCGCCGCGCCCATGGGGGAGCCGGACGAGGAGTCCGTCCGCCGCCGCGTGGGGATGTTCTGCGCGGAGCTGGGCATCTCTCCGAAGCAGATGGAGGTGGTGCCAAACGTCCGCTCCACATATACCCAGCTGCTGTGCGGCGGGTGCTATACCATCGCCCCCATGTCCGCCGCCGCGGAGGGGCTGCGCTGGCTGCCCCTGCCGGAGCATAAGCTCAGGCTGGTGTTCGTGACGAAGCAGGGCCGGGTCAGTCCCTGGGTGTCCCTGTTCGAGAGCTATGTCCGCCAGAGGAGGAGCAGCGTATGAACACGAACCAAGTGGATTGCTTTCTGAAGGCGGCGAAGCGGCTGAGCTTTTCCGCGGCGGCGTCGGAGCTGTACCTGTCGCCCCAGGCGGTGTCGAAGCAGGTCATCGCCCTGGAGAAGGAGCTGGACGTGCGGCTCTTCGACCGGAACGGCCCCCGGCTGTCCCTGACGGAGATGGGCGGCATGTACTACCGCCTGTTTGAGGGCCAGGCCCGGCAGTTCGCGTTCCTCATGGAGGATATCCGTCTGCATCAGAAGAGCCTTGCCATGCGGCTGAAGGTGGGCGTCTCGGAGTGGCTGGACCCCTTCGGCGCCTTCGGGGAGGGTTTTAAGGCATTCTTCGGTCAGAAACGGCGGACGAATTTCTCGTTCTATCAGTTCACGAACAACGAGCTTTTGGATGCGCTCCTGGACGGGGAGGTGGACTGCGCCTTCTTTTCCGGGGCGCAGCAGCCGGACCGGCGGGACCTGGAGACGGCGGTGGTGGCCAGGGAGGATATCCTGCTCTACGCGCCGAAAGACCTGGGAGACGGTCCCATGCAGGAGGACTGCTGGGGTCTGCCGCTGCTCATGACCCTGGCCTGGAACTGGATCCGGACGGAGTACCGGCTCCTGGGTTTCCGGGAGCGGCTGGTGGCGCGGCTGAGTCCGCCGGAGCTTATAAACCTGCCAAATTACCAGACCCTGCTCACGGAAATGGTCCACACTCGGGGCGTGACCCTGGCCGGAGGGCGATTCACGCCCTTCGTGCGGATGGAGGGCCTCGTCGGTCACGCGACGGACATCACGGACGATGTGATCTGCCTCTGGAAGCGGACGAACGAGAACCCGCTCCTGCCGGAGCTGGCGACATTTTTGCAGACGTATTATAAAAACCATCCGTAAAAAAGGACCTCGGCCCGTGAGCCGAGGTCCTTGCATTTCGCAGAGGATCATTTTACCAGGATGACGACGCCGGAATACTCGCCCGCGCCGAGGGAATCCACCCGGGTGCCGGAGGTCCAGTCGTAGAAGACCTGGGAGCCGTCCATGCCGCAGTCCACGTAGATCTCCAGCTCATGACCGGCAGGAGCGGCGATCTGCGCGCCCTCCGCCACGGTGAGGCTGTTCAGGCTGGAGTCGCCGGTGACGGTCCAGCTGGAGTCCGCGTCCAGGCTCATGCGGACACCCCAGATGGTATCGTAGGCCTCATCGTAGCACAGGGTGCTCAGGACCACGTCCTTGGTATGGCCCAGGGACTCGTCGTACTCGGACCAGTCCGCGTCGATGAAGTCGGAGATGTTCTGACGCCAGGCGGCGTAGGTGCCGGAGATCACCGCGCCGCAGAGGTCGGCGTTCTCCAGGGTGAGGACCATCTTGCGCTGGTAGTCCTCGTGGAGGATATCGCCAACCAGGTCCATGTTCTTCACGGTGATGTCATGGCCGTGGTATTCGGTGCCGTCGGCGACCCGGATGTTGGAGGCCATGTTGTCGTAGCCGATGACGCTGCGGATGGCGACGCCGTTGGAGGAGAAGACCTGGCAGTCGTCCAGGGTCATGTCCACATTCTCGCTGCGGATGGCGAAGACCGAGCCGTGGATGTAGTTCAGGAAGTAGTGAGCGGCGCCGTAGGCCATGTCGTTTTTGTAGTCGTAGAGGTCCATGGTGTCGTCCAGCTGATAGCCGTCCCGGTCGGTGACGCCCTGGGTATCAAAGATGGTGTGTGTGGCGTCCAGGATGCCCACGATCTCCGCGCCGGACATGTCCGCCTGCATGGTGACGGCGTTGGTGCGGCCGCCGATGTAGGACCAGCCGTTTTTCAGGGTGGGCTCCCGGAGTCCGGACGCGCCCAGCTCCGCCAGAGCCTCGGCGGGGGCGTCGGACAGAGCGCCGGTGTAGGTGCGGCCCGCGGCGCAGAGGATGGTGCCGTACTGGGCGGAGGCGGCGTAGGAGCCGTAGAAATACGTGCTGTTCTCCTGGCCGGAGGCAAAGCCCAGCGCGTACATGCTGTAACCGCCGACGGTGTTCAGGGAGTAGTCGTTGACGATATAGACATCGGCGCCGTAGCAGCCGTCCAGGGAGTAGACGCCCCAGTCAGAGCTGATGACGTCGCTGTTATAGATGTAGGTCTTGCCGGAGGACTCGATCAGCAGGGGGCGGGAGCTGGCGTACATGCAGATGACGCCGGGCGCGGAGGAATCGCGGCCCTCGGAGCCCACCGCGATGATGGAGCTGTCCCGGATGACGGTCTTCTCCACGTCGGAGGTGGTGTGCATGGCGCTGCGGCCGTAGCCGGAGGTGTAGACATAGACGTTGTCCAGCGTGACGACGGGCATGTCGGCGTAGATGCCGGCGCCCTCAGCGCCCTCCTGGGCGTCCTTGTAGTCGCGGGTGTCGCTGCCGCCGAGGGCGTTCGGCTCATCCCGGTCCTCAGCGCCCAGGACCAGCACGGTGTTGTAGCCCTGGCCGTCGATCTCGTAGAGATCCTCAGGTCCGCCGATGGTGAACTCGCCGCTGTCGCCGGAGAGGACGAGGCCGTAGTGACCGAAGACGGAGGAGCCGTCCCAGTCGCCGATGCCGTCGTAGCCCGCCAGCAGGCCGGAGATGCCGCCGGTGGAGATATCGCCCTCGGCGATGATGGCGTCGGCGTCGGTCTCCACCGCGCCGTCCATCACGGACACGGCGGCGGTGTTCTTCATGTCTTCGGTGTTCTGCGCCATGGCGCTGGGAGGAGCGGGAGGCGCCTCGCCGGGCATGGAGGAGGAGGCCTCGCCGGAGGCGAAGGCCGCCGTGCCCAGGGTCAGCGCGAAGACCAGCGCCATCAGGAGCGACGCGAGCTTAAGGGATCTTTTCATGGCTTTCTCTTCCTTTCGTGGTTGGTTGATAGATCAATTATAAATTGTAAAATTCATGATTGTAAAGCAACGAAATTGGTGTGATATCACAAAAGAACGCCTCTTGCTCTTGTAATATTTAGATGATATACTCAAATAAATCATATAAAGAGGAGGATGTTTATGAAAAAGCAAAAGCTGAGCGTTATGGCGCTGGCCCTGGCCGTACTGATGGTCTTCGGACTGTGCGGCGGAGCCTTCGCCTCCGGCGAGGCCTCCGGCGGAGCCTCGGAGGGAGGACCCATGCCCAATATGGCGGCGGGCGCGGGCACGGCGGTCTACACCGTCTCGGAGGACGGCCTGGAGATCGACGACAGTCTCGTGACCATCGACTTTGCGCCGGACGCGGTGGCGAGCGCGTCGGTGATCACCGGCGTGCGCATCACCAGCGAGGACAATGCCGCCGGCGGCCTGGAATACACCGGCACGGAGAAGCTTATCCTGGGCGGCGAAACGGACAACTATACCGTCACCACCCACTACACCGGGGAGGAGCTGAGCTTCAACACCGTCATCGACCTCCGGGAGGCCGACGGCTACGCCTGGGGCTCCACCACCTCCGGCGGCGTGGCCATCGCGGCCCGGGGCAGCGGCGAGATGGTCATCGACAACGTCTACGCCCGGGACAGCGGCCTGGGCCGCTACACCGTGAGCCTGTCCTCCGGCACCACGATCATCAAGGACAGCTATTTCGAATCCACCGGCGCGGACGCGGAATACTGCGATATGCCCTGGTTCACGGCGCAGCTGGGCAATTCCCGCAACCTCATTGCCTGCGGCACCCTTTCCGCGTACATCTACAACACCACCGTGGCCAGCGAGGGCTACGGCTCCTGGTCCACCGATACCGGCGGCAGCTCCTATAATTTCTATCTCTACAACGGCGATGCCATCAACCGCTTCGGCGGGTACGGCACTTACGCCGATACCGGACTGACCGTGAATGTCTTCGGTTCCCGGTTCGACTCCGCCGAGTACGGCGCCTTCTGCACCAACACCGGCAACCTGAACCTGGACTCCTCCGCGGCGGCGGCGGAGGCGGAGGACGAGATCTTCCTGGAGAACCTGGCGGGCCAGGAGCTCAGCGAGGATACTCCCACCGAGATCGTCGCCGACCAGAACGCCATCGTCTTCCACGTGGTGGACACCTTCCATCAGGCAAACCCCGAAACCGGCGTGAAGGACTCCGCGGTCTCCACCGCCTGGAGGACCCTTCCCGTGCTGAACGCGAGGAATTCCCTCATCTCCACGGCGGGGGCGACCTACCAGCGGGAGAACAAGTACCCCGTTATCCAGCAGGCCTGGCTCGACCACCTCAAGGGCGCCGCGATCCTCTTCCGGGGGGCCTGCGGCACGGCGAACCTGGAGAACGTGGCCCTTGAATCCTCCAACGGCGTCATCATCATGTCCTGTGTGGACCTGGACGAGAGCACCATCCAGATCCTGGACGACGTGGCTACCGAGGAGATCCCCGGCTGCCAGGTGAACTCCGTGGACAATGACTGGACCGGAGATATCGTGAACGAGGACTACCAGCGTCCCATGGTCCTGGACTTCAGGAACACCACCCTCACCGGCGCCATCCATACCTACGACAACGCCCATTGGAATGCCCTGTTCGCGGACTATGCGGACGTGAGCTACGTGCTGGACCCCGCCACGAACCTCTATGTGAACGCGGCCGATCCCACCGAGACCGGCTCCAACTTCCGGGTGGTGGACCCCAGCGCCATCTATGGCTGGCTGTGTGCCTTCGAGGAATATGACGCGGTACGCGGCACCTTCCTCACCATGGACGCGGACTCCGTCTGGAACGTGACGGAGGAATCGAACCTCAACCGCCTGACCGTGGCTCCCGGCGCCGTCATTACCGGCGGCGTGACCGTGGACGGCGCCGCCGTGGATATCACCGCCGGCGGCACCTGGGAGGGCGATATCGTGGTGACGCCCGCTGCCGGGAGCGCCTCGGGCGAAGCGAGCAATATGCCGGACGGCTCCATGCCTCCCGAGCGCCCTGCGGACCTGGGTCCCAGCGACGAGCCTCCCGGCGGCTTCGGCGGCATCGACTGATTCGGAATAAGGAGGTAGTATCATCGTGCTGCTCACCCTGTTCTATATCTTCGTGGCGGTGTGCGCCTGCTTCGTGATCCTGTCCCTTCAGATCGTGCGGGCTCACGAGAGGAAGCTCGCGCGGAAGACGGAGGCGAAGGCCCTGGGCGAGGCCGTGGAGGATATCCCGGAGGAGGAGTTCTTCACCTCCCCCATCTATAAAGCCATGGAGGTCATCGCCCATATGTGACCGCCCATATGCGGGCGCCCCGGAAGTTTTTTCTTCCGGGGCGCTTTTTTCGTCCTCGGAACGACGGAAAATAACAATTAACATAAGTATAATTATGTTAACAAATGATCTCCGGAGGTACGAGGATGACGGCATGGGACAGGATAGGGAAGCCGGGAGGGATATCGCTCCCGGCGCTTTGGCGCAGGCCCGCGGTGCGCAGGGCGGCGCGGTATATCGGGTATTTCGTTTTGGGGCTCTCCACGTCGGCGGGCAGGCTGTTTTCGGGCTGCGGGCCCTTCGGCATCGCGGCCATGGCGGCGGCGGGCTCGGAGCTGACGGGCCTCGCGTGCCTGGCCGGGGCGACGGTGGGCTACGCTCTGGCGGGAGGCGTCTTTGCCGGTCTCCGTTATATTGCCACAGTCTTCATGGTGTTTACCGTCGGATTCGTGACCCGGGGGATGAAGGTACGGGACAAGCGCTGGTTCATGCCTGCGGCTGCCGCCGTGCTGACGGCGGTGACGGGCTCGCTGTACGCGGATGTGTCCGTGGGGGGTCTGCCGGGACCCACCAGGATCTTCCTGGAGGTGATACTGGCGGGAGGCTGCGCCTATCTCTTCGGCTTTATCCTGACGCCGGAGAGGGCCGGCGAGGCGGCTGACACCCGCCGGAGCATCAGCGTCCTGATCCTGGCCGCCTGCGGTCTTATGGGCCTTGCCCAGGTGAAGCTGTGGGGAGCCCTGTCTGTGGGGCGATTCCTCGGCATGCTGGGAGTGATGGCGGCGGGCTTCTGCGGCGGACCGCTCACGGGCTGCGCCGCGGGGGCGGCCCTGGGCCTCGGCATGGATATGGCGGAGGTGGGAGCGCTCTTTTTCTGCTCGGCCTACGCTCTGGCGGGGCTTCTGTCCGGGGCACTGTACCGGTACGGGCGGCTGACCTTCTCCGTGTCCTTCTGCGCGGGGGTGGCGGTGACGGTGCTCCTGGGCTGGGGGGAGGATTACCGGCTGCCGGCGCTGTATGAGTGCCTCGCCGCGTCGGTGATCTTCATGCTCCTGCCTCAGGCGGCGCTGACGCCGGTGGGGTCCCTCCTGCGGGTGGGCCGGGGGCAGGGAGAGACGGCCTTCCGCCTCTATCACGCGGACCGGCTGGACCGCATGGCCCGGGGGTTCCGGGAGCTGTACGACACCGCTTCGGAGCGGGCATCGGAGCGTTCCGAGACGGAGGAGATGACCGCCGTCTTCGACCGGGCGGCGGACGTGGTCTGCCGCACCTGCGGCTGCAAGGAGCAGTGCTGGAAGAAGGACTACGCCGATACCGTGACGGCCCTCGCCTCCATGGCGGAGGGCATGAGCCGCCGGGGCACCGTGACCGTGACGGACCTGCCCGTGTCCTTTCGGCAGCGGTGCGTGTCCCCGGGGGGCTTCGTCAGCGCGGTGAACGGGGAGCTGCGGGGCCTCATGTATCGCCGCCAGTACGCCGCCCGGCTGCGGGAGGGCAGGGCGGCGGCCTACGGTCAGTTCCTGGACATGGCGGAGCTCATGGCGGACGCCGCCCGGCAGCTATCCGGCGCGGCGGGACCGGACTCCCAGGCGGAGCGGCGGCTCATCCGCTATCTCAAGAGCCGGGAGCTGGAGGGGGTCTGCTCCGCCTTCCGGGACGGCCGGGGACGGCTCCACGCCTCCGTGGAGGGGGCGGATATCGAGGTGCTGGCCCAGGAGCCGGAGTATCTGGAGAAACTGTCCGCCGCCCTGGGGGTCCGGCTCTGCCGGGTGGGAGTCAATGAGAAAGGCCGGGTCCGGCTGCGGCAGGCGGAGCCCCTGGCGGTGTCCGTGGGCATCGCCTGCATGAAGAAGGAGGGGGAGAATGTCTCCGGGGACCGGGGGACGTACTTCAAGACGGACAGCGGCCTTCTGTGCGTCATCCTGTCGGACGGTATGGGCACGGGGGAGGCCGCGGCGGGGGAGAGCACCACCGCAGTAGCCATCCTGGAGCAGCTTTTGCGGGCGGGGATGGAGCCCATGACCGCCATGCGGCTGCTGAACTCCGCCGCCATGCTGCGAAACGGTGAGGACTGGGGCTACGCCACGGTGGACCTGTGCTGCGTGGATCTGTTCACCGGAGAGACCTGCTTCTATAAATACGGCGCCGCGCCGTCCTATGTGAAGACCGGCCGGGCGATCCGCCGGGTGAAGTGCGCGTCTCTCGCGGCGGGGATGCTGGCGGGGGACGACGGCTCTCCCGATACCGTGCGCATGAAGCTCAGGCCCGGGCACATCGCCCTCATCGCCTCGGACGGGGTCCTGGCCGAGAGGAACGACCAATGGCTGCGGCAGCTCCTGGCGGGGGCGGACGGGCTGGAGACCAAGGAGATCGCCTGCCAGACCCTCCGGGCCGCCGCCGTCCGGTTCGGCAGCGCCGACGACATGACGGCCCTGGCCCTCCGGGTGGAGGTGCGGCAGTGACCCGAGGCCGCGTCGCCGGGAAAAAAACGCCCCGGCTGTTTAAGTCCGCCGTCCGTCGGCTATACTGGAAGCATATGCGCGGCAGGGAGGCGGGACTTTTGGTCAAGGGTACGAACCGGCATGTCATCGTGGTGCGCTCCCCGGACCCACGGGTGTTCGAGGAGGCCATCTTCGTGCTTCGGGACGAGTATGTGAAGGAGCGGGGCGCCGACCAGGTGATGGAGGAGGCCCGGAGGGCCGCCGCAGACTATCTGCGAAAAAACGGCGCGCCGGCAAGGCGCCCGTCGAAGGGGCTCTGGGCCATGGCTCTGGGGACCTTCGGGGCTCTGGCGGCTGGGATCGCCTGGCTCGTGTACCATCTGGCGGGGGTGTAATACTTGACAAGATGAAGAAGACCGCCTGTGCCATCTGATACTGATTCCGAATTAAAAGGTTTAATTCGTGATGCGGATGCTGACACAGGCGGTTTTGCGGTCCCCGGCCGGAAACAGGACGGCCCTGGCGATATCGACTGGCTCGCCCATGGCGGGATCCGGCCCCGGCCCCCCTCATCAACAAACGGTAGGTCAACCGCAACTGGAAAAGAGAGGAAGAGGAGCCGATTTTTGCCGGAAAGGGGTTGACATTCCTAAATAGTTAGTCTATACTTACTATGAAGTTAGGAATAACTAATTAACGGGAGAGAGCGCCATGTCCGATCAGTACATCGCGAAATACTGCGCACCGACGCTGGCGGGGATCAAGACCGGCAGCTTGTTCACGGCGGCCTGTACGGATCGCGCCACGTTAGCCCGGGAGCTGAGGGAGCTCAACGGCGTCCTGACGAAGCACGGCCTGCGGGCGATCCCTCTGCGGTATTCCAAGAAGCGGGCGCTGATCTATCTCTACCGGCCGGAGGCGCTGTCCCGGGACCTGAGCACCCCGGAGGCGGCGGCGATCCTGCGGGCCAAGGGTTATCGTTCCGGCGATCCCGGCCTGTGCATAAGGCGGCTCATTCGACAGTTTCAGGAGACGGACGAGTTCCCCCACGAGATCGGGCTGTTTCTCAGCTATCCGCCGGAGGATGTGCGGGGGTTCATGAACGATCCACACGCGGGCTATAAGTGCGTGGGCTTCTGGAAGGTGTACGGAGACCGGGAGCGTGCGGAGCGGACTTTTGTGCGCTATCGCCGCTGTACGGAGGCTCTCTGCCGGGCGGCGGCCCGGGGCAAAACGCTGGACAATCTGATCGTGGGTACGAAATATCCCTCGGTCGGACGTACATAATAACTCACGAAAGGACGGATCATATCATGAGCAAGATCGCTATCGTATTTTGGAGCGGCACCGGCAATACGGAGGCCATGGCCTCGGCGGTGGAGGCCGGCGCAAGGGAGAAGGGAGCAGAGGTCGCCGTGTTCGGACCCTCGGATTTCGGCGCGGACAAGGCGGCCGGCTTTGACGCGATCGCCTTTGGCTGCCCGGCCATGGGCGCGGAGGTGCTGGAGGAGGATGAATTCCAGCCGATGTTCGACGCGGTGAAGGGCGCCCTGGGCGGCAAAGCTGTGGCGCTGTTCGGCTCCTATGGCTGGGGCGGCGGCGAGTGGATGCGCGCCTGGGAAGCGGACTGCGAGTCGGCGGGCATCACCCTAGCTGCGGAGAGCGTTATATGCGCCGATGCGCCGGATGACGACGCTCTTGCAGCCTGCAAGGCGTTGGGCGCGGCTCTGTCCTGATCATGGAAGCGCTGGGAGGAACGGCAGTCGGCCTGGCGCTGGGTGTCATTCTCAGCGAGGTCAGACGGCGGCTGCGCAGGTAAAAACACAGATTAACATCGATCGCGCCCGGAAGCTCTTCCTCCGGGCGCGATCCTTTTCGGCGAACAAGAACGACGGGGCTGGCTCTTAGTGAGATAGTTGATATACATCTGCATCTTCCTCAGCTCTTGATGCATCTGCTTTTCTGTTTTCAGATCGAACAGGACAAAGCGGCGGAGCAGACGATCAACACAGCGCAGACTGCTTCCGGCAAACAGGAAGGATGGGACCTTTCATGCAGAGGGTTTTCCTTACAAATTGTTAATTTAGTAATTATCACTAAATTTGGTTGATTTATACAGCAACAATTTTGTTATTTTTGTGATTATTCTTGCTCTTGTGCACAACCTATGATAAGATGTTTTTAAGTTATCCATTAGCAAAACACTTGAGCTTGCGAGAATTCTCTATTATTGTCCTGATTTATCAGGGAAAGGAATGGTCAAAATCATGAAAGGTTGGGAATTTACAGGTACACATCAGCCGCTCAAGATCGTCGAGAAGCCGGATCCGAAGGCAAAACCGGGGTATGTTGTCCTGAAGACACTGGCCGGTGGACTGTGCCATTCGGACGTGTCCGCACTGGACATCGAGTCCTGGATGGGAAGCTTCAACGTCCCGGTGATCATGGGCCATGAGGTCTGCGGCCGGATCGTGGAGATCGGCGAGGGCGTCGAGGGTTATGAGATCGGTGACATCGTAGCCGTCTGCCCCATGTACGCCAAGGACGGCACGACCCCGGGCTACACGAGAGACGGCGGCTACGGTACCATGACGACAGCTCCCGTCGAACAGCTGGTCAAGGTCCCGGATGGTCTTCCTCCCTATAAAGCGGCGGCGGCCACCGACGCGGGCGCTACCGCCTACCATGCCGTCTGCAAGGTCGGCGGCGCCAAGGCCGGGATGAAGGTGGGCATCATCGGCGTCGGCGGTCTGGGACAGTTTGCCGTCCGCACCGCTGTTGTAAAGGGCTGCGAGGTCTATGTCGCCACCAGAAAGCAGTCGGCGCAGGAGCTGGCTCTCAGCCTCGGCGCCAAAGAGGTAAAGCCGAGCATCACCGACTTTGCCGACAAGAATCTGGACCTCATCATCGACTTTGCCGGTGCGGGCAAGACCACGGCGGACGCGCTGAACACCGTCAAGCAGTACGGCAAGGTCGTCCTGGTGGGTATGGCTACCGACACCTCCACGATCTACACCTATTCGATGATCTTCAAGGAGCTGACCTTTGAGGGCTCCCAGGGAAGCACGACCCAGGATCTCAAGGAGTGCATCGAACTGCTGGCTTCCGGTCAGCTGGATCCCGAGATCCACACCTGCACCTTTGAGGAGATCGGCGAGGGCATCGAAAAGCTGCGCCGCGGCGAGGTCAGCGGCCGCCTTGTGTGCGTGTACGACGACTGATCTTCAACACAGGAAGCGCCCCATCGGCATTACGGCGGTGGGGCGCTTTTCACGATCATCATGGGTGGAGAGCTGCATCATGAGCGAAGGCATCGAGACAAGGCTGGTATACGGGTTTCTGGACGCGGGAAAGACCTCCTATATCCGGGACTGCATCCAAAACGACTATTCTTACAAATACGGGACCACACTGATCCTCTGCTTCGAGCAGGGGGAAGAGGAGTACGACGAGGAAACCCTGACGGCGAGACGGACGTCTGTCGCGTATTACGAGGGAAACGAGGACGTGAGCACATTCTGCCGGCGCTGCATCGAGACGGTTCAGCCGGACCGAATCTATGTGGAGATGAACGCCATGATGCCGGACCAACGGGAACTGTTCCCCAACAGCATGAAGGTCGCCTCCGCCGTCACACTGATCGACTGGAAGACTCTGCCCCTGTACTTTCGCAATTTCAAGCAGATGATACAGCAGATGGTCGCTGCGTCACAGCAGATCACCTTCCGGGATTGCCCCTCAAAGGAACTGCTGGAACCGTATGCACAGCCCTTCCGTCTGATGAACCAGACGGCCTCCTATCTCCGCCAGGACCCCATGGGGTATCATGAGCGAGCGTTCGACCTCTTTCTGCCCTATTCCCTGGAGACAAATGAGATCACGATCACCGAAGGAAATTACCTCCTCTTCTGGCTGGACGCCTTCGATCACCCGGAGCATTACGAGGGGAAAACGCTCCACTTCTCCGATCCCCTTGAGCTGCGGCGCTCCTGCGCGACCGACCCGTGGTTTGCCGGGCGGGTCGTCATGGTCTGCTGTATGGCGGATCTTCAGTTTATGGCGTTTGCGCTGGAGGATAACGGGAGAATCCCCCATGAGGGATGGGTCGTTTTTGATGCTGTCGCCCTGATCGGGATCGATGAATATGGACAGAAGCGCTTAACGCTCCGGTCGATCGATTCCCACTATGTTCATGCTCCAGACAGGCTGGTTTTGGATGCGGCTCGTTCGGAAGATCATAAAGAATCCGATTAACACAACCGTGGATACACTAACCGTGACGAAAACCGGGATGAAAGCTCTCCCGAACCCAAAGGGAGTAGTCTGCCCTTTTTTACGTCAGTAGTATTCGATGATGCCTGAGCGCCGCTTCATCACCAAACATCCATTGACGGCATACATACGCCTCAGACGCCATATCGCATGATACCGGCATCTGAGGCATTCTTATTTCCGCTGAACGCCAGCGGCTCCGCGCCGAAAGCGAAAGCCGGATTTCGGAAACCGTTTCCAAAATCTACGGCGACAGCTTCGATCCGAATCTCCTATCCGACGCGACGAAGGAGACCGATCTCGATCTGGCGTTTGATCGTCTTGTTGAGGAGCATAGGCAAAGGGTATATCAGGAACAGCATTTGAGCAGAGAAGATCGGGCAAGAAGCGATCCCTCGCGATAAGCACACATCGGCTATTGATTATCGGTACTTATTATACGCCGCTCAGCGCCTGCGTCGTCGTATGGCGATCCGAAGCGAACTGTTCGATCAGGGAGGCGCAGTAATCGGCGACCGAGCGCGTCAGCGTCTCGTTCTTGAAGGCAAAAGCGGTAAAGGGCGCCCGGCAGCGGAAGACGGCGACGGCGTCCTTCAGCATGAAGATCTGCAGATCCCGGAACGGCGCCTGCGGCAGGAGCGTGAGATGATAATTCTTCTCTCCGTTCACCAGCTCCCGGATCGCGGCGATGTGCTCCGCGTATTCCTCCTGTGTATAGGATACGGACGCCTCGAGCATCTCCGCGCCGAGGTTCAGCTTCACGCTGCCGCTTTGTACCGCCTCGCGATCCGGCAGGCACAGTATTTCATCGACGCTGCCCTGCGCCAGCCTTTCCCGAAGCTGCCGCCGACGTTCCTGATACCGTCCCAGCAGAAGCTCCCGCTGCGCGCCGGTGATCCCCTCCCGGTCGAGCATTCGCTCGAGCAGGCCCTCCGGCATGGTGGGGAGGGACAGGCCGTTCAGGATCGAGCACCAGCTTTCGGGATCGTTGTCCCGGTAGAACTGCCAGAGGTCATCCGCTCTTGTGACGGGATAGGTCTTCAAAAACGGGGATGCATGGGAGAGCATGGCCTTGTAGCTTTTTTCCAAAACGGCCAGATGATCTTCTGCGGTGATATAGTCGTACAGGCGATCCTCCCCCGCCTCCACGGGGAAAAAGCTCTGGATGGCCGCCCCGCTGGGCCGCAGGAACAGCGTGTGATAAAACCGGGCGTTCCTCGGCTTTCGGAAGACATACGGCTCGATCAAGCCGGACATATACAGCGGGATCCACCCATGGATCGCGTCGACCATTTCCGGGCCGACCCGGTCAACATTGTGGATGATCTTGATGCGAACGCCGTTTTGGACGCAGGCGACCATCAGCGAGGCCCACAGGGCAAAATAGGCCCGGTCGCCGCTCATCCAGCCCATGGGCTCATCGGAATAGAGCAGAAGCTCCCCGCCCTCTCGAGCGGAGTCCACAAGAAACCGCACCACGGCGCTGCGCAGGCCCTCCGTGCCCACGTATTTATCCAGTTCCTGTATGGGCAGGAGCTGCGGAGCCGCGTCCGGCACGCCGCGGCCCGGCGTAAAGGCGTCGATGGAGCGAAACAGCGTCTCCGCCATTTCCGAGGGCCGATCCCCCGCCTCGTCGAACAGCCACTCCGTCAGCGCCTCCGGGCCTAAGTTTTCTGTCTCGACGCCGCACAGCGCAGCGAGCTCCTCCTTTTTGCCCTCTCGGCGCGGCCCATGAGATGCTCGCACAGGCGCTCTTTTATCTGTTCGTTTCGATTCGGATACAAAACCCCGCTGCGGTAGCGGCTCACAAGAGAACTGTCGATGTTCAGCGCACCGGCCAGCTGGCCGTTCGTGATACCCAGCAGCGTCATGGCTTTGTCCAAGCGCTCGCCGAAGCTCTGCCGCTGACGCTCCAGTCGGAGCTTGCTCTTCGGCACGACCGCTCTCGGCGGTGAATAGTCGCTCTCCTCATACAGCCAGGCGGCGATGGCGGGGACCATCGTCCCGGCGCTCGTCTCCGCCGTATGGCAGAGCTCGCCCAGCATACCCAGCATGTTTTCGTAATCCGCGTAGCGATAGATGCCCTCCGCCAGCCGCAGGGCGGAGCGGCTCCCCGGCTTCGGACGGGTGAGGCCCCGTTTCAGCCTTGAGATATTGGAGGGCGAGCAGCCCGCAAACCGGGCGATCTCCGTATTGCCGCATTGCAGCAGCCGGAACAGCTCGGTGATCCGATCCGATAACATGATACGCATATCCCGGTTCTTCATTTTTCACAAAATTCTTCAATGCAGAAATATGTGAATTTAATGAAATTATAGCATACAACTGATAGAATACAATAGTAAAAATATAATGAATACAAGGCGGTGACGATATGTTCTGTCAAAACTGCGGCGCGTCCCTTTCGGATGGCGCGAAATTCTGTCCTGAATGCGGAGCACGGCAGGAGCCGGAGGCTGCTCCCGCACCGGTACAAAACCTATGTCCGTTCTGCGGTGCGGCGCTGGACTTGGATTCCGTTTTCTGCGACAACTGCGGGAAAAAGCTGGACGGCTCCACGTCGCCTTACACGCGGCGGGATGCGGCATATTCATCCTCTGCCTCAACATATGGGCAGAGATCAAGCAATCGGCCGACCTGTGATTCACCGAGCCGCCCGCAGAACACCCGGAGCGTGCATTCTGTCAGCGCAAGGCCGGAGATGCGCATCCTGGGCATCCCCGTGCGCGGCAAGGCCATGTGGATCGTTCTCGCTGTGATCGCGGCCGCCGTGATCGGGCTTGTGATCTATGCGAAGCTCGGCGGCGAGAAGGAGACTGTCGAGGACAGACCGCAGACATTCACACAGCGGGCGGAACCGCAGAGCGTCGAACCCGAGCCGGAGGAGAGCACATCTGCCATTGACTTTGCCGCTCGCGCCGAGGAGAAGCTGCGTCAGGAACAGAGCGGGCAGGAGGCGGGAGCCGAGCCGGAAGCTGACCAGACGTCCGAGTCCGAACCAGAATCCGAACCAGAACCCGAACCGGAACCTGAATCCGAGCCGGAGCCGGAGCCCGAATCGGTTCCGCTGCCATATATCGACAGTCTCGGCGTCCCCGCGGCAGAGGATTTCGCCTGGATCCCCGACGTGCAGACCGGCGATCTGACCGGCTCCTTCCTCGGCAACGACGAGCTTATCGGCAAATGGAAGGGCGAGATCATCTATGACGGCATATGGGAGCTGGTCTATGTAACGATCGACACAAGCGGAAGCATCACCATCGAGCCGTATCAGATCAACTACGGCGACGGCTGGGAGGATGAAACAGGCGGGGAACCGTATCTGTTTGACGGCACATTTGATATCAGCAGTGTTTATGGTTCGGGAAGCTACGGCTCGATCAGCCTTTACACCTTCCTGGAAAGCTATGGCACACAGTATGGCGTCGGTACGTTCTCAGTCCACGATGAAAGCAGCGCGGACGTTTATATGGTGAGGCCGTAAAGGAGGCTCGACATGGCGAATTTCTGCCGTTATTGCGGAAAACCCGTCCGGGAGGACGCGAACTTCTGCAAGACCTGCGGCGCACGGATCGGCGGGCAGCGAGCATCCAATGGGGCGGCCGCCTCCGCACGGAACTCTGCACAGAACGCCGCTATTCCACCCCAGCCGCGAACGACATCAGCCCGCGTTGGTGTACATACAGCACCGCCGAAAAAGAAACGCAGCGGCGTCGTGGCGGTCATCCTTGTGATCGCGCTTCTTGTGACCGGCTTTGGCTGGCCGGGCTTTCTGACCGGGGATAAGAAACTTTTCAGCGAATCGCCCAAGCCCGACGCCGACAAGTCAAACAGCCCCTCCGTCTTTGCCGGAAATGCCGCCTCCTCCGGCTCTGCCGGCGTCAGTGCAGAAGCACCCTCCGTTACCCTGTGCGGGGTGACGGTAGATGTGGACGCGCTCATGTTATCGGATGGTGCAAAGAATGTGAGCGTGTCAGTCCTGGAGGGCGGAACGGACACGGACGGCTCGCGCTATGAGGAATACGAGCTGACCATGGATGAGGACGGAGGCTTTTATATCCCGGTGGAGGTCACGTTTCCCTGCACCGTATCGGCGGACACGGATGTGGTGGTGGAGCATTACGTTGACGGTTCGTGGATGCCGCTGATCTCCTATGTGGACGAGCAGGCCGGTACGGTCACAGCATATTTTGGCAGCTTTTCTCCGGTACGGGTGAGTTATCGTCCCGTAGGCGTCAACCCCTCGATCTTCTATGTGGAAACCGACGGTGAAAACCCCTATTACCAGACGGTTGAGGTATGCTCCAATTACTGGAGCATCCTGCAGCGTACCAACCCCGCCGAATACTCCGACGAGGTGACCCGCTACATCGACGATCCGAATAACTATGCAATAGAGATCCCTCAACTGGATCCGGAGATGAGTCTGACAGCTGCCCACGAGGCATTCTCGCAGGCAAACACGCTATGGAGCTTCTGTGATCCGCTGATCAACATCGGCATGGAGGCTCTGCCTGTGAGCAGCCAGAGCCGGGTCGTGAATTTCCTCAGCAGTCATGCGTCAGACCTGGGCAGCGCCATGAACCTTATCCCAATTTTGAGCATGACGGCACAGGTGGCGTACGATATGCGCCATATGGATCTCAATGATATCGACACCGCAGGAGCCAATCTCTATAAGAACCTCATCGGCAGCAGCGGCACCGTCTATTCCATGGTCACAGGCTATTCTCACCTGGGCTTCACCCTGGCCTTCCTCGGGGTGTCTCTGTTCGGCATGGAGCTTGACAGCTTTGTGGACGCGGCAAAGGCGGAACAGGCGGAGAACGTCGCCGCTGTTTTCGATGCGTATTACAGCGAAATCGAGGCCTTTGACGATGACCACTGGTTTCAGGTGTTCTACGATGCCTACTGGCAGAATGACGGCGACCCCGACATGGCCATGTCCGCAGTCAAGACAGCGGTAGATAAATACTGCGCCCGATTCTGGCAGGAGGTCTATAACGACACCAACGAGGACATCCTCTTCGCGGCTGACGCTGCGGGCTACAAAAACGTGTTCTTCAACGCTGACGACGAGCAAAAGGCCGCCCTTACCGAGCAGCAGAAGGCAAAGGTCTGGCAGCTGATCGAGACAAAGTCCATGAAAAAGATCCAACGTTTCCTACTGGAGCAGCTTCAGATCAACACACTAAAGGAGCTTGCAAAGATAGCGGAGCCCTACAACCGCACGCTCTATTTCCAGATCACCGAGACTGTCGATCTTGAATCCGCTGATGTGGCGATGTATAAGGGCTGTACCGTTGCCTTCGGCTCCGATGGCGTACCCGTTCCGGGTTGGCATCAAAACGTCCCCGACAGCGAAGAATATGACGATGGCTGGGCTACAGATTTTATCTGCACTATGTACGGCTATCTGACCATGGGGATGCCCGATCAGGTGCTGGTTTATTCCAGCGAAGCGGACTTCGAAAGCAGCGCCGCGCCCATCTTCACCAAGGACTTTACGCCGGTGCTGGACGGCAACCGAAGCACCGAGATCGAGTTGGGCGGCCCGAGTCCCAGCCCGATCTCCCCGGAGGCCTTTATGGGGACTTGGGTCGACGCCGAGGGAATGCGCATGATCCTGATGGCCAGCGGAGAGAACGTCATAATAAAGGAGCCCGATCTTTCCTGGTACGGCGGGGACGTAGTGTGCACCGAATATCGGGTCGAGTACAACGAAGGCTCCCAGACCCTGAACCTTTACGGTCTGACCAGCTGGGTCGTCGGCCCCGATAAGCTGGACGCTTCCGTATATGAGGAGCGCCCCCTTGAGATCGACGCATCTATCACAAGTCTGGAGCTGACAGCCGCAGAGGTCAGCGGCGAGGTCATAACGAAGCTGTATAATGGCTCTGCGACGTTCACAAGACCCTGACTTGCTTCCCGCCGTTGCATGGACCGTATTACTGTAGAGATGTATAAGGAAGAGGAAAACAAAATGACAGAAAGGCAGGTCTCGCCCGGCATCCGTATCTGTCCGGATGGTGTGTATCGATGGACTTACGAGTTCGACATGCTGAAAAATCCCACGATCCTCATCACCGTGTATAAGGTGCTGGGCATCTCCCTCGGAGCGGTATATTTGTTCGCGCTATTGATAGAGCTCTTTGGCGGCAATATGCGCAACCTGACGGAGCTTTGGACGCTGACGTGGCCGTTTCTGATATTGACCGCCGTCTTTCTCGTGATCGGCCTGATCGCTTATCTCATCGTGGCGGCGCTCTACGGATGGAAATACCAGGTGCTGTTCGAGATGACGGACGAATACGTGAAGCACATCCAGATGCCCAAGCAGTTCCAAAAGGCCGAGG
>CAJOIC010000027.1 GCA_905234625.1 uncultured Oscillospiraceae bacterium | reverse complement strand
GAGTGACCGTGTCCGCCCCCTATCAAAAGCAAAGGAGATACATGAAATGCCGAAACTGAAGACCCACAGCGCGTCCAAGAAGCGTTTCTCCCTGACCAAAAACGGCAAGGTCAAGCGCGCGCACGCGTACAAGAGCCATCTGCTCAACGGTCACGGAAAGACCACCAAGCGTAAGAGAGGCCTCCGCAAGGGCGCCTATGCCGACAGCACCAACGCGGCGACTGTCAAGCGCATGATCCCGTATAAATAAGGAGGACGACGAAAGATGGCACGTGTTAAAGGCGCGATGATGACGCGCAAGAGAAGAAATAAAGTCCTTGGCATGGCCAAGGGTTACTGGGGCGCCAAGTCCCGTCACTATAAGATGGCCAACCAGGCCGTCATGAAGAGCCTGCGTTACGCCTATGCCGGCCGCAAGATGCGCAAGCGTGATTTCCGCAAGCTGTGGATCACCCGCATCAGCGCCGCCTGCAAGCTCAACGGCATCAACTACTCCCGGTTCATGCACGGTCTGAAGGTGGCCGGCATCGACCTGAACCGCAAGATGCTCTCTGAGACCGCGATCAACGATCCCGCCGCCTTCACCGCTCTGGTGGAGAAGGCCAAGGCAGCTCTCTGATAATAAAAACGAAAACGGCACAGCAGGAAGCGTTTCCCGCTGTGCCGTTTCTGCGCAGGAGGATACCCATGGACGAAGAACGCCGCTACGAGGAGCGGACAGACCCGGCCCACCGCAAGGCCCTGGGGCAGTATTTCACCCCCCGGCCTGTGGCGGCCTTCATGGCGGCCTGGGCTTGCGAGGGTGCGTCCTCCGCCCTGGACCCCGCCGTGGGAAACGGCGTCTTTTTCCGCGCAGCCGGAGGGATGTACCCCGGTCTCTCCATGGCGGGCTATGAGATCGACGGGGACATCCTGTCCTTCTTCGGGGTGCCCGAGGGAGCGGTTATCCGGCAGGACGACTACCTGAAAAGCGGCTGGGAGGAGAAGTTCGACGCCATCGTCTGCAATCCGCCCTACAACCGCTTCCAGAACGTCCCGGACCGGGAGGCGGTCCTGGCGGATATCGAGGCACATACAGGCCTACGCCTGAGCGGGTACACGAACCTCCACGCCATGTTCCTCGTAAAGAGCCTCCACCAGCTAACGGAGCGGGGCAGGCTTGCGTATATCGTCCCGTCGGAGTTTCTGAACTCCCGGTACGGCACGCCGGTGAAGCGGCTGCTGACGGAGGGAAGGCTTTTGCGGACCGTCATCGACCTGCCGGACGACGCGGGCCTGTTCCCCGGGGCGGTCACCACCTGCTGTGTGCTCCTGGCGGACCGGGCGCCTAAGGAGGGGGTCGGTTTTTTCAGCCTGCCCTCGGCGGAGGCCCTGGCGGGGCTCGATCCCAACGCGCCGCCGCTGTTCGTAAGGTACGGGGATCTGTCCCCGTCGGAAAAATGGCGGCGGTATCTGCGCCGGGAGGAGGAAATACCTTACCGGAACCTGCGGCCCGTGTCGGAGGTGTGCCGGGTATCCCGGGGCATTGCCACGGGGGCCAACGGCTTTTTCTGCTTCAGCCGCTCGAAGATGGAGCGGTACGGCCTGCCGGAGGGGTGCTTCACCCCCTGCGTCTGCCGCTCGGCGGACATAGAAACGCCGGTCCTCACGGCGGAGGGCTTTGCGGCCCTGGACCGGGCGGACCGGACGGTGTGGCTCATGGATATATCCGAGGCGGAGGAGCCTGCGGTGGAGGCGTATGTCCGGCTGGGGGAGAGCCTGGGGATCCACCGGCGCTATCTGCCGTCGAAGCGGCGGCCATGGTATGCCATGGAGCGTAAGCCCGCCGCGCCCATCTGGGTCTGCTCCGCCGGACGGGGTGGGATGAAATTCGTGCGGAACCTTGCGGGAGTGAGCGCCCTCACCACCTTCCATTCCGTGTTCGTCCGAGAGGAGTTCGCGGCGGACACGGATCTGCTCTTCGCCCTTTTCCTGACGCCCACGACCCAGGTCATCCTGCGCCGGGGCCGGAAGGAGCTGGGAAACGGCCTGGAGAAATTCCAGCCGAATGATCTGAACGAGGCGTCCATGCCGGATCTTGACGTCATCACCCCACAGGAACGGGAGCGGCTGACGGAGCTGGCGGCGGACCCTACCCCGGAGCGTATCGCCGCCATGGACAGAATCGTTCAGCGATATGTGACATAAAGATCGCGAGCCTGCATGAGGCCCGGTGACGGACACGCTGTCGCCGAAGTATATACCTCGCAAACTTTTTCTGATGTTTGCTCGGCACACACTTCGGCTCCACGGTCTCGTCATAGGCATTCTCCGCAGGCTCGGGGCATTTGTCGGTCAGATCTCCGCCGCTACCCGCAGGGCCAGCTCCATCATGTCGGTGAAGGAGTTCTGCCGCTCAATGGCGGGGAGGGACTCCCCGGTGACGACATGGTCGGAGACGGTGCAGATGGCCAGGGCCCGCTTCCCGGACCGGGCGGCGTTCATGTACAGAGCGGCGGCCTCCATCTCTATGGCCATGACCCCCATCTTCGCCCAGCGTCCCGCGGGGCTCTCGTTGGGGGAGAGGTCCTCCATGTCGTTATAGAACACGTCGGAGGACAGAAGGTTCCCCACGCGATAGCTCAGCTTCATCTCCTCAGCGATGCGGGCGGCGGCGGACAGGAGGGTCCAGTCCGCGATGGGGGCGAAATCCCCCGGCAGATGGAAGTTGTGGGCGTACCGGGAGGTGGTGCAGGCCCCCTGGCCCAGAAGCACGTCCCGGACGTGGATGTCCGCGCCGATGGCTCCGGCGGAGCCCACCCGCAGGATGTTCTCCACCCCGAAAAAGTTGAACAGCTCATAGCTGTATATCCCGATGGACGGCATGCCCATGCCGCTGGCCATGACGGTGACGGGTACGCCCCGGTAGGTCCCGGTATAGCCCTGGACGCCCCGGACGTTGTTCACCAGCTTCGGGTCCGATAGGAAATTCTCCGCGATGAATCTCGACCGAAGGGGGTCCCCGGGCATGAGGACGGTCTTGGCGAAGTCCTCGGGCTTCGCGTCGATATGGGGAGTGGGATAGTTGGCCATGGAAACAGCCTCCTTTGTCTCGGTTTTGTCATATACATTGTAATTCCCGGGTCCCGCCTTGTCAACGAAATTGACAAACCGCCCCCGGATGGATATACTACTGGATAGTGTGATAAACTCTTTTACGGATAGGAGATATAGGAAATGAACGAAGAATACACCCCCAGCGCGTGCGAGAGCTGCTCCGCCGACTGTGACAGCCGTCAGGCGCCCGTGAGCTTCCTGGAGAAGCTGAACGGGCAGTCCCATGTGGGCAAGGTCATCGCCGTCATGAGCGGCAAGGGCGGCGTGGGCAAGTCCATGGTCACCTCCCTGCTCGCGGTCAGCGCCGCCAAAGCAGGAAAGAAGGTTGCCGTCCTGGACGCGGACATCACCGGCCCTTCCATCCCCATGGCTTTCGGCATCCATGAGCGTCCCGTGGCGGACGACGACGGCATCTACGCCTGCGAGACCGACGGCGGCATCAAGCTCATGAGCATAAATCTCCTCTTGGAGAACGAGACGGACCCCGTGGTCTGGCGCGGTCCCATCCTGGCCGGCACCGTCAAACAGTTCTGGACGGACGTCATCTGGGGCGATGTGGACTATATGTTCGTGGACATGCCTCCCGGCACCGGCGACGTGCCTCTGACGGTGTTCCAGTCCCTGCCGGTGGACGGGATCGTGGTGGTCACCACGCCCCAGGACCTGGTGTCCATGATCGTGGAGAAGGCCGTGAACATGGCGACGATGCTGAACATCCCCGTGGTGGGCCTTGTGGAGAACATGGCCTGGTACGAGTGCCCCTGCTGCGGACAGAAGCTGCCCATCTTCGGCGACGCCCACGCCGAGGAGGAGGCCGCCCATTACGGCATCGAAAACTCCGTGAGCCTGCCCATCAACCCCACCCTGGCCGCCGCCTGCGACAAGGGTATGGTGGAGAACGCGGATGTCTCCGGCATCTGGGAATTTGCCCGGAAGCTGTGACGCCCGGAAACCGCATAAACGATCTGATACTGTTCTCCCGTTATATTGAAAGACCTCCCTCGGACGAGGGAGGTCTTTGCGTCTGTCATTTTCCGGAGACGGTGACGCCGTCGAAGGCCATATAGGGCATGACGGTGCTGCCGTCCTCCAGGGTCTCCCGGCTGACGGCCCGGAGATGCAGGAGCATGTCGGAGAGGTTTCCGGAGATCATGGTCTCGGTGAGGGGCTTTCCCAGCTTGCCGTTTTCGATAAGGAAGCCGTTTTTCGCCACGCCCGAGAATTCACCGTTAGCGCTGGGATGACCGCCGGAGAAGCGCATGAGGTAGACGCCATTCTCGATGCCGGCGATGATGTCGGCAAGCGGCGTGTCGCCGGGCTTTGCGATCAGGACGGAGGAGGTGCTGCCGGAGCGGGGGAGCCCCGTCTTGTTGGCGGCGTACTGGGACAGGCGGAAGCCCGTGAGTACCCCGTCCCGGATGACGTCGAAATCCTCCGCCGGATAGCCTTCCCCGGTATAGCGCTGACCGCCTACGATGCGCGGGTCCCTGGGAGAGATGGAGAGGGTGATGCGCTCATCCGCGACCTTCTCGCCCAGCTTGTCCTTCCAGAGACTGGTGCCGTCGATGAGGGGTGTGTCGGATGCGAAATTCTCGACGACCTGCCCGAAGACGTCTCCCGCAAGGCAGCCGGGGGCGAACAGGGCAGTGCCGGTGAATTTACCGTTGACGGGCTCCGCGCCCAGCTGGGCCTCCACCTCCGCCATCTCCCGGTCGATGAGGGAACCTTCGATGAAGGGCCGGCTGAGATCGGTCAGGGACAGGGAACCGCCGTACATGGAGGTGCTGTCGTCCCCGTCATGGGCGGAGTAGGTCAGGGAGACGCCGTATTCGCCGGACAGGGTGCGGTAGGTGACGCCGTTGGTGTTGCGATAGACCTTTTTCGTGCGGGTGTGGGCGGCAATGAGCTGCTCCATGAGGAGCTTGGGATGGCGGTCCGCCACGTCCTTCATGAGCTCCGCCGTGCGGGAGAAGAGGGCGTGAGTATCCGGCTCCGGAGCCCCCAGGGTAAAGCTCTCGTCCGCGGGCCCGGGAGCAAACTCCCGGGCCTCGTCGGGCTCAGCGCTCTCCGCGGCGGCGACGCAGTCCCGGGCGGCGGAGAGAAGGGAGGCTTCGTCGAAGCGGTTCACGACGACGCTGCCGGGGCGGTGGTCCTTCAGGACCGTCAGGGAGATATACCGGTCGAAGAGGGTGCGCATGAGGGAGAAATCCCCGCCGTCCACGTTGAACTCCCGGGTCTCAGACTCCAGGACGGTGCATTGGGCGCAGTCCGCGCCGTCCGCCTTGGCGGCCTCCAGGAGGAAGTCCGCGATCTTCAGTAGCTTTTCCATATTATCGACCTCCGATGGTGATGCGGCAGCGCAGGGCGGGACCGCCCATGCCGACGGACATGGGCTGCTTCTTGCCGCAGAAGCCGGAGCTGGCCCAGGTGACGGTGTCGGATACCATGTCCACGGTCTTCAGCATCTCAAAGGCCACGCCGGACACGGTGGTGTCCAGCAGGGCCCGGCCCAGCTTGCCGCGCTTTATCTCATATCCCATGGTGACGCCGAACATGAACTCTCCGGTGGTGTCCGCCTGACCGTTGCCGGAGCGGAGCAGCAGATAGCCGTCGTCCACGGAGGCGATCATGTCCTCCAGTCGGTCCGTGCCGGGATGGATGGCGGTGTTCCGCATGCGGATGAGGGGCTCGTCCGAGAAAAGCCAGGCCCGAGCGTTTCCCCGGGGCTCCATACCGTAGTGCAGGCCGGAGGCGCGGCTGTTCATGTAGCCCGTCAGGATGCCGTCCCGGATGAGGGTCACGTCCCGGGCGGGAGTGCCCTCGTCGTCCGCGTACACGGGCAGGGGGCAGGGAGCGCCGAAGGCGGTGTGGGCGAAGTCTGTCATGGTGACCTTGTCGCTGGCCACGCGCTTTCCCAGGTTATGGGCCGCCACGCTGCCGCCCAGGACGATGTCCGCCTCCACGGTATGGCCTACGGCCTCGTGGGACAGCATGCCGGTCATCATACCGCCCAGAATGACGGTCTTCTCCCCGGCATCGGCGTAGACGCCCTCCCGCTTGGCCATCAGCTCGTCATAGAGCTGGTCCGTGAGGACGTCCATGGCGGCGGGATCGGAGAAGTTGTCCGCAAAGACGCCGGAGCCTCCCGCCACGGTGAACAGCTCCACCGGTATGCCGGCGGGGGTCTCCGCCGTCAGGAACACATAGCAGTAGGACCGGGGCGCCGCGATGTGGAAGTCCGCCCCCTGGGAGACCCGCAGGAGCTTTTCCATGGAGTCCTCATAGACCACGATCCGGCGGCTGACGACGTTCTTGTAGCGGCTCCGGACCCGATCGTCCACCGCCCGGGCAAAGTCGGTATACAGGCTCTGGGCGCCGTCGGCGAGGGCCGCCTCCGGAGCGGTCATGGATGAACCCACCGGGGGGAGCTGGGGCTTGCCGGGACGGACGTGCTCGTCCATGAACAGGGCGTTTTCCGCGGCGGCCTTCAGCACGGCCTGGGCTGCCTCGGGACTGTACTCCGCCATGGAGGAGAAGCCGTAAACGCCGTTTTTATACACCCGCGCCGAGACGCCGGAGACGTCCGACCGGGTGTTCTGGATGAGGTTCCCGGCCAGGAGCACGACCCGCCGGGTGCGGTTGAGCTGTCCCCGCAGCTCGGTGTGAGCGCCGTCGGGAAACAGCGCCTTCTGCGGGGTGAGGATGTCGCTTAGCATGGTGATATGTCTCTCCTTTTGTTTGGGGATTAATCAAAGTATGTGGGAAGCGTCGGGTCCTTATACGCCCGGAAGCACATGTCGATCTCCTCCTCGGTGGTCTTGGTCCGGGCCAGGGGGGAGGGGAGCGCGTCCCGGGGGAAGTACCGGGCCTCCACGGTCTCGCTGTTGGGCCGGAAGGCGCCGCCGAGGCATGTGCACAGTACGAAGCACATGATGATCTTCCGGGGGAAGAGGCGCTCGTTGTGCCTGTCCCGGTCCAGAACGGCGATGAGGCGCTGGGCCTCCACGTCGAGACCGGCCTCCTCACGGACCTCCTTGACGGCGTTTTCCATGACGGACTGGTCCGCGTCCACCCAGCCGCCGGGCAGGGCCCAGAGGCCGCTGGCCTCCCTCACCAGCAGGATGCGGCCCTCGCCATCGAAGACCGCCGCCCGGGTGTCGAGCTTCGGAGTGATGTATCCCGTGTCGCCGCAGAAGAGGTCCCGGGCCTTCTCCGCGGGGACCTCGGTGTGACGGGCCACGATCTCGGCGGCGATCTCCAGGATGCGCTGATATCGCTCCTGATCGTAGATGTTGGGGTCATAGTACAGACCGGCCTGGGCGATGCTCTGCAGCTCGCCTGCCCAGGTCAGCCAGATGGGTTCGTCACGCATGATGTTCTCCTGTTCCGTGATTTATTCGATGCCGAAAAGGCGGATTTTCCAGAGGGCGAAGGCCTCCCGGACGGCGTAGTTGAGTTTCAGAGCGATATTCTCCGTATGGGCCGCCACCCGGACAGGCTCGCAGCCAAGCTCCCGGGCGATGAGGCAGAGGCGGCAAAGGTGGTATTCGCTGGAGCAGAGGGCAGCGCGGGACGAGGGATCGCCGCCGTGGTCCTCGATGACGCGCAGGGAGTATAGAAGATTCTCGTAACTGTTCGTGGACAGCGTCTCCATGAGCACCCGCTCCGGAGCGATGCCCTGCGCGGTCAGGTAATCGTACATGGCCTCAGCTTCGGTCATGTCCTCGCCGCTGCCCTGACCGCCGGAGACAACGGCGACGCCCGCCGGGTGTTCCCGCAGCCAATCCAGAGCCGCGCCGCAGCGCTCGACCATGGAGCGGGAAGGGACGGCGCCGTGGACGGCAGCGCCGAAGACGATGATATACGGCGCGTCGGTATCCGCGTCCGAGCGGGCGTTCCGCCAGACGGGGACCTCCATGACCGTGAACAGCACGAGGCCCGCGGCGACGCCCAGGGCGGCGAGGCGGGAGAGGAGCTTTGCCGTTCTCGTCCCCCACCGGCGCATGAGTCCGAAAAAGACCAGGGCCGCCGCCGCGCAGCACAGCAGCAGCGCCGAGAAATGATAGCCCACCAGGCAGAACCATAAGACCGCCGCCAGCGCAAGGCACACGCACGCGGCAATGAAAAGAGGCTTGCCCGGTTTCATTCCGCCAGGGCCTCCCAGCGCTCATACAGGCCGTCCAGCTCCGTCTGGAGGGCAGCCTTTGCCTCGGCCAGCTCCATGAGCTTCTGGTAGTCGGAGGCGTTTTCCTCCTCCCGGGCCGTCAGCTCCGTGAGCTTTTCCTCGAGCTTTTCGATCTCCCGTTCCGTCTTCGCCAGCTCCTTTGCCGTGTTTTTCGGCTTGGGCGGCCTGGGGGGCGGGGGCGCTTTTTCCTTCTCCTGCTTTTTGGCGGTCCTTTGAAGCTCCTGCTGCCGGGCCTTGTAGGCCTGATACTCGGGATAGCCGCCGCGGAAATCTGTCAGCGTCCCGTTTTTCAGCTCCCACACCCGGGTGGCGAAGGCGTCCACGAACCAGCGATCGTGGCTGACGAAGAGGAGGGTCCCCTCGTAATCCGCCAGGGCCGCCTCGATCCACTCGCGGCTCGCGATGTCCAGGTGGTTCGTGGGCTCGTCCAGGATGAGGAGGTTGATATCGTTTTTCATGAGCATGCACAGCCGCAGCCGGCTCTGCTCACCGCCGGACAGGGTCCCCACGGTCTTCAGGGCGTCCTCCCCGGTGAAGTTGAAGGCGGCCAGTCGGTCCCGGGCCTCCTGGGGGCTTGCCTTGGCGTC
The DNA here is from genome assembly GCA_905234625.1 of uncultured Oscillospiraceae bacterium. Lineage (GTDB taxonomy): Bacteria > Bacillota > Clostridia > Oscillospirales > Oscillospiraceae > CAJOIG01. The sequence goes on along the minus strand of CAJOIC010000027.1, from coordinate 9,644 downwards.
GTAGATGAGGGTGTCCAGGGCCGAGCGCTCCGGGTGGGAGAAGGTGACGAGCTGGGGCAGATACGCCGTCTTGATGGCGGGGCCCAGACGGGTGTATCCCTCGTCCGGGGTCTCCTCTCCCAGGATGATCTTCACGAGGGTGGACTTTCCGGAGCCGTTGTCCCCCATGATCGCCACCCGTTCCCCGGGCTCGATGAGAAGCTCCAGGTCCGAGAACAGGGTCCGGTCCCCAAAGCGCTTCGTCAGGCCCTCCATGAGAAGGACCTCGTCGCCCCGGAACTCCGTCTCCCTGAACCGGGCCTTCAGCTTCCGCTCCTGGGTGGGCTTTGCCGCGGTTTGGAGCTTCGCGATGCGCTTTTCCATGGAGAAGGCCCGCTTGTGCAGCTTGTCGTTTCCCATGAAAGCCCAGAGATGCAGCTTGTCCGCTGCGGCTTCCAGGTGGGCGATCTCCTTTTGGCTTTTCTCGTACAGGGCCAGCTGCTCCTCATACCGGCGGCGGCGCTCCTGCACGAAGAAGCTGTAATTGCCGGAATAGAACTCGCATTGCCCGTCGATGAGCTCGATGGTCCGCTGGGCGATGGTGTCCAGGAACCACCGGTCGTGGCTGACGGTGAGGACGGTGCCCCTGAACCGGAGGAGGAACTCCTCCAGCCACTCGGTGCTCTTGAGATCCAGGTGGTTCGTGGGCTCGTCCAGAAGCAGGATGTCTGTATCCTCCAGCAGGAGCCGGGCCAGATTCACCCTGGTCTTCTCTCCGCCGGAGAGACTGTCGAAGGCCTGGGCGCGCATGGCGGCGGAGATGTCGAGGCCGTTAGCCACCCGCTCCCGCTCCACGTCCGCAGAGTAGCCCCCCAGTCGCTCGTACTCTGCGGCGAGAGTATCGTACCGCCGCAGGACCGCGTCGGAGGCGTCCTCCGCCATGGCGTTTTCGAGAGCCGTCATTTCGGCGCGGATGGCGTCAAGATGGCGGAAGGCGCTCTGGAGCACGTCCTCCGTGGTATAGCCCGCCGGATAGACGGGGATCTGGGAGATGAGGCCGACCCGTTTTCTCGGGGCCAGGAAGATATCTCCCTCGTCCGGCGTGAGCTTTCCGGTGAGGAGCTTCAGAAGGGTGGTCTTCCCGGTGCCGTTGGCCCCCAGGAGCGCCACCCGCTCCCCCTCGTTCACGTCGAAGGTGACGCCCTTGAGGATGTCGTTCCCGCCGAAGCTCTTCTTAACGTTTTTCAGAGAAATATCGATCATTTATCCAAATACTGCCTGTTGTAATACGGTGTTGGCGATGGGGGAGGCCACGGCGTATCCGCCGCCGCCGTGCTCCACCAGGACCACGAAAGCCAGGGGCGCGTCGGGGTTCGTGATGAAGCCCGCGAACCAGGCGTGGCTGGTGCCGTCGCCGAACTCGGCGGTGCCGGTTTTGGCGTGCATCTCAAGGCCGGGATAATTCCCCGCACCGTAGTTGTATTCCACATTGTAGCTCATCATGTCGGACAGAGCCTCCGCAGTGCTCTGGGACATGATCCGCTCCGTGCCGCCGGACTTCCCGTAGAGCAGGGAGGGCTCCTTCACCACGCCGCCGTTGGCGATGGCGCCCATGAGCCGCAGGAGCGAGTAGGGCACCACCAGGTCGTTATACTGGCCGATGCCCTCCCAGGCTACGTTTGCCCGGTCGGAGCCCGCGCTGTCCACGCTGCCGGCGGCGGTCTCGATGCCGTTTAGGTCATGGGTCTCCGTGAGGCCGTATTTTTCCGCGTACTCCGCGATGAGGTCCCCGCCCAGCTGCAGAGCGATCTGGGCGAAGGCGCAGTTGCAGGAGTGGGCCAGGGCCTCCTCCACGGTGAGGCTTCCGTGGACTCCGGTGCAGGTGATGGTCTTGCCGTCCACGTCGTAGGTCCCCTGGCAGGTGAAGGTCTGGGACCAGAGGTCGGGGATATTCTCGATGGCGGCGGCCAGGGTGACCAGCTTGAACACGGACCCGGGCACGAAGCTGGAGCTGATGGCGCGGTTGATGAAGGCGCCGTCGTAGGTGCTGTCGCTGACGTCGAAGCCCACGTTGGGATCGTAGGAGACGGAGGAGGTCATGCAGAGGATCTGTCCGGTCTCGTAGTCATAGACCAGGACCGTGCCGTTCCGTCCGGCCAGGGCGTTGTAGGCCGTGACGTTCAGGGCGGAGTCGATGGAGAGGCGGACGGTGCCGCCGCTGCCGGTGGTGCCGGTGAGGAGGGAATACCCCACGAGCTTCGAACGGAAGGCCGTCAGAGCGCCGGTGCCGATGCTGCCGCTCATGTCCCCCACTACGTGCAGACAGGAGACCCGGACGGAATAATCCTCCGCGTAGCCGAAGGCCTCCCGGCCGGAGAAGGCCAGCAGGACGCCGTTTCGGTCCGTGACGGTGCCCCGGTCGATGACACCGTTCGTATAAACGCTGTCGTTGGCGTAGAAGGAGGCCCAGTCCCCGCCGTCCCGGACGAGGCGAATGAGATAGACGGCCATGCCCAGCAGGATGAGGCCTGCCAGCAGAAGCGCCGCGAAGGCGCGTGAGGTGACTTTTTTCATGGCGCCTCCTTTACCGCGTCGCCTCGGGAGGGTCCTCCCGCTGCCAGTCGATGCCGTCCGGACCGTCCGTGGGGACATAGCCTCCGGTGTCCGGTCCGCCGATATCGTAAGGACCGTCCGGGAAGGCGTCCGGGACCTCCTCCACCCCCGCGCCGCCGGAGAATTTCTCCGGGCGCTTCACGGCGAAGCTGGCGTTTGCGCGCAGGTCGGACCCCTTGATGAACGCCAGGAGCGCCCAGCAGGAGATGAGGCTGGAGCCGCCCCGGGACACGAAGGGGAAGGTGACGCCGGTGAAGGGCAGGATGTCCATGGTGCCGAATACGTTCAGCGCCAGCTGGGTCATCATCATAGTCACAGCGCCGCAGGCGGCGATGACGAAATAGCTGGACCGGCCGGAGGAGGCGTTCCGCACCACGAAGGCGGCCAGGGCCAGGATGGAGGCCACGCAGGAGAGCCCCGTGATGAGGCCCAGCTCCTCGCACACTACGCCGAAGACCATATCCGTGTCCGCAGCCACGATATCCACGAACCAGCCGTTCCCGGCGCCGTGGCCGAAGAAGCCGCCGCTGGCCGCGGCGCTCATGGCCCGGGCTTGCTGATAGCCCTTATTGTACACGTCCTCCCAGACATGGCCCCAGGTGGCGAACCGGGCGATGACGTAGGGCTTCACGGTGAGCACCAGGAAGACCCCCAACGCCGCGGCGGAGATGGCCAGGAACACCGTGGCGAAGCTGCCGGAGCGCATGAAGGAGATGACCAGGAAGGTCACGAAAAACACCAGGGCGGTGCCGAAGTCGTTCATGAGGGCAAGAGCGCCCACGCAGGCGGCGGAGAAGCCGATGAAGAAGAACAGGTTCCGGTTCACGAACAGCCTGTCCAGGGTGGCGGCGCCGGCGTATATATACAGGATCTTCACGAATTCCGAGGGCTGGAAGGTGAAGCCGCCGATCTCCACCCAGTTCTGGGCGCCGTAGGTCACCCGGGCCAGCACCAGGTTCAGGGCCAGGAACACCAGCGCCGCGACGAGGGCGGGCAGCCGCATAGATTTCATGCGCCGCAGATCCCGCATCCAGATGCCGAAGAAGAGGAAGAGTCCCACGCCGGCGGCTAGGAAGACGAGCTGCTTGAGTACCGCTCCCGGCACGGAGGACACCGCCACGGAAAAGCCCACCGTGGACAGGAAAAACGCCAGAAGCTCCGGCTCGAAGCCCCGCTGGCCCGAGGTCCTGAGCACGGCGAAATACACCCACTGCAGCACGGCGAGGGCGGCGAAGCCCATGGCGCACAGAAGGTCCGCGTCGGGATTGTAGGTCAGCTGCTGGAGGGCCAGCAGGAGCTGGAACACCGTCAGCAGCAGGAGCGTTCCAGCGGGACGGACCAGCCGTCCCGGCCGATGCCGGTATTTCAGGAGGGAGGCGCGCTCCTCCTCCGTCAGGTCCACGAACCGGGCGGGCACGTCCCCCAGGGTCAGCACGTCCGCGTCCGCCAGGGGAAGCCCCCCCTCCGCCACGGTCCTGCCGTTCACCTGGGTCTCACCCCTGCCGAGGTTATACACCGTCCAGCCGCCCGCCGCGTCCCGGATGAGGCAGGCGTGCAGCTTGTCGATGCTGTCGTGGGTGATGCAGGCGTCGGTGGACTTGGCCTTGCCGACGATGCACTCCCAGTGCCGCAGGGGGACCATGACCTCACCGGGGAGATAGAGGTAGGCCCAGGTCTCCGGCTCGTACCGCTCCCGGAGCATGCTCCGTACGCAGCGCACCACGATGAGCAGGGCCAGGAGGGGGGCGATATAGCGTGATACGTTCGCAAGCAGTCCGGCATATTCGCCGAACAGAAGCTCTGTCAGTTCCAAAGAGTTCGCTCCTTTCGGGAGGATTGCTATTGACATTATACTTTTTTATAACTAATATGTAAACCATGAAACGAAAAACACTGCTCTGGATCGTGCTGCTGGGCGCGGTGGCCGCGGTCGCGGGAGGGTATTATCTCCTGGCGGGGACCGGCGGAGGGACGGCGTCGGTCTATGTGGACGGCGAGCTCTACGCCACCTACGATCTCTCCGCCGCGGTGATTCCCTACGAGGTCACCGTCGCCACGGAACGGGGGTACAACACCATCCGCGTCAGCCACGGCGCCATCGAAGTAGCCGAGGCCGACTGCGAGGGGCAGGACTGCGTCCGTCAGGGACAGATCAGCGACGGGCTCCTGCCTATCGTGTGCCTGCCCCACCGGCTGGTGATCGAGATAGACGATTGATATGAGCAAAACGAAAAAACTGGTGTTTCTGGCGCTGCTGACGGCCATATCCCTGGGGATATGGGTCATCGAGGCGCAGATCCCCGCCCCCGTCCCCGTGCCCGGGGTGAAGCTGGGGCTGGCCAGCGTCGTGACCCTGACGGCTATGACGCTTCTGGGCCGAAAGGAGGCCCTGGCTGTGCTGGTGATGCGGGTATTCCTGGCGACGCTGTTTGCCGGGAGCTTTTCCGCCATCCTGTTCTCCCTGACCGGGGGGCTCCTGTCCTGGGCGGTGATGGCGCTGCTTGTGGAGCTTTTTGAGGAAAAGCTTCTGTGGGTGGTGAGTGTCTTCGGCGCCATCGGCCACAACGCGGGGCAGCTCCTGGCGGCTATGGCCGTGACGAAGACCCCGGCGCTTATCGCCTATGCCCCCGCGCTGCTGTGCGCCGCCATCCTCACCGGCGCCTTCACCGGCGTCGCCGCCCTGTACCTCACCCGCGCGCTGAAGCGCTTCATCAAGTAAGGAGATACTATGCCTGATCGCAAAGAACTGAAGAAAAACGCCCGGGAGGCCATCCGTCAGACCAAGCCCAGTCCCATATGGGTGACGCTGGCGGTGATGATCATCCTCGCGGTGACGCAGGTGCTGAGCCTGAGTCTGAACGGGGATCTGGAGGCCTACCGTGCCATGCTGGAGAACGCGGCCAACGGGGAGTTCGTCCTTATCGAGGCCTCCGGCGCCACAGGGATCTTCCCCTGGCTCCTGACGCTGGCGCTGGATCTGATGACCATGGTGATCTCCATGGGCTATTCCCTGTACGCGCTGCGGACCAGCCGCCGGAAAAACCCCGGCTTCGGGGATGTGTTCGATGCCTTTTCCGTGTTCCTGAGGGTGATCGTGTTGAGCCTGCTGCGGAGCATCCTCATCTCCCTGGTGTCCGTAGTGTACGTCCTGCCCACCACGGTGGTGGGCGTTCTGCTGGACCCGGCGGTGGCCGCCGTGGTGTGCCTGCCGCTTTTGGCGCCGATTTTCATCCTGGCCTACGCCTACCGGTTCGCGGACTTTATCCTGCTGGACAATCGCGGCCTTCCCGCTATCCAGTGTCTGGGGCTGAGCCGCATGGCCATGAAGGGGAAGAAGTGGGACATGTTCAAGCTGGACCTGAGCTTCCTGGGCTGGCTTCTCCTGTGCCTGTTCCCGCCGGTGATGCTGTGGGTGAGGCCTTATATGCAGGTGACGGTGGCGGGTTACTACGACGCGGTGATGCCCGGGTTTATGGAGGAGCTGCGCAGCCGTCCCATGCCGCAGCCCCCCGGCTTCCGCGGCTCCAACCCCGGCGACTGGAGCATCCCCGGCGAAAAGCCGGACGATGACGATGACGACGACTTCGGCGATGACGACGATATGTTCTGAAAAAGAACATAAGAAACGGCTCTCCCGGATCTGACCGGGAGAGCCGTTTTTCGTTCGGTACAGGGGACGGGCCTGTGTGCCGTTATACCAGCCGTACCTTGTAGGTTTTCAGCCAATGGTCCAGCTGGAGCATGTAGGCGATGGTCTGGGGCGTGGTCATGAGCTGTCCGTACCATGGCTGGGCGTTGTCGGCCGTCAGAAGCTCCTCCATGGCCTCCCGGCGTACCAGGTCGTGGATGGGGGCGGATGGGTCCTCCAGGACCGCCCGCAGCCGTTTCGATACGATGGCGAGATACCGTGGGTTGTGGGTCTTGGGATAGGGGGATTTTTTCCGCCAGAGGACCTCCTCCGGGAGAAGCTCCCGGGACGCCTCCCGCAAAAGGCCCTTCTCGTAATGGTGCAGGTCCGTCGGCCTCAGTTAAAGATAAAGATTTGTGTTATTGGTCGATCTTACCGACGAAGCGGTAGTAGATCTCGATCTCCTGCTCCCGCGTGCCGTCCGGCAGCCTCACGGCCTCGTGGACCACGATCTTCTCGATCAGCGTGTTCAGCATCTCGGCATCCAGCTCCGTGGGGTCGGCATACTGCTTGATGAGCCTTATCCATTTTTTGGCATTGCCCGCCGTTTCCCGCTCCTCGGTGAGCTCAGCTCTGAGACAGTCGATCTTTTCCACCAGCTCCGTCTGCTCCGCCTGATACTTTTCCGAGAGCATATCGTAGTTGTATTCCGTGATCTTGCCCGTGACCCATTTTTCGAAGAGCTGCGAGAAAACATGATCCAGCTCCGCCTTGCGCTTTTCGGCCTTGGCAAGCTCCGTGGTCTGCTTCTTGTTCAATGCCGTGCGCTCGCGGTCATTGGACTTAAGGATTTTCGCGAGAAGCTGCTGCTCGTCCGTCTGCGCCAGCTTTGACCACTTCTGGATGCGGGCGAGGACGTAGTTATACAGCGTATCGTAGCGGATGTAATGCTGGGTGCAGCCAGCCCGCTCCGCGCCGTATCGGCGGTAACAGGAGCAGTTGAAATAGGCGATAGGGGTCTTGGTGGTTTTGTTTGTCCCATAGCCGAGGGCTCGTCCACAGCCGCCACAGCGGGTAAGGCCGGAGAAGATCTGTGTCACATTGTCCTTAGTGCTTCGATGCCGGGCGGCGACCTGCTGCTGGACCTGGTCGAACAGCTCCTGGCTGATGATCCCCTCGTGGGTGTTCTCCACGCGAACCCATTCGTCCTTAGGGCTGCGAACCATCTTCTTGTTCTTGTAGGAGATGCTGTGCTTTTTGTACTGGACGCTATGGCCGAGGTAGATCTCGTTTGTCAGGATACTCTTGACGTAGGTGTCTGTCCACAGGTACGCTTTCTCGCCGGGGTTCTCGCCGTGGATGTAGGCGTAGCTGCCGTTTCGCTGATACTGTATCCAGCTCGGGGTCGGGACCTTTTCTTCGGTGAGGATCTTTGTGATTTTGTGCGCGCCGTGACCGTGCGCGGCGAGCTCGAAGATGCGCTCAATGATCCACCGGGTCTCCTCATCGATGATCAGCTTGTTCGGGTGGTTCGGGTCCTTTTTGTAGCCGAGAGGCGCATGCGTGCAGATGTACTCGCCGTTCGCGTACTTGGCGCGATAGGCGGCTTTCACCTTGCGGCTGGTGTCCTTGGCAAGCCACTCATTGAACAGGTTCTTAAACGGCACGAAGTCGCTCAGGCCCTTGTCCGTGTCCTCGTTGTCGGTGACGGCTATGTAGCGGATGCGCTTTTCCGGGAATACGAATTCGAGGTAGTAGTCCATCATCACATGCTCGCGTCCGAAGCGGGAGAGGTCCTTCGTGATGATACAGTTGATCCTTCCTGCGTCCACGTCGGCCATCATGCGCTGGAAGGCGGGGCGGTCAAAGTTCGTGCCGGACCAGCCGTCATCGACGTACTCGTCATAGACGTGGAATCCGTTATCTTTTGCAAACGCCTGCAGGATGGTGCGCTGGGTCTCGATGCTTACGCTGTCGCCATAGTTCTCGTCGTCAACGCTGAGCCTCATGTATAATGCCGTATTGTTCGGTCGTTTCAAAATATCCTCCTTTGTATAAACGACCCGCGCTTACAATACTTCCGTAGGCATTGTACTATAAGCGCAGGGCAAATTCAATACTTTAAAGCGAGAAACTTATGTATCTGTCTTATTTGCTCTTTTCTCTTGCCGGGCGGCGTACAGGATGAGGTCCTCGATCAGCTCTCCCATGGTCTTGCCCTTCTCGGGGAAGTGTTCCGTGATCTTGATGCGATTCTTTCCGATATAGAAATACTCCTGCCCATCTTCATCGACTGCATAGAAAGCCTTATCCATGTCGGTGTATTGCTTTTCCCGCTCCTTCCAGTATTGATCCCAATACTTTTCAAATTCCCTGAGCGTCGTCCGGGACGGCTGCTCGTAGTCCCAGAACGGCGTGTTCAGGTCAATAACATCATATGTGCTGCTTATGTTCATGTATGTTTCCCTCCTTGGGAGTGTAGATTTTGCTTGTTGGTTTTGCGGCTTCAGTATCTGATTTTGGTACCCCAAAACAGCGTAGGCGATCCGGTTTTGCAGCAGCGTCTCCCGGTGCTCGCATTGCGCGATCTGCCGCTCGACTTTGTCTTTCTGTGTCTGCAATTTCTCCAGTTCAGGATTCATTGTGATCCTCCTTCGGTTCGGTTGCAAAAAGTGACGGCCTTGCGTTTCACGAGGCCTCCAAATGTTGAGGTGGCGTCGCATTTCACGACGCCACCACTTATACGGTTGTCGGATGATTGAGACCCCCTCGCGAAACACGAGGGGGTCTCATGCGGATTGCTGTAAAGGTATCGCGTTTTGTAGCACCGTTACGCGGAGCCGCCGAGACCCCCTAACGAAACGTGAGGGGGTCTCAACAGGCTGCCACGTTTCTTGCACAGGACAGAAAAACGCAGTCACAGTGACCGGAAGAATCGTGACTGCGCTCGATACAGTGGAAAAAGAAAACCGCGCCTCGGACGAGACACGGTCATATGATAAAGCTTCAAGGGATAGCGCCGATAGGCAGCGCTCAGACATCGTAGGTTTTTCAAAGAGGGCAGAATACTCCCTTTATAAACGGCTCCTTGGTTTTGGAACGTACTCTGAAAAACTGAAATGCGGTGGTCAATGCTTTTTTCTCACTATGGTAATAATCTGGATACCGGACGATTTCATATCCGGTCCGGTTGGTTTGATCTCTTTCATTCGAGAGATTTCTTCTTATGATGTCTGAGCTCCGTCTCATCGAAATCCGTTCCTGCCCCTGGTTTTTCAGCGGCGTTGACTCTCCCTCGGTGCGCGTAATTGCGATCACTTAGCCGGGAGCATATCCCTTTCGGACGTTCATTCAGTTGTCGGGTAAAGCGTTGCTGGATCAACCTCCTTCCAAAAAGATTCAGATTTGTAACTTTTCAAAATAA
>CAJOIC010000026.1 GCA_905234625.1 uncultured Oscillospiraceae bacterium | reverse complement strand
TCCCTCGCCCGCTGTCTGTGGCCGGATATCCTGGCCAGCTACGAGGACGAGGAAGAACGACGCAAACTTGCCGAATGGCAGGCGCAGCGGACGGCTGATGCAGACATAGAAGATACATGACCAAGAGCGGCGGTGCCATCACAGCACCGCCGCTCGTCCGTATTCAGTTATCCAAAGGATGGTAGTCCGTTACCTGCCGCAGATATGCCTCCGGGTCACCGTTCAGGATCAGGTCAGCGTAAGCCAGCGGGTCATTATAGATCAGGTAGTCCAGTTCCGACCTCTCGAACATATTGGCGGTGACCTCGTTCTCCACGGCGATGGTGTCGATAGCAAGCATCGTGCCGTCGAGGAACTTCAGCTCCACGCAGGCGGTGTCCATGTTGAACGCGCAGGATAGTATAGGTTTCATTGTTGCGAACCTCCGTATCATTTTGATTCTCTGTTCCTGTGGTTTATGGATACGGGCTCGAAGTTCTCGAACAAAACAAATAACCCGAACCCTTCTCCCACTTGGAAGATATGGTTCGGATGATATGTTCTTGGTGGGGGAAGGTGGATTCGAACCACCGAAGGCATTGCCAGCAGATTTACAGTCTGTCCCCTTTGGCCACTCGGGAATTCCCCCATATTCAGTTGCTAAGCGGTGGAGCTGGTAGACGGACTCGAACCCCCGACCTGCTGATTACAAATCAGCTGCTCTACCAACTGAGCTATACCAGCTAATCTTGCCAGCCGAGATATCATATCAGAGTTTTCTCTATTTGTCAAGAAGAATCCCGCTGGATTTCGAGTTTTTTTCGCACAGCACAGATCGGGGCGTTCATTGAAATATATTGACACCCGGAAAGTGAACGCCTATAATGACATGGAAATCAAAAAACATGGACCACAGGCGCAAGGAGGTATCCCATGGCGCTCACAAGAAAACAATTCGACGTGCTGGAGGCGCTGGCGTCCAGCAGCGCACCCCTGTCCCAGCGGACGCTGGAGAAGCTGACGAAGCACTCCCTTGGCACCATCAACAAGACCGTAAAGGACCTGACGGAGCAGGGCCTGATGGCGAACGGCTCCATTACGAACGACGGCATGAACGCCCTGGAGCCATACCGCGCCAGGAGAGCCGTCTTCATCGCGGCGGGCTTCGGGAGCCGCCTCGTCCCCATCACGTTCAACACACCGAAGCCCCTCGTCCGGGTGCACGGCGTGCGCATCATCGATCACCTGATCGATGCGTGTCTGGCGGCCGGGATCAACGAGATCATCATCGTCAGGGGCTATCTCGGCGAGCTGTTCGACCAGCTCCAGTACAAATATCCCATGATCCGCTTCCTGGAAAACCCCGTATACAACGAGGCGAACAACATCAGCTCCGCCCTCGTCGCCCGGTATCTTCTGTCAAACGCCTACGTCTTCGAGGCGGATCTCCTCATCTCCAATCCCGGGATCATCAAGAGGTACCACTATACCTCCGACTTTCTGGCCATCCGCAAGGACCGCACGGACGACTGGTGTTTCCGGGTGAAGGACGGGATCATCGCCGAGCAGATGGTCGGCGGCGAGGGAGACGACATCTGGCAGATGGTGGGCATCTCCTACTGGAACGACGCGGACGGCCACAAGCTCAGCCAGGACATCGCCGAAGTCTACGCCTCCCCCGGCGGGAAGGAGCGGTATTGGGAGCAGGTTCCCCTCCTGTACAGGAAGGACCGCTATGCCGTCGAGGTCCGGGAGTGCTTCGACAGCGATATCGTGGAGATCGACACCTTCAGCGAGCTGAAGGCCATCGACCCCACCTACGACGTCTGAGGCAGGGTATAAATATCGAATATAAACATACTTAAATGTTTCTATCCGGATCTCACATTTATTGCTTTTATTCGCATTATCCGGGGTTGAAACAACATAAACCAGGTGATATAATCACTTTATGTCGAAGCCGTGTGCGGCTCAATCGCACGCGGCTTTTTTATGAGATCATATCCCTTCGGCGGCGGTCCGTCCCGGCCCCGTCGGACGCGGTATTCAAAAGAGGTGGCGTCCATGCATTTTTATATCGACCCCGGCACGGGCAGCATGCTGTTCACGATCCTCATCGGGGTCATCGGCGCGGTGTTCTATTCCCTGCGCAACGTACTTATCAAGCTCCGCTTCGTGATGAGCGGCGGAAAGAAGGGCGAGGTATCCGACGATCGGATGCCTTTGGTCATTTTTACCGACAGCAAGCGGTACTGGAACGTGTTCGAGCCGATCTGCGACGAGCTGGAGCGGCGGGGCGTGGAGGCCCAGTACCTGACCATGTCCCCGGACGATCCCGCGCTCTCCAAAGACTATGAGCATATCACCTGCCGATTTATCGGCGAGGGCAACGGCGCCTTTGCGAAGATGAACCTTCTGAACGCGGGGATCGTGCTGTCCTCCACGCCGGGCCTGGACGTCTATCAGTGGAAGCGCTCCAAAAACGTCCAGTGGTACGTACATATCCCCCATATGTGCACCGACGTCACCATCTACCGCATGTTCGGCCTCGACTATTACGACGCGGTCCTGCTGTCCGGTCAGTATCAGATAGACCAGACCCGGCAGCTGGAAACGCTCCGCAGCCTGCCCGGGAAGGACCTGCGCCTCGTGGGCGTGACCTACATGGACGAGCTGAAGAGGCGTCTGGAGCAGGCTCCGCCTCTGCCGGAGCACCAGCGCACCGTCCTGCTGGCCCCCTCCTGGGGCCCCAGCGCCGTCTTCAGCCGCTACGGCGGACGCATCATCGACGCCCTGCTGGACACGGGCTATCACATCGTCATCCGGCCCCATCCCCAGTCCTTCACCTCCGAGAAGGAGCTGCTGGACGAGCTCATGGCCGCCTACCCGGACTCCGACCGGTTGGAATGGAACCGGGACAACGACAACTTCGACGTCCTGCGCCGCTCGGACGTGATGATCTCCGACTTCTCCGGCGTCATCTTCGATTTCGCCCTGATCTACGACAAGCCTGTCATCTATGCTGACGTCTCCTTTGACGGCGCGCCCTATGACTGCTGCTGGCTGGAGGAGGAGCCCTGGACCTTCCGCGTCCTGCCGAAGATCGGTGTGCCGCTGGCGGAGGGATCCCTCCCGCAGCTAAAGCAGATCATCGACTCCGCCATCGACGAGGAACGGTTTGCCGATGCCCGGGAGCAGGCGCGGAAAGACGCCTGGGTCTGCATCGGACAGGCCGCCGGCAACGTGGCGGATTATCTGATCGAAAAGCAGCGGGAGCTGGACAGCGCCCCCGAAGCCGATGCGTCCGAGGGATAAGCTCTCCCTTCTCCTGCCCGTCGCTTACGTCTGTGTCCGCTATCTGGCGGCGCGGACCCTGGCGGGTACCCCCGCCGCAGCGGCTGTGGGCGCGGGGATCGGCGCGGTGTTCCTGCTGGCGTCGGCCCTCCTGTGCCCGGAGCTTTCCGACGAGGTCCGCCCGGCGCTGAACGCCCCGGGACCTCTTACCGCTGCCCTGACCGTGATGCTTGCCGCCGCGGGCTACGCCGCCGCCGTCCGGCTGGCGGTCCCCGCCGGAGACGTCCTCCCCCCAGGGCCCCTTGCCATGGCGGATATCTGGCTCCTGGGCCCTCTGGCCGAGGAGGCGCTCTACCGCGGCGGCCTCTACCGGACGCTGAAGCGCCTCGCTCCGACGGTCCCTGCCGCCCTCTTCAGCGCCGCCCTCTTTGCCGCGGCCCACGGCTCCACGCTCCAGGCGCTGCTGGCCTTTCCCTTCGGGCTGCTATCCGTGACGGTACTGGAGCTGACCGGCACCCTCCGGGCATCCGCCGCGCTCCACTGCGGATACAACCTACTGACGGATATCCTCGCCTGCGCGGGCGCGGCGGGGACCTCCCTGGCGGCGTTTTCCGCGGGCTGTTGCCTGCTGTGCGTCTTACTCTGCCTCTTCCGCACGTCTCCATTCATACTGATCGAAAAAAGGACTGACTGACATGAATGTACTGACAGCGATATATAATCTTCTCCTGGGCCCTCTGAAGCTGTTTTTCGAGGTGGTCTTCGTCGTCGCCAACCGGGTGATCGGCAACGAGGGTCTCGCCATCGTCTTCCTGAGTCTGGCCATGAACTTCCTTGTGCTGCCGCTATACCGGCGGGCGGACGCCATGCAGGCCGAGGAGCGGGACCTGGAGATGAAGCTACAGCCCTGGGTGTCCCACATCAAAAAGACCTTCAAGGGCGACGAGCAGTACATGATGCTGCAGACCTTCTATCGGCAGAACAACTATAAGCCCGCCTACGCCCTCAAGGGTTCTCTGTCTCTGCTGCTGGAGATCCCCTTCTTCATCGCGGCGTATCAGTTCCTCTCGCACCTGGATATCCTCTGGGGCGTCAGCTTTGGCCCCATCGCGAATCTGGGCGCTCCCGACGGGCTCATCGTCATCGGCTCCCTCTCCATCAACCTCCTTCCCATCCTGATGACCGCCATCAACATCGTCTCCGGCGCCATCTACACCAAGGGCTATCCCCTGAAGAGCAAGCTCCAGCTCTACGGCATGGCGCTGATCTTCCTGGTCTTTCTGTACGGCTCCCCGTCGGGCCTCGTGTTCTACTGGACGCTGAACAACCTCTTCTCCCTTGTCAAGAACATCTTCTATAAGCTGAAGAACCCGAAGCTGGTGCTGAGCATCCTGGCCTCGATCGCAGGGCTGGGCCTTCTGGCGGCGACCTTTTTCGTGTCCAAGCTCACCGACCCCGTGGGCATCGCGTTCACAGCCGTGCTGTTCATCGCGCTCCAGCTTCCCATCACTCTCTACATTGTGGGCCGGAAGGGCCATACGCTCAAGCTCAGCATTCTGGACGGCACGCCGGACAAGACCATGTTCTTCCTGGGCGCGGCGTTCCTCACTCTGCTGACGGGCCTTCTCATCCCCTCCGCCGTCATCGGTGACTCTCCCCTGGAGTTCATCGACCTGGACCTGTACCTCCACCCGGCGTGGTATCTCGTCAACTCCTGCCTGATGGCTGCCGGGACCTTCGTCCTTTGGTTCGGCGTCTTTTACTTCCTGGCCGGCGACAAGGGAAAAAAGGCCCTGGAGCTGGCCGTCTGGGTGCTCTGTGGGGTGTTCACCGTCAACTATATGTTCTTCGGGACGGACCTGGGCACCCTGTCCTCGGAGCTCCAGTACGATGTCACCATGGACTTCCCCATGAAGACGCAGCTCCTGAACCTTGCGGTGCTTGCGGTGCTGGCCGTCGTGTTCCTGCTGGCCGCCCGGAAGCGGCCCCTGGTAAAGACGGTCTATCTTGCCGGACTTGTGGCGCTGGGCGCCATGTCCGTCATGAACGTCGTCCGCATCCAGAGCTCTCTGTCCAACGTAACGCCCCAGGCGCTGGAACAAAATGACGACACACCTTACATGACCCTGAGCAAGGACGGAGAGAACGTGGTCGTCATCATGCTGGACCGAGCCATCGGCAAGTTCGTCCCGTACCTGGTGCAGGAGCGGCCGGAGCTGGCCGAGATCTTCGACGGCTTCACCTTCTATCCCAACGCCGTCTCTCACGGCAAATTCACGAACTTCGGCACCCCCGGTCTCTTTGGCGGCTATGAGTACACACCGGACGAGATGAACAAGCGGGACGGCGAGCTCCTCAAGGACAAGCACAACGAGGCGCTGCTGGTGATGCCCACCCTGTTCAGCGAGAACGGCTTCACCGTCACGGTGTGCGACCCGCCCTACGCGGGCGACTACGAGTGGACGCCGGACCTCTCCATCTACGACCATCTGGAGAACACCAACGCCTTCATCACAGAAGGATACTTCTCCAACACCAGCGAGAGCAAGCAGGCAGGCCGTTACCGCAACTTCTTCTGCTACAGCATCGTTAAGAGCTGCCCGCTGATCGTACAGCCCTCCCTGTACTATCGCGGCACCTACAACAGCCCCGGTAACGCGGCCTATATCGAGACCCCCTCCATATCCTACGGTATTTCCTCCAACTTCCTGGAATGCTACTCCGCCCTGGAGCACATGTCCGACATGACCCGGATCGATCAGGATGTGGAAAAGGGCTTCGTCATCTTCGTCAACAGCACTACCCATGAGCCCTTCCTGCTCCAGGAGCCGGAGTATCTCCCCTCCGAGCACGTGGACAATACCGTCTACGACGCGGAGCACGCCGACCGGTTCACCGTGGACGGCGAGACCATCATGGTGGACGGAGAGCTCGCCATGACCCACTATGAGACCAATATGGTCTCCCTTATGAGGGTGGGCGATTGGCTCGATTTCCTGCGGGAGCAGGGGGTCTATGACAATACCCGGATCATCATCGTGGCGGACCACGGCCGCAACTTCCGTTTCTCGGCGGATTGGATGTTGGAGGACATCGTGACGAGCGTCATCTCCGTGAATCCCCTTTTCTTGGTCAAGGACTTCAACAGCCACGGCGCCCTGCGGACCGACGAGACCTTCATGACCAATGCGGACGTGCCCACCCTCGCCATGGAGGGCGTCATCGACGATCCCGTCAACCCCGCCACCGGCAACCCCATCAACAGCGACGCGAAGGACCACGATCAGTTAATCCTCATCTCCGACGACTGGGATACAGATGAAAACAACGGCACCAAATTCTTCCCCGGCAAATGGTTCACCGTGCACGACGATATCTTCGACACCGACAACTGGGAGTACCTGGGAGAATACTGATACTCTTAAAGCCGGAGCTCACGCTCCGGCTTTTTTCGTCCCTATATATCGCAAAACATCCCGGGCGGTTTGTGCCGCCCGGGATCAAATCCGCCCTGCCGTGGAGACCCGATATGCAACCTGCACAGCTCTGCAGGTGGGTCGCCTCATGGCCGCTTCCGTGCTTCCAACGTCCGGCGTACCGGGAGGCCTGCGCTCCACGGCCGTATATGGCATCCCTTATGAAAAATGTGGGTCCAATCGAGCCCTTTAGACCACGAACAGGGCAGAAAAGAAACGCCTCCCATCCGGTCCCATTTTATGCGGGGGGCCGGGCAAAGTTTACTCCTCGTCCTCGAAGATCCGATCCATGAATTCCTCGTACACCGTCTGCAGAAGCTGGGGATCGTCCACGTCCTCGAACTGCTCCTCTCCATCGATCTCCACGGTCTTCAGGATGATGAAGCCGTAATCCGGGTCGTCCTCGTCCATGTCAGCGGGCAGGAACAGCGTATATTCCTCGCCCTCATGCTCCAGGATATCCAGGACCTCCAGCTCGATCTCGTTGCCGTCCTCATCCTCGATGGTGATCAGCTTCGCACCGTAATCGTCTTCGTTCATTGTGCGCCTCCTGCGGTGATGTTCTTGTCTGTATTGTATCATTTTACCGTCCATATCGCAAGAGGAAAGACACTTACGCGCCATAGTCCTCCAGAAGCCGCGTCACGGCGCCGTAATCCGACACGCTGACGCCTGCCGTCAGTGCGACCCGGTCCCCCAGAGGCAGATCGCTCACCCGGATGTCCGTGATCACGGCGGGGGTCTCCGCGTCCGCCGGGGTAAACACCCCGATCCGGCCGTCCACGATCCTGAGCTCGTAGGTCTCCCCCATGGCTCCCACGGGGAGCACGCCCAGGCTCCCCAGCACCGCCGCCAGCGACGCCGCCGCGAAAACCGCCAGCAGCACGCACAGGATGACCTTCATCCGGCTCGTCATTCGCATTGTTTTCCTCCTCCCGAAAGCTCGCGCTCCGCTGTCAGTATGTCCCCCGGAGCGAATTTCATGCACTGAGGGCAGCCGCGGACCATTTTTTCGCTTCATCTCATCTTGTAACATTTGTAATACTGTGCTATAATAGTCTGAAATTGGCTATCATCCCGATAGCCTCCGCCCCGCGCTCCGGCGCGCAAGCGGATAACCCGGATCTTTTGACAGCCCCCAGGGGCTTTTTATCGGAGGAATTGCTTTCGTGGATAAACTGCGCGATACATGGAACCGTTTCCTGACGTGGCATAAGTCCCGTCGGGCCAGGAGGGCGCGCCGGGCAGCCGGCGCCGTGGCCGACACCGCAGCCGCCGGCGTGGGTCTCGTGCTGCGGGTGGCCGTGAAGGCCGTCGCCACCGTGCTCCTGATCTTCATCACCACCGGTCTTCTCTTCACCTGCATCTTCGCCGTCTATGTCAAGACCTGCCTGACGGAGGACCTGAACGTCTCCCTCGAGGAGATGACCCTCTCCCTGTCCAGCACCATCCTGTACAGGGACGAGGATGAATGGAAGGAGCTTGCCACCCTCTATTCCGATGAGGACCGCGTCTGGGTGGAGTACAGCGATATCCCCCTGGACCTGCAGCATGCCGCCGTCGCCATCGAGGACCACAACTTCTACACCCATAAGGGTGTGGACTGGTTCCGCACCTCCGGCGCTCTCGTCAATATGTTCATCGGCATGCGCAACAACTTCGGCGGCTCCACCATCACCCAGCAGCTCATCAAGAACCTGACGGAATACGATGACGTCACCGTCCAGCGAAAGCTGACGGAGATCTTCCGCGCCCTGGAGTTCGAGAAGATCTATACCAAGGAGGAGATCCTCACCTGGTATCTCAATGAGATCTACCTGGGCGAACGCTGCTACGGCGTCGGCACGGCGGCCAGGGTCTACTTCGGCAAGGAGGTCTCCCAGCTGGACCTGGCCGAGTGCGCCAGCCTCATCGGCATCACGAACAACCCCTCCCTGTACGACCCCTACATCTCCGACACCACCCGCGAGCGCAACATCCGCCGCACCAAGACCATCCTCTGGGAGATGTACGATCAGGGCTACATCGACCACGACCAGTACACCGCCGCGAACCTGGAGGCTGACAACCTGAACTTCCAGCGCGCTGCGGATACGGAGCGCGTCACCGCCATCAACACCTACTATGTGGACGAGGTCATCCGCGATGTGATCGCCGATCTCATGAAGGATAAGGGCGTCTCCTACAGCACCGCCGAGCACCTGCTCTATAACGGCGGTTACAGGATCTACGCCTGCGTGGATCCCTATATCCAGTCCGTCGTGGACGACGTATACCAGAATCCCGACAGACTGCCCTCCGCGTACCGCAGCTCCAGCCAGCAGCTCCAGTCCGCCATCGTCATCGTGGACCCCTATACCGGCGATATCGTGGGCATGTCCGGCGGCGTGGGCGAGAAGACCATGTCCCTCACCCTGAACCGCGCCACCCAGTCCCTGCGGCCCCCCGGGTCCGCCCTGAAGCCCCTGAGCGTGTACGGTCCCGCCCTGGACCTGGGCGTGACCTGGCCCGACGAGATAGTGGACGACTCCCCGGACATCGAGCTCTCCGGCACGGACTGGTATCCCAAGAACGACGGCGGATACAGCGGCAAGATCACCGTCCGCACCGCCCTCCAGTATTCCAAAAACACCATCGCCGCCCAGATCCTGGACTGGATCGGCCGGACGGCCTCCTGGGACTATGTCACGAACCATTTCGGCCTCACCACCCTCGTCCGGGACGAGGTGCAGGACGACGGCCGCGTGGTCACGGACTTCGCCTACGCCCCGCTGGCCCTGGGCCAGCTCTCCCACGGCGCCACCGTACGGGAGATGGCCCAGGCCTATACCGCCTTCGTGAACGACGGCGTCATGAGCTACACCCGCACCTACTCCTACGTGGAGGATGACAACGGCGATATCGTCCTGCTCAACCCCACCCGGCAGCAGGTCGCCCTCAAGGCCAACACCGCCTGGAACATGGACGAGATGCTCCAGAATGCCGTGAAGAACGGCACCGGTCAGGCCGCCTATTTCGACTCCACCGCCGTGGCCGGCAAGACCGGCACCACCACCGATGATAAGGACCGTTATTTCGTCGGCTTCACCATGTACTACGTGGCAGCGGTCTGGACGGGATACGACATCCCGGAAAAGATGTATTTCAGCGCGAACCCCGCCGCCCAGATCTTCGAGGATATCATGAGCACCATCCACGCCGGTCTGCCTTACCGCAGCTTCCCCGACGCTTCGGATATGACCCCCGAGGACGAGGAGACCGAATACTACTACTATTACGAAGAGGAAGAGGAAGAAGAGGAGGAGACGCCGGAGCCCTCGGAAAGCCCGGAACCCACCCCGACGCCCACCGCGCCGCCCATCGGCGCCACCAGCACTCCGGTCCCCACCGCCGCGCCCACCCCAACGCCCACCGCACCGCCTCCCGTCCAGACGGAAGCGCCGACTCCGCCCCCGACGGAGGTTCCCGTGGAGCCCACGGAGGTCCCGGCCACCGAGGTGCCCGTCGAACCGCCTCCCGAATTCGAGGAGCCCGACGAAGAGGGCTGATGCCCCGGAGCATCTTATGTAAACTGTAACATTTAATTACAAAAGCAAAAATGTCCGTTTTTCGACTGTTTTCTCTGAAACTGCGCGGAAAACGGATATTTTTATATACAAATTCGACGGTTTTCCTGTTGACATGATGGATACAATGTGTTACAATTTGGTAACAAACACCACGGAGGATCGAACCACATGGAAAACAAGAAGACCGCCGCTCTCCAGTACAAGGGGCATCCCCTGCGCCGGAAGGACAATCTGATCTACTTTGGAAGCATGGCCGACAAATATATCATCATGCTGCAGATCCTGGATACCAAGAAGATCAAGGACCTGGACGTGGCGACGAGGGTCTCCGTCCAGCTCCAGCTGACCGATCCCGATCTCAAGAGCCGCGACCGGGTAGTCAAGAAAAGTGAAAAGGACAGCCTGTATGCCGCCATGGACGTCGCGTCCGTGTGGCTGGACCGGGCGCTGGCCTCCCGCTGATGGAACGTTTTCTCAAAGCGTCGGCCGTCCTACTGATCCTCTTCTGTCTTTTCATCTGCAGCAGCGCCACTCCCGCCCGAGCGGACAGTGAAGGCGCCGGTACCGTGACCGCATCCGCGCTGAACATGCGCAGCGAGGCGTCCACATCCGGCGCCATCGTTACGTGTCTGCCCCGGGGCACTGTGGTAGTGGTCACCGGCAAGAGCGACGGCTGGTATCAGGTGGCCTACAAGGGCTATACCGGCTATATGAGCGCCGATTACCTGGAGCTCTCCTCCTCGGCAGATGCCGCCCTGGGGGACGGCACCGTCACCGGGAACGCCGTGAACATCCGTTCCGGCCCGGGGACGGGCTATTCCGTCGTAGGCACCCGGGACAAGGGCGCGACCCTCTCCGTCACCGGCGTTTCGGACAACTGGTATAAGGTGAGCCTGAACGGCTCCGACGGCTATATCCGCAGCGACTATCTCTCCCTGGGCTCCGGCAGCGGGACGAGCACCTCCTCTGGGAGCGGCTCCTCCGTCTCCGTGACCGAGGCCTCCGGCACCGGCACCATCAACGCCTCCTATGTCCGGCTGCGCTCCGGCCCCTCCACCTCCTATTCCATCCTGGGCAGCTACAATTCCGGCACCACCATGACGGTGACGGGCGACGCCGGGGACTGGTACAAGGTGAGCTGCAACGGCACCGAGGGTTATGTGTACAAGCAGTACCTCACCGTAGGCGGCAGCAGCTCCTCCGGCGGCAGTCCCAGCGTCACCGCTATGAGCGACACCTCCGCCACGGTCATCAGCGCCGTCCATTTCCGCACCGGACCGGACACCTCCTATTCCAGCATGAACGTCCTGGGCGCGGGCACCGGCGTCACTATCACCGGCGAGACGGAAAAATGGTACCGGGTCAATTACAACGGCACCGAGGGCTATATCTTCAAGACCTACCTCACCACCGGCAGCTACACGCCCTCCTCTTCCTCCTCCGAGGGAGAGCGGATCGTGGCCAAGGCGAAGGAATATCTGGGCGTCCCCTATGTCTACGGCGGGACCTCCCCCTCCGGCTTTGACTGCTCCGGCTTCGTGTACTATGTCTTCCGCCAATGCGGCTATACCATCACCCGCACCGCCACCTCCCAGAACGGCGATGGGTACCAGGTCTCCCGCAGCGATCTCCGTCCCGGCGATATCGTGATCTTCTACAACAGCGCGAAATCCGCCATCGGACACTCCGCCATCTACATCGGAGACGGGCAGTTCATCCACGCCTCCTCCAGCGGCGGCAGGGTCATGATCACGAACCTGTCCTCCAGCTACTACGACACCCACTTCTACAGCGCCCGGCGCGTCGTGGGTTGAACCAAAACATATAAGCTCCCCGTCCGGCAGGTCATGCCGAACGGGGAGCTTTGTCATGGCGCTTTTTACTTGGTGCCGAAGATGCGGTCGCCGGCGTCCCCCAGGCCGGGGACGATATAGCCGTGGTCGTTCAGATGATCGTCCAGGGCGGCGGCGAAGATGTCCACGTCGGGATGGGCCTTCTGCATGGCCTCCACGCCCTCGGGGGCGGCGATGATGCACATGAGCTTGATGTTCCTGACGCCCTCGTCCTTCAAAAACTGCGTCGCGGCGATGGCGCTGCCGCCCGTCGCCAGCATGGGATCGACGATAATGACGTCACGCTCGGTGATATCGGGGGGCATCTTGAAATAGTACTTCACCGGCTCCAGCGTCTCGGGATCGCGGAACAGGCCCACATGGCCAACCTTGACGTTCGGCATCATGGCGACCATGCCGTCCACCATGCCGAGTCCGGCGCGCAGGATGGGCACGACAGCCAGCTTTTTGCCCGCGATGCGGCGGCACTTGGCCAGGGCCACAGGCGTCTGGACGTCCACCTCCTCCAGAGGCAGGTCCCGGGTGGCCTCGTAGCACATGAGCTGGGCGATCTCGCTGATGAGCTCGCGGAACTCCTTGACGGAGGTCTTCTCGTCCCTGAGGATGGACAGCTTGTGCTGGATGAGGGGATGAGTGAATACCATTACGTTGCTCATATCATTTTTCTCCTTTGGAAGAATTATTTCGCAAGATGTGACTGTCTCTCCCGCTCGGCCTGACTCAGCCGCAGGTACACGGGCAGAAGCTCGTCCACGGGCCGGGGCTCCCGCTCCAGCGCCGCCAGACCCACGCCCCGGGCATTCTGCAGCCGCAGCGGCTCCGGCGCCAGATGGAGGGCGAGCCTTCCCCTGTCAAGAGTATTATAGCACAGCTCCGCGCCGTCGCCCAGCAGGACCCAGGGTTTTTTTTCGGCCAAAAGCTCCGGCTCGAGCTCGGCGATGGAAATGGCCCGGTCCTCCGTCAGCCGGCGGGGCCTTCCCCCCTCCACCGTGAACAGGGCGTTGTACACCTGGCCCCGCCGGGCGTCCATGGCGCAGCAGAGCATGGTCCCGTCCATATCCGGGCCGCCGAAGGCCATGGCCTCCAGGGTGGAGACCCCCACCGCGGGGATCTGCAGCGCCCAGCAGAGGCCCTTGGCCTCCGCCATGCCGATGCGCAGGCCCGTGAAAGACCCCGGTCCGTGGGCGACCGCCACGACGCCGATATCCCGAACCGTCTTATCCAGATTCCGCAGCAGGTCCTCCGCCATGGGCAGCAGCGTCCTGCTATGGGTCAAACCGCTGTTTTCCACCGTGACCCCCAGGAGCTTCCCGTCCTCGAACACCGCGGCGCTCGCGGCCTTGGCGGAGCTCTCCAGCGCCAGCATCAGCATATTCCGTCGCCTCCTTCGATCGTGATCTCCCTGGTGTTTTCGTCGAGCTTCCGGAAGGTAACGACTACCTCGTCCCCCTCGAAAGCCTCCGCCACGTTCTCGCTCCACTCCACAGCGCAGACGCCGTTCCGGCCCAGGTAATCCTCCCAGCCGATGTCATATAGCTCATCCGCGCTGCCCAGGCGGTACATGTCGAAATGGAACAGGCTGCGGGGCCCGATGTACTCGTTCACGATGGTGAAGGTGGGGCTGTTCACCAGGGCGTCGATGCCCATGCCCCGGGCCATGCCCCGGACGAAGGCGGTCTTCCCGCTGCCCAGCTCCCCGTAAAACGCCACCACGGCGCCGTCCGGCAGCCCTGCCGCGATCTTCGCGCCCAGGGCCTCCGTCTCCTCCTCTGAGTTTGTTATGTAAACCATATTATGTCACCTTACAAAGCCATGGATGCATACGCGTTCAGGCTGCTGTCCGCCGTGTGTCCGGCGAGGAATTCGTAATAGCCCTGGGCGCCGATCATGGCGCCGTTGTCCCCGCATAGTTTCAGGGGCGGGATGAAGAGCTTCGCCCCGGCTTTTTGGCAGGCGGCCTCGAAATCCCCCCGGATGCGGGAGTTTGCCGCCACGCCGCCGGCCACGGCGATCTTATCGTAACCCAGCTCCCCGGCCGCGGCCATGGTCCGGCCCACCAGGGACTCCGACACCGCCCGGCAGAGGCTGGCGGCAAGACCTGCCTTGTCAAGCTCCTCCCCTGTCTGCTCGCAGTGGTGGGCGATGTTGATGACGGCGGTCTTGAGGCCGGAGAAGCTCATGTCGTAGGGGTTCTGCCCCACATAGGGCCGGGGCAGGTCGTAGCGCCCGTCGTCCCCCTGCCGGGAGAGGTCGTCGATGGGCTTGCCGCCGGGATAGCCCAAACCCATGACCCGGGCGGATTTGTCGAAGCACTCCCCCGCGGCGTCGTCCCGGGTCTGGCCCAGGATGCGCATGTCCGTGTAGTCCCGCACATCCACAAGCATGGTGTTGCCGCCGGAGATGGCAAGACACAGAAACGGCGGCTCCAGCTCCGGGTAGGCCAGGTAGTTGGCGGCGATATGCCCCCGGATATGGTGCACCGGGATGAGGGGCACCCCCAGGGCCAGGGCGGCACTCTTGGCGAAGTTCACCCCCACCAGCACCGCGCCGATCAGGCCCGGGGCGTAGGTGCAGGCCACGGCGTCGATGTCGGCGCGGGTCACCCCCGCCGCTATGAGGGCCCGCTCCGCCAGGATGGAGATGACCTCCAGATGGCTCCGGGCGGCGATCTCCGGCACCACGCCGCCATACACGGCGTGCAGGTCCGCCTGGGAAAAGATCTGGTCCGTGAGGACCCGGCGGCCGTCCTCCACCAGGGCGACGGCAGTCTCGTCGCAGGACGATTCTACGGATAGTATCAGCATCGTTATTCTCCAACAACAGCACAGGTATGGATACCGGGTCTGCAGCTCGCGATATGCGCATGCCCTGTGCGAGTTTAAAGTCCTTTTCGCTTACTTCTTTTACAAGAAAAAGCAAGTCATAAGTATGGCGTCCTCTCTGGGTCTTTCGTAGTAGTTCTTCCGGCGTCCGACCTCCCGGAAGCCGTGCTTTTCATACAGCCGGCGGGCGGCGATATTCCCCGCGCGGACCTCCAGCATCAACGCGGCAAGGCCCGCCTCACGGCTCCGGCGCAGGGCGTCCGCCACCAGCGTGTCCGCGACGCCCCGCCGCCGGAATGACGGCGATACGGCGACATTGTCGATATTGCCCTCGTCCAGCACGGAGGAAAGGGCAAGATAGCCCGCGAGCTCCTCCCCCTCCAGGGCCACGGTGAAGTTATCCAGCATCCGGCCGATCATATCCGCGGGCCAGGGATCGGAAAAGCATTCCCGCTCCAGCGCGGCGATGGCAGGGATATCGCCGGGCTGCGCTTGTCGAATGTTCATAGTTAAAGTCCTATCCGGCTATCGTTACCGGGCGCAAAAATGTTGGATACCATCCCGTCCGGTGCGAATATAAAGTTCTTTTGGATACTTTTCTTTCAAGAAAAGTATCAATGCGCGTCCGCCCAACTCCTGCCCACGCCTGTGTCGGCAGTTAACGGCACCGAATAGGAGACGGCGTTTTCCATCTCTTCCTTCAAAATGCGCGCCGCCGCGTCCGCCTGGTCCTCGGGGCACTCCACGATGAGCTCGTCGTGGACCTGGAGCAGCAGCCTCGCCTCCGGAAGCTCCCGCTTCAGCCGGTCATGGACCCGGATCATGGCGAGCTTCATCACGTCCGCCGCGGTACCCTGGATGGGCATGTTCCGGGCGACCCGCTCTCCAAAGGACCGGAGGTTGAAGTTGGAGGATCTCAGCTCCGGCAGATACCGCCGCCGGCCGAACAGCGTGGTCACATAGCCCTGCTCCTTCCCCCGGGCGATGGCGGCGGCCATATACTCCCGGACGCCGTGGTAGCGTGCCAGGTAGGTGTCGATATACGCCTGCGCCTCCTTCTGGGACACTCCGATATCCTGGGCCAGGGAGAAGGCCGATATGCCGTACACGATGCCGAAGTTGACGGCCTTGGCGGAGCTTCTCTGGGCATGGGTCACCTCCCCGAGAGGCACCCCGAAGACCTGACCTGCCGTCACGGCGTGGATATCCTCCCCCGATAGGAAGGCGTTTATCATCGTCTCATCCCCGGAGATATGCGCCAGCAGCCGCAGCTCGATCTGGCTGTAATCCGCGTCCACCAGAACGTTCCCCGGTCCGGCGACGAACATCCGCCGGATGCCCGCCCCCAGCTCCCTCCGCACGGGGATGTTCTGCAGGTTCGGGTCCCGGGAGGACAGGCGTCCCGTATCGGTGACGGTCATCTGGAAGGTGGTATGGATGCGCCCGTCCGGGCCGATGGTCTTCAGAAGCCCGTCGGCATAGGTGCTCTTGAGCTTCGTGAGCTCCCGGTACTCCAGGATCTCCCCCACGATGGGGTGCTTGTCCCGGAGCCTGTCCAGCACGTCCGCGTTGGTGCTCCAGCCGGTCTTGGTCTTCTTCCCCGCCGGGAGCATCAGCCGCTCGAACAGCACCTCTCCCAGCTGCTTGGGGGAGTTGATGTTGAACTCGCCCCCCGCGTGCTCCCAGATAGAGCGTTGCAGCTCTCCTATCCGGTCTGTGAGGCTCTGCCCAAAATCGTACAGCGCCTGCCGGTCCACGAGGAACCCGGTATGCTCCATATCGGCCAGCACCGGACATAGGGGCTGCTCGATGCTCCGGTACAGCTCCTCCAGGCCGTCCTCCCGGAGCTTCGGCAAAAGCGCCTCCTCGAGACACGCCACCGCCGCGCCCTTCGTCAGGTACTCCGTCATGCGGCCCACATCCTCGTCCAGCAGGGACATCTGCCCGTCTCCCTCCGGCTCGGGCAGCGTGAAGCCGCAGTATTTCGGGCAGAGCCGTTCCACGTCATACCCGCTGGCGGTGGCGTCCAGAAGATACGCCGCCAGGGCCGAGTCGAAGACCCAGCCGCCGCTGACGATCCCCCGCTCCAGCAGCCGCCGCTGGATGTCCTTGATGTTGTGTCCCGCCTTGGTGACCTCCGGAGCAAAGAGTTTACATAATGCTTTATCGAAATCGTCAGAATAGCCGTTTTTATCCAGAATCCAGGCATCTTCATCCCTCTGGAAGATGACATAATCCAAATCGTCATCGCACCAGATATACGCCGTTTTCCCCTCCAGCGCGGCGAGGGCGGCGTCCAGGCCCGCCTCGCCCGTCAGGACGGTGCTGCGGCACTCGCCCTCGAAGACCTTCTCCGGCTCCGCGTCCTCCCCCGGGGTGAGGCCCCACTTCTCGATGAACCGCCCGAAGCCCAGGCGCTTGCACAGACCGTACAGCTCGCCGCTGGACGCGAGCGTCCACAGGTTCTCCTCCGGCTTGAAGTCCACAGGCGCGTCCCTCCGGATGGTGGCGAGGACGAAGGACTCCCGGGCGCTTTCGGCCCCCTCCTCCAGCTTTTTCCGCTGGCCGGGCTTGATGGAGGCGTCGTCCAGGTTCGCATACACCCCGTCCAGGGAGCCGAAGCGGTGCAGAAGGTCCAGGGCGGTCTTCTCCCCGATGCCGGGCACGCCGGGGATATTGTCCGAGGTGTCCCCCATGAGGGCCTTCAGATCGATCATCTTGACGGGCTCGAAGCCGTATTCCTCCCGGAAGCGGGCGGGATCGTATTCGATGGTCTCGCTCTGGCCCATGCGGGTCTTGATGTGGACGACGTGGCTCTGCTCCGTGATGAGCTGGAAGGAGTCCTTGTCCCCGGTGACGAGTCGGCAGGTAAATCCCCGCTCCTCGCAGATCCGGGCCATGGTGCCGAGAAGATCGTCCGCCTCCCAGCCCGCCAGCTCGTACCGGCGGATGCCCATGGCGTCGAGGAGCTCCTTCAAAATGGGCATCTGGACCTGGAGCTCCTCCGGCATACCCTTGCGGGTGGCCTTGTAGGCGGCGCTCATCTCATGCCGGAAGGTGGGGGCGTGTACGTCGAAGGTGACGCAGACGCCGTCGGGCTTCTGCTCATCCAGCAGCCGCTGGAGGATGGCCAGGAAGCCGTAAACGCCGTTCGTCGGCGTACCGTCCGGGGCGTTGAGCATGCGGATGCCGTAAAACGCCCGGTTCACGATGGAGTTGCCGTCCAGGATCATCAGTTTTTTCGGGGATTCGCCCATGGAGCCACGTCCTTTGCGTATGTTATCAAATCATTGTACCATGTTTTGCCCCAAAAGAAAACGGGAAACACAAAAAATCGGCCCGGGCATTCGCCCGGGCCTTGGGGTATTTGCGTCAAATCATTGCAGGGCCACGCTCTCCGCCATGGTGCGAAGCGTATCGGCGTCCACGCCCGCGGAAGCCTGGTTGTCCAGGACGAACAGCACGCCCACGTCCTCGTCGATCCATACAAGCTCCGCGCTGTACGCGCCCGCCTTCAGGACCGCTGGATGTCCGTTCACCGTGGTATCGGTAAAGGTGACGCCGTACGCCGCTAGGTCCTCCACGAAGTCCTCCCCGGCGTAGCCAAAGCTGTTCATCAAAGCGGAACGCGCATCCGTCCCCACCTCGATGTTCTCATAGGAGAACCAGAGGATCTGGCCCACCTCGCCGGTGACATACGCCTGACTGATCTGTCCGG
>CAJOIC010000025.1 GCA_905234625.1 uncultured Oscillospiraceae bacterium | reverse complement strand
GACCGAGGAGCACCCGGACCCCCTGCATATGTGGATCACCGGCTGGCTGCCGGAGGATGTTACGGCGGAGGCAAGCTACATCCAGTTTGCCGAGCCGGACGTATATTCCGAATACGCATTGCTGGACATCGACCTGGCCTTGTACGACGCGGAGGGCGAGGAGTATGTCCCGGAGGATGCTGTGCAGATCGAGCTGAGCGGCGGAGCCGTCTCGTACGAGATCGAGCACGAGCATCCGTTCTTCGTTTATGCGAACTGGGAGGACGACCGCACGGAGTGGGAGATGTCCCACCTGGAGCCCGGGTTCACGGCGTCGATGCTGGTCTGGCGCGACCGCACGGCGGACAAGGAGCGTCTGAGCTACGAGACCGGGAAGCGGCAGAACAACGTGATGTTCACCGAGTCCGTGTATACCCCGACAGCGGACCAGTGGGAGGGGACCGTCTCCTTTAAGACGGAGCTGATGCCGACGCGGTTCGTGCTTACGTCGCAGCGTCCGGACCGCCGGGTGACGGCGCAGACGGAGGACGGCGCGACGGAGGTCTCCGTGATCGGTGCGCTGTCGACGGCGGTGTCGGCGGAGGTCACGCCGGTGGAGGCGGGGGAGACGACTCTCGGCGCTTGGGACGTGTCCCTGTCCCATGAGGAGGAGGGAGCGCTGCAGCCGGATACGCCGGTGACGGTGACGCTGTGGGACGAGTCCATCACCGCGGCGCAGGCGGAGGGCTGGACCCTCGAGCTGTGGAGCCTCGACGAGGCGGGCGAGCCCGCGGAGGCGGTGGACGCGTATTTCTACGAGAACTGCGTGGAGTTCACGGCGGACGAGGTTGCGGCGTACGCGCTGGTGGAGACAGTGTTCGAAAAGACGCTGGAGGCCAGCGACGGACAGACGTATTCAGTTACCGTGGAATACTCCGGCGACGAGAGCCTGCCCCCGGAAACAGAGCTGAGTGTCTCTGAGATCCTGCCGGATACGGATGAATACAACGAATACATAGCGCAGAGCGCGGAGCATCTTGGGGCGGAGGTGGAGAACCTCAGCCTCGCCCGAGCCTTTGATATTTCTCTGATCGACGTAGAAACCGGCGAGGAGATCGTGCCTCCCGGCGAGGTCACGGTCAGCATCCGTCTGCTGGATACAGAACTGAATAATGATGCAGAGCTCGATGTCGTCCACTTCGGGGACGAGATCGAGACGATGGACTGCGCCCTGGAGGACGATGCAGTCGTATTCACGGATGATGCATGCATGGCCTATGTGGTGGTGTCGGTCGATATGTCGCTGGATGCTGCCCTTGCATCGGCACAGGACGGGGATACCGTTCAGCTGAGCGGCGATACGAGCGGCAGCATTGCGAATCTTGATAAATCGCTGATTCTTGATCTGAACGGGCACACCCTGACGATCGAGAACACCGAGGACGGAGGTATCGTTTCCCGTTCCGGCAGCTCGCTGACGATCACGAACGGGACCCTTGTTTCGTCCTCCGAGTCGCTGGTCCTTCACGCCAACGGCGGTTCGATCACACTTGGAGATAATCTTACCGTCAGCAGTCCTCTGGTTGTCCATTCGGATTCCGGCGGTACGGTGACGATCGACGGTGCGTCCGTCAATGACACGGTGACGGTCGAAAACGGCGCGAACCTTACGATCACCGGCGGCAAGATCACGGGTACGATCAGCACGGATAACTCCACCGTGACCGTGACCGGCGGTCAGTTCACCCAGTCTTTGGATCTCTCGTGGATCTCGGAGGGATCCTCGACCGTCACCATCACCGCCGGAGGCAGCAAGGTATATGACGGCACGCCCCTGGCCGCCTACATGGTCAGCGGGCTTCCCGCGGGATACACGGTGGAGGATGTCACCGTCAGCGGCCGCCAGACCGTTGTGGGAACGTGCGAAAGCTCGGTGACCGGCGCGGTGGTCCGTGACGGCGAGGGCCAAGCGGCTGCGAATTGTGTCATCCTGCTCGGAAGCGGCATGCAGGAGGTCACGGCACGACCGATCACCATCCTTGATACTGTCTCGGCGGATAAGGTCTACGACGGTACAACGGTCGCGGTGATCCCGGCCGAGAGTATATCCGGTCTCCTGGACGCGGACGTCGGCAGGATTTCCGTCGCGGGCAGCTTTGACAATGCGAACTTCGGAACGCAGAAAACCGTCACTCTCTCGCTGGAAGGCGAGGGAGCGGAGAACTATACCCTGGACACGGCCTTGATCACGGCCGACATCACCCCCAAAGCGGTCACTGTGACGGCGGACGATAAGAAAAAGCTCTTTAACGATCCGGATCCCGTGTTCACGGCTGCGGTGGAGGGGCTCCTCGACGGGGATACCCTCGAATACACACTGACCCGCGCGGCGGGGGAGGAGCTCGGCGAATACGCCGTGACGCCGGCCGGAGAGGACCTGCAGGGAAACTATGCCGTGACCTATGTTCCGGGTACGCTGAGGATCATGGATACCACCTCGGCCATCACGGTGACGATCACCGGACACACCGCTTCCACGGTCTATGACGGCGAGGAGCATGCGGTCAGCGGCTATGACGTCGTCATCAGCACCGAAGCCCTTACCGAGGACCGCATCCTGTTCAGCGGCACCGCAAACGCTGTGCAGACGAACGCCGGCACAGCGGCCATGGGTCTGACGGCGGCGATGTTTTCGCTGGATCCGACGATCGCGGATATGTATTACGTGGATTTCCAGGTGACCGACGGCTATGTGACCGTCGAGCCCGCGCCTGTGACGCTCACGGCGGAAAGTGCGGCCGCAAACTACGACGGCGCGGAGCATACTCTGTCCGGGTATACATGCAGCGTGGACGGGCTGACCTTTGCCGGCGTCTCGGCCTCGGCCTCGGGCACGGAGAAGGGGACTTATCCGCTGGAGATTTCCGGCGTGACCATCAACGAGACCAGGGATTCCTCCGGCAACTATGTCGTTGCGGAAACGGTCAGCGGGCAGCTCGTCATCGCAGCGCTTCTGACGAAGGAGCTCGAAAGCTTCAGCGGCAACCTGGCGACCTATAAGATCATCGTGAACCCGGACGGGGTGCAGCTGAACCAGGGCCGAAGCATCACACTAAAGGACACTTTTTCGTACGATCCCGAGAAACACAAAAATGATCCGGATCCCAGAATCGTGCAGTCCATCTACTATGACAGCGTCACGGTGTCTCCGAGCGCCGGCGTGCTTTTTGACTACAGTGGCTATACCGGCACCTTCACCCTGCCCGACGAGACCCCGCTGACCATCACCTACACTACCCGCGCTCTCGGCAGCGCGGGCGATGTGCTTGCCATCGAGGAGGAAGACAGCATCGCAACGCTCGGTGCGATGAAAAGCGGGACGTTTGCGGCGTGGGGCTCCGACGCCATTTCCGAAACCCGGACCATCGGACTGGCCGAATCCGACATCTCCGGCGAGAGCGGCGAATACACCGTTCGGATCTATACCTACGCGGACGGACACATGGAGCGGGGCCTGGGCGGCGCTCAGTATCGGCTGCTGGACTACAACCAGAAGCCCGTCGTCTATAAGAAGGGCGAGAATGCCGGCCAGCAGGTGACCTTCACAACCGGGGCGGACGGGTTTGCGACCATACGGCTCACGGAGGAAGAGGACGGCGTTTCCATTCACAAAAACACCGTGTATTATCTGGAAATGATCAAGGCCCCCATTGCGGAGAACGGGGATGGTACGTACACCTATTTCCAAAAGGACAATACCCGGCTGAACTTCCTGATCACGGACAGCCCGGAATACAGCTTCGGCGACAGCGGCATCTATACATACTTCAACGGCGACGTGATGAAGGTGCGCTGCTATGAGGAATCCGTGGGTATCAATGTCACTACGATCTTTTCCGGCAACTATACCCTGACGAACGAGCAAAAGAACAATATCGTTTTCGTTCTCGAAAAGGAGAACACGGCGACCGGCACATGGGATGAGGTCGAGCGTCACGCTTACAGCGATTTTTCCTGGGGCTCCATGCGCTTTGCGACCGGCAAGAACGGCTGGTCGGCCCAGGATTACGGCGCCACCTATCGGGTGATCGTGGAAAACGCCGACATCGAAGGGGTCAAGCGGAACACGACCTGCGTCGTCAGCTTCCAGAGCAACGGCGCCACGGTTTCCGACGAGCAGGATGAGTTCCTGGTCGACCCGGACCACGAGGCATACAGCTTCAGCCTCGCCTTCACACTTGAATACTATGAAAACGAGCTCACCTTCTACGCGCTGGAGGAGGAGCTCGGTATCTTGCTGGAGGGTGTGACGTTTACGGCCTATAAGGCGGCCGATGATTCGGAGATCGCCTCCTATCAAACGGACGACACCGGCACGACGGTCATCCGGCGCACGGATTCCTATGCGTCGGATACGCTCTACTATGCCGTGCAGACCGCCGCGCCCGACGGCTATCTGCTCCCGGACGAGCCAGAGAAGGTGTACTTCTACTTCTCGGAGAACAATATGCTGGTCCCCGCCGGTCTGCCCGCGGGGGAGAGCGCGCTGGATCTGAGCAAGTCCTATGCTACGGTGGCCGTTTCGAACCTCAGCGATAAGCTGGATTTTCCTGTGATCGTCACCTGGGGCCTGACCGGCGTCGGAACATGGCCGGGCACCGTCGACCATGTTCTCGTGGAGCTGCATCGATCCGTCGATGGCGGAGCAAGCACGGCGGTTGATGGAATGAGCGTCGTTCTGAACGCCGGGGATACCTTCGATACGGAAAAGTTCCGGGATCTCCCCCGACAGGATGCTTCCGGTCATACGTTCACATACACTCTGGAGGAGACCGTCTTTGCCGATGCGGCGGGGACGCAGGATGTGACGCAGGAATACGCTGTATCCGGATTCTTCAGCGGCTCTGGTTGGTATGTGATTCGGAATCAGGCCTCGGTCGGCGTTACGGTCGAGAAGGCCTGGTTCGCGCTGGATGGTGTTACGACTGCCGGCGCTCCTGCCGGCGCAACGTACGTCTCCTTTGACCTGTACCGTACAACGGAGACGTTCCAGGATACGACCGCCACCCGTCAGGCGCTGGAGGAATTCCTGGATGAGAAGGGCGAGCTCGTGCAAAGCGGCCTTACCCTGTCGGCCGCCGAGGGCTGGGCGCGGACGGTCTATCAGCTTCCGGAGACGGACAGCGAGAACCACCCGTATTCCTACTATGCCCTGGAGGACGAAGCCTCCATGCCGGAGAACCAGGCGGACAGCTATGAGATCACGCCGGCGGCGGACAGCGCTCTCCGAACGCTGACCATTCGCAACACCCAGACCCCCATTACGGTCATCATCGAGGCGCAGGACGCCTCCAAGACCTACGGACAGGATGATCCCGCTTTCGGTTTCGCCATCACTGTGCAGGATGAAAGCACCACGGCGAAATGGAACGTCGACGAAACGACGGGTGGATATAACGTTGTCGTTACGGCGCCCGACAACTCTACAAAAACGCTGTCCTTCACCCTGGATCGCGAGGTAGGGGATAGCGTGGGCAGCTATACCCTTACGCCTGTCGGCGCGGCCGAGCAGGAGGGCTACCGCATCAAGTACCAGTCCGGCATTCTGACCATCGGCCGGGCGGCTGTGACTGTCACTGCGGGAGCGGAAAAGACCTACGGCGAAGCGGATCCCGAGCTGGTCACTGTCGAAGGCATGCAATTCGATGAGGATCCCGCCTCGATCCGATATGAGGTCTACCGTGAACCGGGCGAGGATGTGGATACCTACGAGATCTGGCTCAGCGGTGAGAGCGTCCAGGGCAACTACAGCGTGAAATTTGCGAACGGCTTGCTGACGATCGCCCGTGCGGAGGC
This sequence comes from uncultured Oscillospiraceae bacterium, assembly GCA_905234625.1. Classification (GTDB taxonomy): domain Bacteria; phylum Bacillota; class Clostridia; order Oscillospirales; family Oscillospiraceae; genus CAJOIG01. The sequence goes on along the minus strand of CAJOIC010000025.1, from coordinate 16,967 downwards.
GGTCGTGACCGCGAACCCCATGAGCAAGGTCTATGGCGAGGCTGACGGTGAGCTGACCGCCACCGTATCCGGTCTCGAACACGGAGACGGACCCGGCGTGATCCAGTACTCGGTCACGCGCGAGGACGGCGAGGATGCGGATACCTATCAGATCACCCCGAATGGGGACGAGTATCAGGGCAACTACCATGTCACGTTCAGCCCGAACACATACACGATTCATCCCGCGCCTTTGACCGTGTCAGTGGCCGACGTGGAAATATCCTATGGCGATACGGCTCCGGATTGGGATGTCACCTTGTACGGCCTGCTGGGGGACGACGCTGCCGCGCAGCCGACGGTTGTGCAGAACGGTAATACGTACACCTATACCTACGAACTGTCGGCGTATGATCCGAGCATGACCAATACGCTTTCCTTTGATCTGGATTGGGATCCCAGCGAAAACGTGGGTGAATACGACGTCACGGTACATGGCGAGAATCGGCAGGGAAACTACGCCGTGACTTACGAAAGCGGCACGCTGCGAATCAACCGGGCCGTACTGACCGTCCGGGCGGACGATATCGTGAAAGATGTCGCGGCTCCGGACCCGCAGCTGACCGCCACGGTCACCGGCTGGAAAAACACCGACGGCGAGAGCGTACTGACTTCGACGACCGAAGAGGGCGTCGTTACCTGTGTCTATAAACTGGAGGAGACAGAGCTTCTCCGCTTTACCCTGCGCCGCACTTCCGGCGATACGGTGGGAGACTATACCATCACGGCGGAAGGATCGTACAATCAGGGGAACTACGAGGTCGAATACGATCCGGGCACCTTCTCCATCCTTCCGGTCTATGATGTGGATGTCCGTCAGGTCACGTCGGATCGTGTTTCCCCCGCGGCCGATCCCGAGTACAGCTATCAGGCGATCGTGGATCTCACCGGTACGGGTCTCACAAGTCTTGCGGGCTATACAAAGAACGACAGCGGCCTCTATGTGAAGACCTTCGTTCTGGGTGGGACAAATACCGATCTTGAGACCCTGAAGATTCCCGTGGAAGCGAAGCTGACGGTGATCCAGCTTCCCGATCCCGCGGCTGACGACGATTACGAAACCACGATCACGCTCGACGGCGATATTTATTCCGGTGCCGAGGGTGTGCATCGTTGTGTCATCGATTCTGTGGACGAATACTATGCCATGGGCTTCACGCATACCCGCATCTGCCTGCCGGTGGTAGCCATGGCCGGCGTCGCGCAGACGGAGGAGGGGGCGCAGGCGCTTACCCCGAGCGGTTTCATTGGCATTCCGGACGGAGAGCAGCCCGTGAATGAGGAGTTCTCCCGGTCGCAGCAGACAGCCATCGGCTATTCCTTGCCCTCGGATAAGTATTACGGCTTCCATCATGCGGTCCTGGTCCATGAGGACGGAAGCTCTGTCGGCGGCGCCGGCGGCAGCGGATCGGTCGCCGCCATTCGGTATAATAAAGCGTCTTCCAACGACTCCAAGTGGGAGTATAGGACCGACGAGACCGGCAGCGAGTTCAGCCCGGTTCCGGACGATGCCGTGCTGCGGCTGTACTACTACCCGAAGTACATCTGCAAGATCGGGACCGAGAAGTTCTATACCCTGAATTCTGCGCTGGACTACATGCAGACCCAGGATCCGGTCATGACCGAAGCCACGATCGAGATGCTGCTGGGCCGCTTCGACATGCCCGTAACCGATACCCTGACCGTGCCCGAGGGTTATTCCATTACCATCACCACGGCAGCCACCGAATATGAGGGGGAAAGCGGCACCAGCGCCGTGATCAGCAGAAGCCCGACCCTCAGCGGCAATCTGTTCGTAAATAACGGCACCCTGATCCTGGATAACATCGTCCTTGACGGCGACGGCGGCAACATCTCCGGCGCCGATGCCATGATTCGGAACGAGGGGACGGGAACGCTGTCCGTAAACACGAGCGCCGTTCTGCGAAACGCAAACGGCGTCAACGGCGGCGCCATCTATGTGAGCGGGGGAGAGGCGACCATCCATGGCAGTCTGTCCTGCAACACCGCCACCTATGGCGGCGCGATGTATGTCACCGGCGGCAAGGTCACGCTTTCCGGCACGGTCGGAGGAGCGGCCGCGGCGGATGCCAATACCGCCACCTATGGCGGCGCGGTATTCGTGACCGGCGGCGAGGTCGAGGTGACCGGCGGGACGGTCGCAGGAAACACGGCGACAAACGGCGGTGCATTCTATCTCCAGGGCGGCACGCTCAAGGTCAGCGGCGGCACGGTCAGCGGAAACACGGCCTCCACGGACGGCGGTATGCTCTATGCGGTCGGCGGCAACGTCGATGTCACCGCCGGCACGATCACCGGAAACACCGCGACGGACGGCAATGGCGGCGCGGTTTATTATGCCGGCCCCGGCACGGTCACGATCTCCGGCGGAACGATCCAGAGCAACAAGGCCGAGCGCGGCAACGGCGGCGCGGTCTATCAGACCTCCGGCACGGTCACGGTCTCCGGCACGATCGGCGGCGGAGCGATCGCGACTACTGCCAACATGGCCAAAAACGGCTCGGCGATCTATGTGCATGCCGGCACCGCCAATTTTACAGGCTGCTCTATTACTTATAACAAGACCACGACCGCCGATGGCGGTGCCGTGGGCGTTGACGCGGATGCGAGACTGTTCTTCTCCGGCGATTCGATCGTTAAAGAGAATAAAAACTCCAACAACGGCGATCGCAACGTCTATCTGGACGAGGATTCGGATGAGATCATCAATGTGCCTGCCGCGGGCCTGGGAGGAAGCGCGGAAGTCCGAATCTTTGTGGACGAGGATGTCCGTGATGAACGGGGCGAGGTTTGCTGCTGCTTCGGCTCCTACGTTGGTGCCTCCAATCTCGGAAGATTCAAAGATGACCGCGGGATCTATAATGTCTATTCTGTCGGCAACAAGCTGTACTGGGGCAAATCGATCAACTTCATTGTGCGATACCTCGGCTCCGGCTTCCCTCCGAATACCGGCTCGGGGAAACAACTGAAGGGCTCGACGTCTTACTATCCCAAAAACACGACAAACCCGATCTATGATCTCGTTACGACGCTGTATAACGAATACTATAATACGCTGATCGAATCCGGCACCGTGTATTCCTATTCCTTTGCCAATGGCGTCACGGCGTTCGAGAAATCCATAACCTCCGTCAACTGGGATTCGACAAACCGAAAATGGGTCTTTGTTCAGAGCGACGGAACGACAACGACCAACCAGACCAGCTTCACGATCTATTATCAGGACGCAGCCTATCTATCCATCACCAACAACCAGCCGCATGCCCTGACCATTGACGCCCTGACGGTCAACGGAAAGAACGCGGTCGCGGACGGTTACGGCTACGTCGTCGCGATCAACAACGTCACGCAGACAACGATGCGTCCGATCACGGCGGCAAATCTCCGCCTGGCGGCCGGCGATTCCATCCGACTGGTGTTCCCCGGGGCCACGGGCGCCGCCTGGACGATCTCCGGCGTGTTCGACGCGGGGGAGGGGGACGCGATCACCTATTCCCTGCAGGGTGGAACGGCGCAGACACTGACGACCACGGCGGCGGAGGGGCGCCGGGCGTTCAGCCTGCCCGGAACCTTGGCGAGTGATAAGGGCGTTATCTACAATGTCCTGTTCGGTGAACCGCCTTACATCTGCAAGGTGGTAAACGACGGCGTGGAGCATCCCTTCGCGACCCTGAACGACGCTGTCGATTATATAACCGATGGGGAAACCGTGCTTGACACGCCTAACACCGCGGTCATCGAGATGCTGATGGACTACCAGCAGCCTGCCGACGACATTCTGGCGGTTCCCGAGGGCTATAACATCACTCTGACCACGGCCGATGCGGAGGGCTCCACGGCCGCCGCCGGCATGACCTATACCTATAAGGGCGACGGCGTTGACACTGAAAACCCCAATAACCCCGCCCGCGCGACCATCAGCCGCAGCTCGGGCGACATGGGCTCCGCCGTGACGACGCTGATCAAAGACGGAACGGCGGTCCTCACCACGGATACGGAGTGCACCACCCGTGTGACGATCTCCTACCTGATCTTTGACGGCAAGGCCCTCGGCCAGGGCGGCCAGGGCGGCGCGATCAACACGTCCAATGTTATTTTGAATATCAATCACTGTGATTTCAGGGGCTATACGGCGGTCCGCGGCGGCGCTGTCTACGCGAAGTGGGGTCAGCTTACCGTAGAGAACTCGAATTTTACGAACTGTAAGATTCTGCCGGAGAAGGGAGCTGATAAAACTGGAGGCGGCGGGATCTGGTCTACTGCCAAGATCATGAATGTGACGGATTGCACATTCATTAATTGTGTCAGTCAAAGTCTCTCCTCGATTTCCGCGCAGGGCGGTGCTATCTTCCATAACATACGATACGATGGGGCCGCGGTTCACACATCCGACAGTCAGAAGTTCCCGACGGGTTTTTCAAACGGCTCGGAAACACATATCACGGGGTGCTACTTCAAGGATTGTACTGCGGTCGGCTCCGGCGGCACGATCGAGTCGGACGCCTGGATGGTCTATATCACAGACTGTGAAATCTACGGGGGCAAGACCACCAAGAATAACGGTAACGGCGGTGCGATCAATGTCTATACGAACGACTATCCGAAACAGCAGGTTCCCCCGACTGCCCGCGTGGAGATAAAAGGCTGCATAATTGAGAATTGCTCCGCACCCAATGGCGACACCAATGGCGGCGCGATCCGAACACTCTCTCCGTACTTGATCGTCGAGGACACGATCTTCCGTAATACGATGTCCAACAAAATCGGCGGCGCCATTTCCATGGATAAACAAGGAACGTCGATCGAAATCACGCGCTGCGTATTTGACAGCTGCAGCACAAAAAAATCCGATGGTCATTCCGGCGCTGTCTATGCAAATGCGCCGACCGTAAGCATCACCGATTCCTTGTTCATGAACTGCACATCACCCAAATACGGCGGAGTGTATCAGAGCGTATCTGCTAATGGTTCTTCGCTTACGGTGACCGACAGCAGCTTTGAAAACTGCTCCTCCATGAACAGTGATGCAGGTGCGCTTCGCGTCGCGGCGAAAACCCTGTCCGTTTCGGGTAAATATGCAGGTCAAACGTATACATACCGTGATGAAAACGGGAACGAGAAGACGGAGACCTTTGCGGCGAAAAACCACACGTTCAGCAATTGCTCCGCTACGCTCGCCGGCGGCGCGGTGTACCATTCCGGTACGACCGAGACGCTGACGAACTGCTCCTTTGACGGCTGCTCGTCCGGCAGCAACGGCGGCGGCGCGTATCTTGCCGCAACGACCATCACCTCGTCCGGTACGACGGTGACGAACTGCCGGACGGCGGCCAACGGCGGCGGACTGTACATTTCCCCGGGCACATCGGCGACCTTTACCGGCGGCTCCTTCGCCGGCAACTGGGTGACGAACACCGACGGCAAGGGCGGCGCGCTGTATATCGAAAAGAACACGGTCACGCTGAACAATGTTGCGTTCGAAAAAACGAACGGAACGACGGTCCGGTATAATGCGGCGGCATTTGGCGGCGGCATCTATCAGCAGGCGGGCACGCTGAACCTGAACGGCGCGACGGTCAGCGACTGCTATGCGACCATCAGCGGCGGCGGGCTCTACCACCTGGGGACCGTGAACGCTTACGGCTCCTTCACGGGATGCCATGCCGGGACCGGCGGCGGCATCTACTCCGCCGGAACGTTGAATTTCAACAATGCGGCAAACGCTATGACCGTGAGCGGCTGCCATGCGAAGGCGGTCACCCTCAATACTGAAACGGGTGTAGCGTCTGCGGCGGCGACCTATGCCGCGGACAATCTGGGCGGCGGCATCTATAACGCCGGAACCTTTACCCAGTCGTCGGCAGCGGCGTCTGTCACGGGCTGCCATGCCTACAACGGCGGCGGCGTATACAACGCCGGCACCTTCACCCTGAGCGGCGGCAGCATCACCGGAAACAACGCGGAGAACAACGGCGGCGGCGTGTATTATGCCGGCGGTACGTTTGCCATGTCCGGCGGCGCGATCGGAGCGGAGGATGCCGCGAATACCGCGGCGCAGGGCGGCGGCGTATTTGTCGCCGACAATCGAAGCCTGACCATGTCCGGCGGCGGCATCACCTATAACCAGGCGTCGACGGCCGGCGGCGGCATCGCGGTGGGCGGCTCCGGCTCTCGGCTCTATTTCCAGAGCACCGTGACCGTGCGGCACAACAAGATGGGCCTGCTGGATTGCAACGTCTATCTGGATCAGGACAGCAACGCGATCATCAACACGACGGGTACGGCCCTGGCTGCGGGTTCGTATATCGGCGTATATGCCTCGAACGCGCAGGACGACGCACACGGCAAACCGGGCTGCCCCTTCGGAACATACTCCAAAGACAACAATCTCAACCGCTTCTTCAATGACCGCAGAAGGTATCATTACGGCGCAAAGGGCTCAAGCAACAACGAGATCGTTTGGGTCGATTTCACCTGCAAGATCGCCGACGCTAACGGCCGTCTGCTGTATAAGGACGCTGCCTGCACCGTCCCTGCGGCGTTCCCGATTCTGGAAAACAGCGGCGGGAACGAATCTGCCTTCGGATGGTTGGGAGCTCAAAACGCGCTGTATGCCCGCGATGAAAACGGCGACCCGATCCCCGAGGCCTACAGCGGAGCCTATCAGGTGCAAATGCTGGTGTCGGATTACCAACTCTCAACCGGTATTACTTTGGACGGTCAGACCGTTACCCTGACCACGGCATCCACCGAGGCGGATGCTTGCGGCTTTAAGTACAGCGACCCGAAGTATCCTTACGCCCCGATCACCCGGGCTGCCAGCTTTGGCAGCATGATCACCGTGAAAAACGGCAGCCTGACCTTGAGCGGCATTATTCTGGACGGCGGTTATGAACCGGAGAAGGGAAGGACGATCGAGGCGTCGGCCGGCACGAATGGCGGCATCCTGATCATCCAGAACAGCAGCTCCGCCGTCATCGGCGAGAACGCGACGCTGCGCAATTCCAAAACGACCGGTAACGGCGGCGGCGTCCGCGTGCATGGCAACGGCGCTGTTCTGACGCTTTCCGGCGGCACGATCGAAAATTGCTCCGGTGTCTATGGCGGCGGCGTCAGCGTGAAGCAAGGCACCTTTACCATGAGCGGCGGCACGATCACCGGCTGCTCCGCCCAGTACGGCGGCGGCGTCCGCATAGATACGACGATGAGCATGAGCGGCGGCGTCATCACCGGCAACAGCGCGGTTAATGACGGCGGCGGCATTTCTCTGGATTCCAATGCTGCTCAGGCGAAGGTAACCTTCTCGGGTTCTCCCGTTGTCACCGGCAATACGAGGGTGGGCCTCGACGCCGATAACGACGGCGAGGATGACGCCTGCAACGTCCAGCTCTCGTGGGACAACAATGCTGTGATCAACACCACGGGACTTGAGCCCGAAGCTTTGATCGGCATTTTTACTACAGGCTCGATCTTTACGAATCACGGTGATGAAAACAAGCCCTTCGGTACCCGGTCACAAGCCGATACCGGCGGTCTGTACTGCTTCGTCAACGATATTTCCGGTCTCTGCGGCGGCCGGATCTCGGAAAGCGATCTGAAGATTTACTGGCTGGGCCGTCCGGTGCTTGAGATCCGGAATGCGGTGTCCAGCGACTGGTCGGCGGACGAAAGCATGGATTTCACCTTCACAATCACCCTCGGCATCACGCCGAACCTTGCGCTGAAGGATTACGGCTTTGATGACGGGCAGAATGCTGTCTTCACGCTGAAGCACAATGAAAACCGCATCCTGAGCCTTCCGACCTCTCTGAACGAGATCCCGTACACTGTGACACAGACGCCCGCCGAGGATTTCACCACGACGGTCCAGAAGGACGACGGGGAACCGGAGGACAGCAATGTGCACAGCGGAAGGCTGGGCGAGAACAACAACGGCACGAACCAGGCCACCGGAACGACGGTCCTGTCCTTCACCAACACCCGCGTGACGGGCGATATCACGGTCTCCAAATCCGTTGACAGCCGGTACGAGGAGGATCGGACCGAAAAGATCTTCTCCTTTATCCTGCGGCTGGGCGATACGGCCAATGACCACACGTACTCCTGCGTGGACCAGAATGGCGATCCGATCGATGACGTGACCTTTGTAAACGGCGTCGCGGCGCTCAGTATGAAGCACGACGAAGCGATCACCATTCAGGGGCTGCCCAAAACGCTGCCCTTTACCGTGACGGAAAACCTCGGCGCGGCGGATCGGAATCTTTTCCAGGTCCGCATCGGCAAAAACGGGGCCGCTTCGGAGCTAGTCGGTGATAATACCGCTCCGACGATGGACGGGACCGTCGGAGAAGTGGTCGGAACGGACGACCTGGGCAAGACGATTTATACCACATCGATCGAGTTTTCCAACATCCGGAAGGATGTGGTCTGCAAGATCACGGACCGAAACGGTAACCTCCTGTATTATAAGGATGGCGACGAGCTGGTCCCGGCGGTCTACTTCCACCTGGAGGATGCCTTTAACCAGGTCAACAACGGTGGTTTGCGGACCGGCGCGGACGGCAACGCCTCCGGCACCATGCGTATCGAGATGGTCGTGCCCTCCTACACCGTGGAGAGATCGGTCACGCTGGACGCGGACAAGACCGTCATCCTCACGACGGCGCTTACCGCGCCGGCGGACGGGAAATACCCCTATGAGCCCGGCGACAGCGGCCGCGATACCGCTGAAGTCACCCGCGGCTTCGACGGAGAGAGCATGATCGTCGCCCGGGGTACGCTGACGGTGGACAACATCACGCTGGACGGCGGCAATGAGGATGGCCGTTACGCTACCCATAACGGCGGTATCATCCGAGCCGAAAACAGCCGTCTGACGATCAGCGAAAACGCCACCCTGCGCAATTCCCGGATCGTGGGCGAAGGACACAACGGCGGCGCTGTCTGGATCGGCGAGAATGTTCAGCTGACCATGAACGGCACAATCGAAAACTGCTCCGCCTACCGGGGCGGCGGCATCTACGCCGATGCGGACTTCCGCACCGTTACCATCGGCACCTCCGGCGACACGGGCGGCAGCCAGCGCGGCATAATCACCGGCTGCGCGGCGGCGGACAGCGGCGGCGCGCTCTATGCCGGAGCCACGACCAGCAGCTCGGGCATCACGATCTATGCCAATACAAGCCTCACCAATAACACGGCGGGTGCCGATGGCGGCGCGGTCTGGTCCGGTGCGTCCCTCAAGGTTCGCGGCGGCACGATCAAAGACAACTCTGCCGGCGGCAACGGCGGCGGAATCTACCTGAGCGGCTCTGCAGACCTCAACATGAGCGGCGGCACGATCGAAAACAACAAGGCGCTGAACGGAAACGGCGGCGGTATTTACGCGACGGGCGATACCCATATCACCGGCGGAAGCTTTGTCCGTAACTCGGCGGCCGGTTCGGCCGCGGACAAGAAGGGAATGGGCGGCGCGATCTACGCCGACAGCGATGCGGAGGTCACCCTTTCCGGAACGTCCACGAGCTATTCCGAAAACACGGCCCGCTTGGGCGGCGTCATCGGCAGCAAGGGCATGGTCACCATGCTCGGCGGTAGCATGGAAGAAAACACCGCGACAGAGGGCGGCAGCGCGGTCTACGTGGAAGCCGGATCGGAGGAACGGAGATTCACCATGTCCGGCGGAAGCATCCGCGATAACATTTCTCCCAAGGGCGCTGTGCTGACGTCCGGTGAAAACGCAAAGCTGTACTTCTCGGGCAGCTCCGTTGTCGCAGGCAATACATACACGGATGGCACCACAAAGATGGACGTGTATCTGAATTACAACGATACCGGCGTCATCAACTCCACCGGTCTCAAGAATTCGGCCTCCATCGGCATTTATGTGGCTGACGGCTATGAAAACGGTACCTACTACTCGCACGGCATTGCAGTCAGAAACTTCGCCACCTATATCGGCAGCGATCCGGAACGAGCCGGATTGAACGCCTTTTTCAACGACCGCGATGAGGAGCTGTTCGGTGAGTGCGGCGAATTGATAGACAACGGCAATGGCGAGTATTATATCATGTGGCCCGGCAAGACGATGCGGATCCAGGTCTATCAGTTCGATGTCCAGGACGACGGCGTGACGCCGGTGGAACAACCCGCGCCGATTGCGGGAGCGGCCTTCACTCTGACCAATATCACACCGGGTGACCCCAATATAAACAAAGTTGTGTGGACCGGCTCGAGCGACGAAAACGGGCTGGTGGAGATCGACTGGAAAAAGGTTGAAGAGGCCAACGGATACTTTGCGGTCTTCAAGCAATACAGCCAATATGAGCTGCGGCAGACGACGACGGACGATGGCTGCGTTCTGCCCGCCGGCTATTGGGAGCTGTACGTCGATCGGGACAATACTGTGAGCTGGAGCACGAAGCCTTCCGCCGACGCAAACGTCAATCGGACGATCCCTGTCCGGAACCCGGTGGGCGAAGGGGTCAGCCCAGAGCTTGGCGAGACCTTCATCCTCTATAACGACCGTGAGCCGAGGATCATCTTTGATGCAAACGGCGGCTATCTGATCGGTGACGGCAAGAGCCAGACGGAAACGGATCGAACGGAAGACGTTCCCTTCGGCAAAGAGGTGGGGTCGGCCGACCTGTATTCTGTCCGCTATGAGATCACAGAAGCGAATCCGGCGTGGTATACCAAGTTCCTGCGCTGGGCCACGGATAAAGTCCCGACGGAAAGCACAGTCTATTACTCCAAGGGCGATACGATCGATTTCTACCGCCATTCCGATAACGATGACGTGATCCTGTACGCCCAGTGGGTCCCTGTGGTATGCAAAATCACCGACCGTGACGACAATCTCCTCTATGTCGACGGCGAGCCTGCGATCTATGCCACGCTGCAGGACGCCTTTGCTGACTTCAATACCAGACGGTTCACGCTGGAAAACGGGAAAACCGGCACGCCCCGAAAGATCAAGATGCTTGTGGAAGACTATGCGCTGACGGAGCCCGTTGCGCTGGCGCGCGGAAAGACGGCGATCCTGACCACGGCATCCGCCAGCGATCGAGACGTCTATCTTCCTCCGGCCGGCGTCACGACCTGCACGATCACCCGCGCCTTCGACAACGGTGAGAGCATGATCCAGAATACGTTCAGCCTTACGCTGATGAACATCGTTCTCGACGGCGGGCAGAAGGCGGGCAGTATCGTAAGCGTTGCGGGCGACTTTGCGAGGCTCACCATGGCGTCCGGCGCCGTGCTTCGGAATGCAGGCGCGAGTTCGGACAGCGGCGCGGTCCGGGCCGGGGATAACACGACCGTGGACATGAGCGACGGCCGGATCATCGGCAACAACGGTATCGGAATCTACCTTGAAAACGGAAGCACGCTGAACCTTGCCGGCGGCACGATCACCGCAAACGCCGGCGGGGGCATCTACCTTGCCGAGGGCAGCACTATGAAAATCTCCGGTGCCCCGAGCTTCGGCGGCACGGGCAGCGGCTCCGGCAACCTCGTTCCCGATGCAGTGGAAAGCGGCTCGAAAAACGGCGGCGACAGCTATGCCGGCGATAACCATACGGCTGCGCGCAAGGACATCGTGATCGCGGGATACGCCGGTACGGAGACAGCCAGTTCTCTCGTCGTGACCGGGAATATGACCGGTGCGAAGGGCTCTATCTGGGTTTGGGCGGAGCAGGATCCGCATTATCTGGCAGACAACCAGTTCGCGACGTATTCCACCGGCAGCGCGCCCAACGGCCTTGCCGTGTTCCGAAACGCCCAGGCCGACAGTGTTACGACCGGCTTCGAAAGACGGGAGTATCTCTGCGCCGTCGTCAAGGACGACGACCCCAACAATTATATCTATTGGGGCACCGAAGGCCTGGATGTCTCCTTCCGAAAGGTCGACAGCTTTGGCAATGCCCTTGCCGGAGCGACGTTCACGCTGTACAAGGATGACAATACGACCGTTCAGGATACGCAGAGCTCCGGCGATAACGGGATCGTTACCTTTGAGAAGGTCCCCAACGGGATCTATTACCTGAAGGAAACCGACGCGCCTACCGGGTATCGGGAGAACACGAACACCTATATCGTGCTGGTCGGTTCCACCGCGCTGAAGGATACGAACACGGGATTGTGGGCGGACGGCGAAGTGCTGGGAAGCCTGTCGGAGGAAGACGCTGCGGCGCAGTCCGCGCTGTATGAGAGCAATTACAGCGCCTTCAACCGCGCGAAGGGCGATTACGCGATCTTCCTGCTCGACAGCACGATCGGCGAGGCGGCAGCGAACCCCAATATCGCCAAGTCCGGCATCGAGAATGCCAGCGCCGTGCAGCGCCATGTGATCCTGCGGAAGACCGACCCGACCTACAAACCGGTGTATTCGACCGCGGTGGGCAATAACGCGACGTTCGACATCCTGCGCATGGATGGGTCCGTGGTAGCGTCCGATCTGGCCGTTCAGCCGAGCGGCGTCTTCTGGATCGGCGATCTGCCGCTGGGGACCTACTATGTCCACGAGACGCAGGTCCCGGAAGGCTACCAAAAACTCGGTACGAACGACAACTGGTTCATCCTGACCGTCACGGAGAGCGGCGGAAGCAATCTTGTTCAGACGGAGGCCCATAAACCGGACTGATACACCGGAATCCCAGTTCCCTCGGGAGCTGGGATTTCTTTACTGAAACTGGAAAAAACGTGAATCGAATGTTGAATATCGGAGTAATATGTGATAAAGTAAACGTGGTATAGCATATAATTCTTATGATTCTGTTCGTTTGTCCGGCATCCGATTCCCTCGGTTGAGCGAGGTGACATGGCGTGCGAGCCATACATACAAAACTGAGATCGGAGCGCGGCGCGTCCATCACCTTTGCGCTGCTGCTGTTTTTGGTGTGCGCCGTGGTCGCGTCGGTGGTCCTGACAGCGGGCACGGCGGCGTCCGGGCGGCTGAGCCAGCAGGCGGAGTCGGACCGGCGCTACTACAGCGTCAGCTCCGCCGCGCGCCTGCTGCAGACGGAGATCGAGAGCACCGCCGTCACGGCGACGAAGTCGGGCAACTACGCCGCTGATTTGAGCAGCGTGTCCTGGACGGTCAAAACGCAGGATGCGAACGCGAAAGACATTCCGGCGCTGCTGTTTACCGCTGCGCAAAAGGTTCTGGGAGATGTCACTGCGAGCGTGCCCGCTTCTCTGACCGTCACGGCGACGAACATACCTGACGTTACCGTTGACGTAACACTGGACGCCAGCGGCACGCTGACCTTGAAGATTCACAACGCGACCGGGACCGGCGATCCCTATACGCAGCAGCTCACCTTCGCGCTGGATCGGCGGGACAGCGTCGATAAGAACCAGGCGGCCGACACCCAGGTGATGACGGCCTCGCTGACCTGGATCCTCTCGGATGTGCAAACTGTGGTCCAGCCGACACCGGCGCCAGGAGGTTGACGCCATGAAAAAGAAACTAGTGGCAAAGCTCCGCTCACGGGCGGGGGAGAGCCTGACGGAAACGCTCGTCGCGCTGCTTATCGCGGCGCTGGGTCTCGTGATACTGGCCGGCGCCATCAGCTCTACGAACAGCATGGTCCAGCGCAGCAAAACGGTCATGACCTCGTATTATACCGCAAACAACGCCCTTGAGGCACAGAGCGGGAGCAAGACCGATCTGTCGGTTTCCATTACGAGCTTCGGCGACTATCCCGTCGAAGCATACAGCAACGATGTGATCAGCGGAAAAACGGTGGCGGCGTATTATCCCAAAACTCCGACGACATCCTCTTCGTCGTCAGGGACCTCATGAGGGAAGGAGAGTTCGGTTTGAAGATTCTGAAAAAACTGAAAAACCGCTCCGGCTTTACCCTGTTCGAGCTTTTGGCGACGATGCTGATTCTCGTGATGGTGGCGGGCGTCGTGGCGGCGGGGATGCCCGTCGCGTCGGAGGCCTTTGTTAAGGCGGTGGACGGCGCGAACGCCCAGACACTGCTCTCCACGGCGATCAGCGCGCTTCGGGACGAGCTGAACGACGCCACCCAGGTGAAGATCGGAGCGACCGATGGCTCCGTTTCCTATTTTAACGCGGGCTCCGGCAGCCAGTCCAAGCTGTATCGCGGCACGGACAACATCATGCTCCAGCAGTATATCGGCTTTGAATCGGCGAATTCTTTGGCTCCGGCCCGCCAGCTCGTTACGGCGGAGGCGTCCACGAAAAACCTCTATGTCACCTATGCCAGCGTTGCCCTCAAAGACGGTGTGGTGACCTTTACGGATCTGGCGGTCTATAATAAGACCCTGTCCTCGAACCCGGTCGTCAAAACCGACCTTTCGATCCGGGTGGCCTCCGTTGCACCCTAAGGAGGGAAAGCACACTATGCAGTCAAACAGAAAAACACGCGGCTTCTCTTTGGGGGAAACGCTTATCGTGGTGGCGATCATTGTGGCCCTCGCGGCCGTCGCCTTCGTTTCGGTACCGGCGTATCTGCGTTCCCTGACCCAGCTCGAGCGGGACGGGATCGCCAAGGAGATCTTCATCGCCGCGCAGAACCATCTCACCATGGCCGAGAGCCAGGGCTACCTTGGCAAGAACGGCTATGGTACGCTGGAGGCGGACAAGACCGGAAAAACGAATACCCAGGGAATCTATTACTTCGTGGTGTCCAGCGGCAACCTCTTCTCCGGCAGCGGAAACGAGGTTTTGAAGCAGATGCTGCCCTTCGCCTCCGTGGACGAGACGGTCCGCCTGGGCGGCAGCTACATCATTCGGTATCAGAAATCCCCGGCTCTGGTGCTGGACGTGTTTTACAGCGACCCAAACGGACGCTTCAAGCACAGCTTCGCCGGCGGCGAGTATGATACGCTGGTCGCGAGTTATCGCGAGGCGGCGGCGAAGTCGGACCGCCGCTACTACAAAGAAACGGGAGACAACAGCGTCATCGGCTGGTACGGCGGCGCGGCGGCGGCGGCCCTGCCGACGAAAACGCTCAAAGCGCCGGAGATCGAGATCATCAACGCGGAGAAGCTCCAGGTGCTTGTGTCCAATCCCAACGGCGTCGATGGCAATATCACCCTCATCCTTACGGGCGAGACCAGTAAAAACCAGGTGGCGATCCCTGTTTTTGTCGGCGCTGGCACGGGGGACGCGGGGAATGTGCCCATCAGCGGCCCGACCACGGATTCCTCTGTGTTCAACGGAACGAGCTACTGCACCGTTACGCTGGATGACATCACGGTTCAGGGCAAGCACTTCGCGGAGCTGTTCGCGACGCTGGCCCCGGGCGAAAACATCACCGTCCAGGCCGTGGCCTTCAACAACAGTGCGCTGTCCAACATCGCCTACAGCGCCGAGAAAAAGACCAACAGCCTCTATGCCGATCTGGACGCCGCCGGGACGACCGCCTCCATCGCGAACATCCGTCATCTGGAGAACCTGGATTCCTCGCTCTCGAAGCTTGGCACTGCGGTGCAGAATACGGCCGGTGCGGATAGATCCATCACATTGACCTCGGCCGTCCAGACGACCGATCTGGACTGGAAGGAGTTCGATTCGATAATCACGGGCACGGCTCTCAGCACCGACCCGTATACATATTCCGTGCAGGTGTATTCGGTTTCTGGCACTTCGGCCCATACGAGCGAGGGCTGTTATCATCCTGTCACGCTGTCGCAGGCGATCTCTTACAACGGGCAGAGCCATACGATCCAGAATATCCGGGTCAGCGAGACGACGGGTACGGCGGCCGGTCTGTTCGGAGAGGCCGGGTCTTCCTCTACGTCGACCACGATCGAAAACCTCAAGCTGAAGGATTTCAGTGTCAGTGTATCCTCCGCGTCCGGCGCGGGCGGCGCGCTGGCGGGGCAGCTCACGAACGTCACCGTCAACAACGTTGTTGCGATCCAGAGTTCCGGCCATACAACGGCGGATATCACGTCGGTCGGCAACGCGGGCGGGCTGATCGGACAGATGACCGGCGGCTCGGTCCAGGCCAGCGCTGCGGCGCTGACAGTGACCTCCACCGGCGGAAACGCGGGCGGCCTCGTAGGCTATGCCAGCGGCACGGCGTTTTCCGCCAGCTACAGCGGCGGGCACACGGATCAAGGCGAATACTATAATCATGATACGGATGGAAAGCGTACGACCGCCATTTATAATGTTACCGGCAGCGGCAGTGTCGGCGGCCTCATCGGCAAGGGTGAAAACGTGGAAGCACAGTACTGCTACTCCACCTGCTCCGTCTCCGGCGCGACCGCGGGCGGATTGATCGGTGAGGCGGGCAAAGATGATGAAGACACTGCTACTTGCGAGATTAAAAACAGCTACTGCACCGGACTTGTGAGCGGTAATACCGTCAACGTGAGCGGAAATACCGTCAACGCGTTCCTTGGCAGCGGAGCTTTGTTGGCTGCTTCTACAGGAAACCAGTACTATTCGATCATCAATGAAGTGGACAAGGACGGCGGCGGGAAAGAATACATAGGCCCCGGCGCTGCCAATGTCGCCGACCTGGATGCCTCGACGGCTTCCTACAACGCCTTCGTAGGTGCATTTGATGACTGGACGAAGGCACAGCCCTATGACGGCGATTTGGCGACCTACTATAAACAGATGTTCAATCTCCAGTCCGTTGTAAGACTTGGCTGGACGCCGCCGGCAGGGGACTTCTTTGTTGCGACCCACTACGGCGACTGGCCGGCGCCGGAGATCTTCTTCATCAACACTCCGACAGCTCCCTAAATCCATACTCTTTGACCGCCCCAGGCGCGTTTGCGGCTGGGGCGGCGGTGCTTTGAGCCGGGAACCAAAAGGTTTTTGCGAAAACACGGGAAAAACCTTGTGAATCCGATGGCATTGTGTTAAAATATTCTAATCAATGATTCATGCCGTTTTTCGGCATTTTTCGGCAGGA
>CAJOIC010000024.1:30249-31008 GCA_905234625.1 uncultured Oscillospiraceae bacterium | reverse complement strand
CCGTATTCCTCAAACTGATGCAGGAGCATGGCGATAAAGCTGATGGTGTTCAGCCGCAGAAGCACCGACGTATTCCCCCAGCGGATGAGCAGCGCAGCGAGGGAGAAGATCGCGACAAACAGGCCGATAGTATACCAATGGCGGCATACGAATTTCATGGGCTCACCTCGTATCACATATTGCGCAACATCATGTTGCATGATATGATTATACCAAGGCCGAACTTGATCATCAAGCGACAATCCCATGGCCGAGTGTCGCATGATATACAGTAGGAGGAAACATGAACAAACAGCCGGAGCAGACAGCCCAGACGCGCAGGAATTTGATAGACGCCTATTTTGCTCTTGTCGGAAAAGGCAAGGCGGCATCCGTCGGTGCAATTACCGAGCGGGCAGGATACAACCGCTGCACCTTTTACCGCTATTTCGCGGACGCGGCTGACCTTCTGGAGCAGGTGGAGACGGAACTTTATGATGAGTTCCGAAGCGTCGTTGGCGGCGGTGCCTCCATGCCAGAGATGGTGATGGCCATGGCCGATATATATCAGAGAAACGGTGAATATCTGTCTGTCCTTCTGGGGCCGCATGGTGACCCCGGCTTTCCAGCACGGGTGAAAGAGCTTGTTTTCCCCATAGCCCACGAGAGGTTTTCCGGTCCGACTGCAGCCGACCTCGTGACTGAGCTGCGGGTGGAGTTTGTCCTCTCCGCTGTTCTGGCCACCGTGACAAAGTGGTATGAATTGGGGCAGCCGATCTC
>CAJOIC010000024.1:0-30172 GCA_905234625.1 uncultured Oscillospiraceae bacterium | reverse complement strand
CCATACATAAAGAGCCAGGAGCGGGTGCCATCACAGCACCGCCGCCCGTTCATATTCAGGTATCTAATGGATGATAGTCCGTCACCTGCCGGAGATACGACTCCGGGTCTCCGTTGAGGATCAAGTCGGCGTACCCAATCGGGTCATTGTAGATCAGATAATCCAGCTCAGATCGCTCAAACATATTGGCGGCAACCTCGTTTTCGACAGCAATGGTGTCAATGGCGAGCATCGTGCCGTCGAGGAACTTGAGCTCCACGCAGGCGGTGTCCATGTTAAACTTGCAGGAAAGTATGGGCTTCATGTTTGTATCCTCCAAATCATTTTGATTTCTTCGGTTTTCTCGGTCCTCTCGGCTTGGATATGGGCCGCTTGATGACGCCGTTGCGGAAGTGGGTGTCCTCGAATCTCTCAAAGAAAACAATAAATCCGAACCCATCTCCGATCGGAAACGGGTTCGGATTATATTGGTTTGGTGCCGGTAGTGGGACTTGAACCCACACGCCTGAAGCGGCAAGGGATTTTAAGTCCCCTGTGTCTGCCATTCCACCATACCGGCCTGTTTCTATCGCTTTATATCACAGCTTACACCACCGGAAAACATAAGTCAATCGTTTTTCCGGCGCAGACATCGTCAAAGAAATGACTAATTTGCAATGCGGGGTTGCATGGCGTATAATGTCTTCAATTAAAAAAAATGTAAGGAACAGCACAGATCAGAATGAAAAATACGGTATGGAACATTCCTCCGGTCCGTCCCATACCCGAAGAGCTCCTGCGGGCGGGTTACACGCCCCTGCTTTCGTCTGCCCTGGTCGCCCGGGGCGTCACCACGGCACAGGCCGCCGCGGACTGGCTCCGCTGCGGTCCCGAGTCTCTGAACGACCCCTTTGCCTTTGCGGGCATGGAGGCCGCCGTTCGGCGCATACGGCTGGCGCAGGAAAGGCATGAAACTGTTGCGGTCTACGGCGATTACGACGTGGACGGCATTACCGCCGCATGCCTTTTGACGGAGTATCTTCGCGGTATCGGCCTGAACACCGAGATCTATATCCCGGACCGTCCGGAGGGCTACGGCCTGAACAACAACGCCATCGACACGCTCCGCGGCAGAGGCGTCTCCCTCATCGTCACGGTGGATACGGGCATCACCGCCGTGGAAGAAACGGACTACGCCGCCTCCCTGGGCATCGACCTGGTCATCACCGACCACCATGAGTGTCAGTCGGAGCTGCCCCAGGCAGTAGCCATCGTTGATCCGAAGCAGCCCGGCTGCGCGTACCCCGACCGGAATCTGGCGGGTGTGGGCGTCGCCTTTAAACTCGTCTGCGCCCTCAGCGGCGAGCCGGAGGCCATGCTCGAACGGTTTTCCGATCTCGTGGCCATGGGCACCGTGGCGGACGTCATGCCCCTGGTGGGAGAAAACCGCTATATGGTCAGCGCCGGCATCGAGAAGCTGCGGCGCGATCCCTGTCCCGGTCTGGACGCCCTCATCGAGAGCAACGGCGTGAACCGGGACGCCCTCAGCGCCACCACCATCAGCTACAAGCTGGCCCCCTGCATCAACGCCGCCGGGCGGCTCTTCCACGTTTCCCAGTCCGCGTCCCTGGTGCTGGAGAAGGACCCCCTCAAGGCTAAGTCCCTGGCGGAGGAGCTCTGCGGCATCAACCGGGACCGCCGGGAACTGGAGGCCGACATCATGGCCGAGGCCCGGAAGCTTCTGGAGCAGGAGCCCCCCGCCGGTCCCATCGTCCTGGCCCGGGAGGGCTGGCACCAGGGAGTCATCGGCATCGCCGCCTCCCGGGTGGTTGACAA
The DNA here is from genome assembly GCA_905234625.1 of uncultured Oscillospiraceae bacterium. GTDB lineage: Bacteria > Bacillota > Clostridia > Oscillospirales > Oscillospiraceae > CAJOIG01. The sequence goes on along the minus strand of CAJOIC010000024.1, from coordinate 28,357 downwards.
ATACCGCCTTCCCGCCATCATGATCTCCCTGGACGGCGACAAGGGCAAGGGCTCCTGCCGCAGCTACGGAGATTTCGACCTCTTCGCGGCCCTGACGGCCTGCAAGGACCTGCTGACCACCTTCGGCGGACACGCCGAGGCCGCCGGACTCACCATCGCCCGGGACCGGATCGATGATTTCCGGGAGGCCATCCGAAACTATTACCGGGAGCATCTCCCCCGGACTCAGACCGTCCTCAGCCCCGACGTGCGGGTAGAGGACCCGGACTGGCTATCCATCCCCAACACGGAATCCCTGGAGCTCTTTGAGCCCTGCGGCGCGGAAAATCCGCGCCCCCTCTTCTGCATGACGGACACCAGGATCGTCTCCCTCACCCCGGTGGGGAACGGCGCCCACACCAAGCTCCAGGCGGAGAAAAACGGCACGGTGTTCGACTGCATCTGGTTCGGCCAGAACGTGGGCGAGCTGGAGATCTTCCCCGGGTGCCGCGCGGACATTGCCTTCGATCCGGAGATCAACGAGTTCCGGGGCCGCCGCAGTGTCCAGCTTCAGATCAAGCACATGCGCTGGGAGCCCGGGTCCCCCTGGCGGGAGATCCTGGCAGGTGCGGAGAGCCACGGCTACCGTATCGACCGCGGGGAGTTGGGCGCTCTCTGGCGGACGCTGACGAGCCTGTGTCCCGCCCGGATCGCCTACGCGGATCTGGCCGCCGTAGAGCCGAGGCTCCATCCCGGACAGATCGCGCTGGGTCTGCGGGTCTTCTCGGAGCTCTCTCTCGCGGAGCTCACGCCGGACGATACCGGCGTCACCGTCGCCCTCCCCAGCCGGCCCGCACACGCCGAGCTTGTTCATTCCGCCGCCTGGAAGCGGCACCATCGATGACAGGAGCGTCACTATGACAGACTTCTCCCCAGAAAAAGCCTATGAGGACTTCAGTGCCGTCGTACTGGAGAACTCTCCCCACGCGGATATGGAGCGGCTGCGGAGCGCCTTTGACTTCGCCGTCACCGCCCACGAGGGCCAGAAGCGCAAGGACGGCTCCCCCTACGTCACCCACACCATCGCCGCCGCCACCATCGCGGCCCAGATGGGCCTTGACGACGAGGCCATCATCGCCGCCCTCCTGCACGACGTGCTGGAAGACACGGACGTCACCTACGACGAGCTGGCGGAAAAATTCGGCAAGGAGGCTGCGGACATCGTGGAGGGCGTCACCAAGCTCACCCGCGTCCAGTACAGCACCAAGGAAGAGACCCAGATGGAGAATCTGCGGAAGATGCTCCTGGCCATGGCCAAGGACATCCGGGTCATCCTCATCAAGCTGGCGGACCGCCTCCACAACATGCGTACCATGGAGTTCCAGAGCCCGGAAAAGCAGCTGTCGAAATCCCGGGAGACCATGGACATCTACGCTCCCATCGCCCACCGCCTGGGCGTGGAGCAGGTGAAGGACGAGCTGGAGGACCTCTCCCTGCTCTACCTGGATCCCGTGGGCTACCAGGAGATCACCAGCACCCTGGAAAAGCGCAGCGATCTCATGGCCCGCTTCATCGTGGACATGGAGAACCGCCTGGAGGCCCGCATGGCCGAGGAGGGCATCCAGTGTAAGGTCTACGGCCGCCTGAAGCACCTTTACAGCATCTACCGCAAGATGTACGCCCAGCACCTGGCCATGGAGGAGATCTTCGATCTGTGCGCCTTCCGGGTCATCGTGGACGATCTGGCGGACTGCTATAATGTCCTGGGTATCGTGCACGAGATGTTCCGTCCCGTGCCCGGACGGTTCAAGGACTATATCTCCACCCCCAAGCCCAACGGCTACCAGAGCCTGCACACCACCGTCATCGGCGCGGAGGGCATCCCCTTCGAGGTGCAGATCCGCACCTGGCAGATGCACATGACCGCCGAGTACGGCGTGGCGGCCCACTGGAAATACAAATCCGGCGGCGTGGGCAACAAGGTCGGTGACGAGGAGAAATTTGCCTGGATCCGGCAGCTTCTGGAGAAGCAGCAGGATTCCGACGCCCAGGACTTCTACCACGACCTCAAGGTGGACATGTTCGACGACGAGGTCTTCGTCTTCACCCCCAGCGGCGACGTGAAGAGCCTCCCCGCCGGCGCCACCCCCATCGACTTCGCCTATGCCATCCACTCCGCCGTGGGCAACCGCATGACCGGCGCCAAAGTAAACGGACGCATCGTCCCCATCTCCTACCCCCTGCAGAACGGCGATATCGTGTCGATCATCACCTCCAACGCCTCCTCCGGTCCCAGCCGGGACTGGCTGAGCCTGGCCAAATCCGGCGAGGCCCGCTCCAAGATCAAGCAGTGGTTCAAGAAGGAGCGGCGGGAGGAGAACATCCAGCACGGCACCGCCATGTTCGAGGCGGAGGCAAAGCGCCAGGGTCTCGCCATGTCGGACTTGACCGATCCCGAGCTTCTGCCCCATATCCTCAAGCGCATGGCAGTCACGGAGCTGGACGACGTATTCGCCTCCATCGGCTACGGCGGCATGACCGCAGCCCACGCCGTGGGCCGCATCCGGGACGAGATCGTCCGCCGCCGGGCACCCGCGAAGAAGACCGATCTCGATCGCATCCAGGAGAAGGCCGAGCGCCGTCAGAGCCATGCCCCCACCAAGTCCATGCAGGGTATCCTGGTAGAGGGACTGGACAACTGCCTCATCAAATTCTCCCGCTGCTGCACCCCCGTGCCCGGGGATCCCATCGTGGGTTTCATCACCCGGGGCCTGGGCGTCTCCATCCATCGGAGCGACTGCATCAACTACAAGCGGGACGCCGATACCGGACGCTGGATCGACGTATCCTGGGCCGACCAGACCAACGACACCTACTCCGCGGAGATCCGCCTCCTGTCCGACGAGCGCAGCGGCTTCGTCATGGATATCGCCACCATCCTCAACTCCATGAACGCCAAGGTCCGCAGCCTCTCCGCCCACGATACGGGCCACGGCACCTCCAAGGCCACCGTCATCCTGGACGTGCACGACCGGGAGGAGCTCCAGACCATCATGAACAAGCTCCAGACCATCCGCGGTCTGAGATCCATCATAAGGAGCGGTTCCGAATGAGAGCTGTCGTCATGCGCGTGAAGAACGCCTCTGTGGAGATCGACGGAGCCATCCACGGCACCATCGATGCCGGGTTCCTGGTCCTTCTGGGCGTCCACAGGGACGATACCATGGCCCAGGCCGAGAAGATCGCGGACAAGATATGCGGTCTGCGCATCTTCGAGGACGAGGCGGGAAAAATAAACCTCAACCCCGTGACCGCGGGGGCCGCCAATCTCCTCATCATCAGTCAGTTCACCCTGTTCGCGGACTGCCGCAGCCGCCGTCCCGGCTTCACCGACGCCGCCCGGCCGGAGACCGCCATCCCCCTGTATGAGGCCGTCATCAGCCTTTGCCGCGAGCGCGGCTTCCACGTGGAGACCGGCGTCTTCGGCGCGGAGATGCAGGTCCGCAGCCAGAACGACGGACCCTTCACCATTCTTCTCGATACAAAGGAGCTGTAACGATGCTGATCAAATGCCTGACCGTCGGCCAGATCGAGACCAACTGCTACATCGTGGCGGACGAGGACACGCTGGAGTGCGCCGTCATCGATCCCGGCGATGAATCCAACACCATCCTGGACTACATCGAGGACCTGCGTCTCAAGCCGAAGTACATCTTCCTGACCCACGGTCATTTCGACCACACCATGGCCGTCACCGCCGTCCACGAGGAGACGGGAGCCACCGTCTGCATGAACGAGAAGGACGCCGGCGCCGTCATCGAAAACGCTCCCTTCCGCTTCAATCCCCCGGCGGACACCATCTACTATAAGGAGGGCGACCGCTTCACCGTTGGGAGCCTCACCTTCGAGGTGCTGGAGACCCCCGGCCACACGCCCGGCGGCGTCACGCTGAAATGCGGCGACTGCCTCTTCACCGGGGACACCCTGTTCCAGGGCTCCTGCGGCCGCACGGACCTGTACGGCGGGGATATGGACGTGCTGCTCCGCAGCCTCAAGCGTCTGGCGGATCTGCCAGGCAACTACGAGGTCTATCCCGGCCACATGGACAGCACCACCCTGGACCGGGAGCGTCGCTATAACTACTACCTCAAATACGCCCAGGACGCCCTGTCCTGAAACGGCAGACCCCGGAGCTCAAGGCTCCGGGGTCTCTTCTTTTTATACGGTCCGCAGCTTTCGCAGCCGGGGTATGAGGGTCTTGGCCAGAAGGCCGGTGAGGACGATCTTCACCGCGTCGTAGGGCAGAAACAGGATCATACCGCTCCACAGCACGTCCCACAGCCCCATGCTGCCGCCCATGTACACGTTCACGATAAGGGCCATGTAGGGCAGTCCGATGACGTAAATGACCGCAAGCCCCGCCACGCAGGCCAGCACGATCCGCCAGAACCCCGGCGCCTCCTCCCTGCCGCAGAGCATGCCCACCACCGCCGCAGCGGGGATATAGCTCAAAAGGAAGCCGAAGGTGGGCTGGAGCACATAGGACGGTCCGCCGCCGCTGATGAAGACCGGGATGCCGATGAGCCCGAGGACCACATACACCGTCTGGGAAAGGGCGCCGTACCCCGGGCCCAGGAGCGCCCCCGCCATAAAGACGAAAAACACCTGGAGCGTAAAGGCCGACCAGGGCGTGGGGATGCGGATCCACGCCCCCACCGCCGTCAGAGCCGCGAACAGGGCCGTCAGAGCCAGGGCGTGGACAGGGATGTGTTTCTTCATAACGGACCTCCGTTTCGTAAACCATTTTTATAGTTTGGTTTACATTTAGTATAGCACATCGCCCGAGATTGTCAACCGCAACCAAAAATTCGGTTTACAATCCCAGGCGTTTGCGTTATATTGGATCGGAGGTGATGCGTATGAAAGAGGCGATCCTGTCCATGCTGACGGGAGGCGGCGGAGCGTTCGTGTCCGGCGAGGCCATGAGCGAGGCCCTGGGGGTCAGCCGTGCGGCGATCTGGAAGGCCATCGACACCCTGCGCGCGGAGGGCTGCGACATCGAGGCGGCGCCCCGCCGGGGCTATCGGCTGCGGACGACGCCCGACCGACTGACGGAGGGGACTGTACGGCCCTACGTCGATCCGGCACGGAAGGGCGGGCTCATCGTCCTTCCCACGGTGGATTCCACCAACAACTACGCCAAGGCCCTGGCCATGGACCCGGCGGGCTTTGCCGACGGCACCGCCATCGCTGCGGACGAGCAGACCGGCGGCCGGGGGCGGCTTGGTCGGAGCTTCCAGTCCCCCAAGGGCAAGGGCGTCTATCTCACCATGCTCTGGAAACCGGCCATCGCGCCTGCCCAGGCTGTGGATCTGACCGCCTACGCCGCCGTGGCTGTGTGCGACGGTATCGAGGCCGCCGTGGGCGTCCGCCCCGGCATCAAGTGGACGAACGACATCGTCCTGGGCGGGAAAAAGCTCTGCGGCATCCTGACCGAGATGTCCGTGGAGGGGGAGAGCGGCGCGCTGTCGTACATCGTCTGCGGTATCGGTATGAACGCGAACCACGCTCCGGAGGATTTCTCCGACGAGGTGCGCCCCATCGCCACCAGCCTCGCCCGGGAGCTGGGCCATCCCATCGATCGTGGACGGCTCTGCGGCTGCGTCATTGACGCCCTGGACCGGATGTACGGTATATGGCTCTCCGGCGGGGGCTCCTACTGGGAGCGCTACCGGGACGGCTGCCTGACCCTGGGAAAGCCGGTGCGCCTCATCCGGGGGGATCGGACGGAGGAGGCCTTCGCCGAGGCCCTGGCGCCGGATTTCGGGCTCGTCGTCCGCCACCCGGACGGCAGAAGGGAGACCGTCACCACCGGGGAGGTCTCCGTCCGGGGCCTGTTCGGGTATTTTGCGTGAGTCAACGGCACATGAAATCGTACAGGAGCTGGGCGGCGTCGGCCCGGGTGCAGATCTCATCAGTCCGCAGCTTCGCGCCTTCCGCCATGCCCAGGGCTCCGGCGATGGCGGCATAGCCCTCGTCCTCCGGGGCCACATCCCGGAAGCCGGAGGCCCAGATCCCCTCCAACGCCGCAGCGGGACCGTATTTCGACGCATCCAGGATGGCACGGATGAACTCCATGCGGGTGAGGGGCCGGTCTGCCTCCCAGTCGGAGGCGGAGAAGAAGCCCAGCCACAGGGCCTCGTCCCGGACGGACGCATCGTCCCACTCCCGGAGCGTGTACCCCGCCGCCCGGAGCAGAAGCGACGCCGCGTCGCCCATGGTGATGGCCTCCGACGGACGGAAGCCTCCCCCGTCGAAGCCGATGCCGGCCTCCCCCAGGGCCTCGATCGCCCCGCGCTGGGGAATACCCTCCAGATCGTCATAGCGGAAGGCGCCGTCCACAGAGGTCGTCAGCGCTCGGCCCGTAAGAGCGTCCACGCCGGTCACGCCGTTCTTCCCGCCATACCAGTATGCGAGACGCAGGCTCTCCACGTAGGTATAGCCCCAGTCGGCATAGCGGTACAGCACAGGATCGTCATAGTCGATGCCCTCAGGCCAGGCGGTATAGCCCAGGACCAGGTCCAGCGCGCCGATATAGGCGTCTGTCGCCGCAGCTTCGTCCACAATGCCCGCCGAGGGCGCGAACACCGCGTCGCCGTCCCACTCGAAGCGGTATTCGTCCACCGTGCCCGCGGCGTCGTTCATGCGGACGTACAGGTAATTCTCCGGGAAGAAATACCCATCGTGCATCCGGGCGTAGGTCCGTCCCTCCCCGTCATAGCCCCGCAAGGTGCACAGAGCGCTCTCCGCCAGCATCTCCGGCGCACAGGCCCGCAGGAAGCCCTCGGCGTCCGCAGCGGGATAGGCCCCGCCGTCCCGCTCCCAGAGGGGATAGCTCGTGGACACGGACAGGAGCTGCCCCGTCTTCGCGTCGGCGGTGATGTATTTCGTGACGGTGGGCGTGCCGCCCCAGTCCAGGAAGTCCCAGAAGGCCGCCATGGAATAGCCGAACAGGTTATCCGCCGTCATCTCGCAGGTATAACGCAGATCGGCGGTGATGTTCCCGTCCGCGTCCATGCCATAGGAGCAGCGGCTGAGCTCGAAATCCGCAAGGCCCAGGTCCCCCAGGCCGCGCATACGCCTGTCCAGGTCCTCCCGGGACAGGGCTTCGGCGTAGTTTTCGATGGAGGTCAGTTCCACCGCCGTGAGGGCCCGGCCGGCGCCGGTGTCCATCGCGGCGCTCTCCATGGCCATGGGCTCCTCTATCCCGTTTCTCGCACTTCCGCCGAAGGAGGCGTACAGGGCGTCCATGTCCACGGATTCGCCGCTCCGAGCATCCACCACCGTGGCGGGACCTACCGGGACATACCGCAGCCGGACCTCGTCCCCGTCCGTCACATAGTACAGCTCGAAGGTCTCGGCCTGCCGCAGGGCGGCCGCCGCCTCCGGGGCCTTGACGGCGGGCGTTGGGGATGGCGTCCGGCCAACATAGTCCTTCATACTGTCGCTCCGGTCATAGGAAGCGAGACCGCCGCCGTCGATGCGCAGGGAGAAGGTCACAGGACTTTCCAGTCCGTTTTTGAGGACCGTACCGGTGAAGCGGTACGCCCCGTCCGCGGCCAGGCTCACGGTGTGACCGTCGATGCGGGCGGACTCCCCCTCCCCCATCAGACGGGCGAGCCAGCCCTGGGCCTGTGCCTCGGCCTCCGCCTCGCTCAGAGCGGGGAAGGCCGCGTCGAAGCCATAGAAAAACGTGTTTTCCCTGCTGTTCTGCCAGCGATAGACCTCCGTCACCACGCCGTCAGCGTCACAGGTCACACTCAGGTCCCGACCGTCGTCGGACCAGCTGAGATACCAGCCGGGCCGGAGGCCGTCGTTCCAATTTCCGGAAAAGCTCGTATACTCGTCGTCGATCTCGAGAAGCTCCTTGACCCTGACGGTGATCTCCGTCAGGGCCTCGTCCATGGGGGCTTCCGCCAGGGCGGGGGCGGCCAAAGCAAAGGCCATGCACAGGCACAGAAGCAGACTGAAAACACGCTTCATGATCGCATCTCCTTTCGGTTCGTCACACAGCTTTGACGCGGCGCGGCGAAAAAAGTTCCCGCAAAAAGACCCTCCCGCGAAAAGCACGGGAGGGTCTTTCCGTATGATATTAAATCTGTGCCGCGGCGTCGTAGGCGGTGCGGTTGGCGTTGCGGACGTTGGAGGCCTTCAGGCAGTCGCCGATCTTGAAGAACTTCGGCGCGCAGAAGCGGAACTTCTCGGCCTGGTCCTCCAGGGCCTTGCGGCCGGAGGCGAAAACCACGGTGTCGGCGTCCAGGAACTTCTCCTCGCCGGTCTCGGGGTCCTTGTAGCCCACCTGGGTCGGGGTGATCCGGGTGACGGGGCTCGACAGGTGCAGCTCGCAGTACTTGGGCACGCGGTCATACAGCGCGAGCTCCTGCGCGTAGGCGGAGGTGGCGGCGATGCGGTCCATCATCTCGATGATGGCGACGTCCTTGCCGCACTCCATCGCCAGATACAGGGCGGCCTCGCAGCCGACCTCGCCGCCGCCGATGACGACGACCTTCTGGCCGATCTCATCCGCGTGACCGAAGGTGTCCACCGCGCAGATGACCCGGGGATCGTCCTTGCCCTCGATGGGGAGGATGATGTTGGAGGAGCCAAGGGCCGCCATGACCACATCGTAGTGCTCCGCCTCGATCATCTCGGGAGTGGCTTCCACACCCAGGCGGACGTCCACGCCCAGCTTATCCATCATGCGGATGCGATAATTCATGTAGTCGTTCAGAGAATACTTGAAGGTGGCGTACTTGGCGAAGTTGATGGTGCCGCCCAGCTTGTCGTCCTTTTCGTAGAGGGTGACCTTATGACCGCGCTCGGCGCAGAACTGCGCCGCCGCCATGCCGCCGGGGCCGCCGCCGATGACGGCGACGCGCTTGGGGGTAGGATTCTTGTTCTCGAACTGGTCGAGGATGTACTCACGGCCCACCGTGGGGTTGCCGGAGCAGCAGAATTCCTCCTCCATATCGTAGCTCAGGCATACAAAGCACTTCAGGCAGGGGATGATCTCGTCCTCGCGGCCCTCGGCTGCCTTATTCACGCACTGGGCGTCCACGATGGTTCCGCGGGCCATGGCGACGAGATCCGCGCCGCCGGTGGACAGGACCTCCTCGATGAGCTCGGGACGCTGGAAGGCGCCGATGGTCAGGACGGGCTTGGAGAAGCCGGACTCCTTGACCTGGCGGGCGAAGTCCTTATTGACGCCGGCGGGATAGAATTCCACCGGGTGCATGCGGGTCTGGGTAACATCGTCCATGACGGTGCCGCAGGAGACGTGGGCGATGTCGATATCCTCCTCCACGCGCTTGAGGAAGTCCACGCAGTCCTCGATGGTGCCGCCGCCCTCGGTCAGCTCATCGCCGGAGACACGGACCTCGATGGGGACCCGGGGACCGACGGCGTCGCGGACGGCCTTCACCAGCATCATGGGGAAGCGGGCCCGGTTCTCCCTGGAGCCGCCGAACTCGTCGGTACGCTTGTTGGACAGAGGGCTGAGGAACTGGGCGGGGAAGGTACCGTGGCCAAGATGCATGAGGATGCCGTCAAAGCCCACGCGGACGGCGTTTTTCGCCGCCTCGGCGTAATCGGCGCACATGCGCTCCATGGCGGCCTTGTCCATCATGGGGCACCATTCGCCGGTCTCCTCGTCGTTCTCGCCGTTGACGGACCAGCAGACGACCTCGCCGTTCTCCAGCTCCTCGTGGCGGACGAAGCACAGAAGCTCCAGGCTGATGCGGGCGTCATAGAAGTGGACGGCGGAGGTCAGGCGGTACCACATGTTGTGATAGCGCATCTGGAAGATATCCGGGTCGTTGTGGAAGCCGCTGTCGTCATGGGCGATGCCCCAGCGGTCCATATTCTGGCAGGAGAAGGAGATATTCGCCGCGCCGCCGCGCGCCTTCTCCCGGTAGTGAGCGATGACCGCCTCGCTGGGGTAGGGAAGGCCGCTGGGCTGCAGCAGATGCACGCCGGTGGGTGCGGTCCAGATCCGGTTCTTGTAAATGATGCCGGGCCAGCGGCCGCGGGCGCCGATGGTGATCGGGCTGAACATGGTGGGGAATTTACTATCCATTTTACCTCAAACTCCTATTCATATTTCTTTATGTTTTCCCTATCTGTAATCCTAACTATGTTATTATATCATGAATATGCCCCAGCGCAAGCATTAATGTTTTAACATCGTTAAAAACATAAAAATAAACGTATACAGATGAATACATGAGGTTTTGAAAAATTTTCTTGACAGCGGCGGCGGAAGCTGGTAAAATCACTCTGTTCAAAGACAGCCGGTAGCCCCACCCGGGGCGTAAACCCAGCCGAGGACACCACATGAATACGCTGTTTCTGTGTGTCTTTGTCTCTTTGGACAGAGACATTTTTCTTTTCAGGAGGTGAAAACCTACAATGCCGAGCAAAGCGATCCTTACCGAAAAGCAGGCCATCGTGGACGCGCTGGCTGAGCGTCTTCAGAACGCCCAGGGCGGCGTGCTGGTGGACTATCGCGGCATCAACGTCGCGCAGGATACCGAGCTTCGCCGTGACCTCCGCGCCGAAAACGTGGAGTACACCGTCGTGAAGAACACCCTGACCCGCTTCGCACTGGACAAGGTCGGCCTGAGCGGTCTCGACGAACAGCTTAACGGGACTACCTCTCTCGCCACCAGCACGGAGGACCCCCTGGTCCCCCTGCACAAGCTGACGAAGTTCAGCGAGAAGATGGGCGACCTGTTCACCATCAAGGGCGTCTTCATCGACGGCAAGGTCCTGCAGCCCGCCGAGTACGCGGAGCTTACCGACCTGCCCTCCCGCGACGCTCTCTATTCCCGCGTTCTGGGCACCATGCTTGCCCCCATCTCTTCCCTCGCCGTCGTCCTGAACCAGGTCGTCGAGCAGAAGGGCGGCGCCCCTGCCGCCGAGGCCGCCGAGTGATCCCGGCCCATCCAATTTACTAACTTAGGAGGAATACTACAATGGCTAGCGAAAAAGTCACTGCTATGATCGAAGAAATCAAAGCCCTCAGCGTCCTGGAGCTCGCTGAGCTGGTCCACGAGATCGAGGACGCCTTCGGCGTCTCCGCCGCCGCCGCTGTCGCCGCCCCCGTGGCCGCCGCCGGCCCCGCCGTCGAGGAGAAGACCGAGTTCGACGTCGTCCTCACCGATTTCGGCGCCGAGAAGATCAAGGTCATCAAGGAAGTCCGTGCCATCACCGGCCTGGGCCTGGCCGAGGCCAAGGCGAAGGTCGAGGGCGTTCCCGCCGTCATCAAGGAGCAGGTCTCCAAGGAAGACGCCGAGGCTCTCAAGAAGCAGCTGGAGGACGTGGGCGCGAAGGTCGAGCTCAAGTAATCTGTCCCCTGTATGCAATTCCCCGCTCTGCCCAGGCAGGGCGGGTTTTTTTACGCGAAAAGAGACCGTCCGGTTGATCCGGACGGTCTCGCTGTATTTTTGGGGAGAAGCGCTTACGCCTTGGCGGCCTTCTTCGCGGCCTTGTTCTTCTCCCACTCGGTAACGCACAGGGAGCAGGAGATATCGCCGGTGACGTTGAGGCAGGTACGGCCCATATCGAACAGACGGTCAACGCCGTAGATGATCATGATCATATCCACAGGGACGCCGATCTGCGTGAGGACCATCGCCAGCATGATCATGCCAGCGCCGGAAACACCGGCGGTGCCGATGGAGGCCAGCGTCGCGGTTACGACCACAGTGATCATCTGGCCGAGGCTGAGGTTGATGCCGCACAGCGCCGCAAGGAACACGGTGGCGACGCACTGGTAGATCGCGGTGCCGTCCATGTTGATCGTAGCGCCGAGAGGCAGGACGAAGGAAGCGATGTCGTCGTCAGAGCCGAGCTCATGCGCGCAGTCCTTGGAAACGGGCAGCGTCGCGGCGGAGGAGGTAGAAGTGAAGGCAAACGCCATCGCAGCAAAAGCGCCCTTGAAGAACTTCAGGGGGTTGATGTGCGCGAAGATCTTGGCGGACAGGGAGTACACCAGGACCGCATGGACGACATAGCCGATGTATGCGCAGCCGATGACGATGCCGAGCGCACCGATAATAGAGGGGCCTTGCGTGGCAACGACCCACGCCATCATGGTGAACACGCCGATGGGAGACAGGCTGATGACGAAGTTCATGAGCTTCTCGATGACCGCGTAGGCGGAACCCACGAAATCGGCGACGAGTTTGCCCTTCTCTCCGGCAGCGAGGATGCATCCGCCGAAGAACAGCGCGATCACGATCACCTGCAGCATGTTGGCGTCAAAGAAGGCCTGCCACATATTGGACGGGAAGATGCCGACGAGGGTATCCATGAAGTTCGCGCTCGTGGCCTTCTCCCAGACGGCACCCTCTTCAAGCGCCAGGGTCGGGAACCATCCGGCGCCCTCGAAGATCTTGGCAAACAGGAGACCGATGACACAGGCGATGGCAGTAGTCACCAGGAAGTAAACGACCGTCTTCCAGCCGACAGAGCCGACCTTCTTGAGGTCGCCCATGTCCAGGATGCCGACGATCATGGAGAACAGCACGACCGGCACGACAATGAATTTCAGAAGGTTCACGAATATGGTGCCGATAGGTTTAAGATAGTTCGTCGTAAAGTCCGCAATGCCCGCAAAGTAGCAGATAAGACCGAGGACGATGCCCGCTACCAGCGCGATCACGATCCATGCCGGCAGAGAAAGCTTTTTCTTTTCTTTCATTGGAGAACACTCCTTCTCTCAAAATTTGACATTATTATATCATCCGTTTGTGCAAGTTGTAAAGTTTTTTCAGAAAAAGCATAAGATACTTTTATGATATTGCGGTAATAGGCACAGGGTATGATACGGCTCCCGCATCACAGCTTATGCCCCGCCCGGAGAGAGAATTCAAACTCTCTGCCAAAACACGGACGATTTCCTATTTACTTTTTTCACAAAGGTTGTATAATCCCATTAGAGACATAATATACTCTTCAGGAGGATATGAATATGAGAACAAGACAAGAAATCAAAGCCATCGGCAAGAGCCGGTTCAAAGCCAACTACTGGCCCTGTGTGCTGGCCTGCCTGCTGGTCACAGCCATCATCGGCGTCATCACGAGCATTTCCTATGGCCCGACCTACACCGCCACCATCAACGCGGCGATGAGCGGCTCGGAGCCGGAGATCACCACCACAGCCTCGGGCGGCTCCTTTATCGGCGGCATCGCCCTCATCATTCTCTCCGGACCGCTGACCATCGGCCTGAACCACTTCTTCGTTATGAACGTCCTCGGCCGGAGCGACATCACCGCTCTCACCCCTGTCACCGCGGCGTTCAACCCCAACTTCGGCCGCAAGCTGGGCGGCTATCTGTGGATGATTCTGTTCGTCTTCCTGTGGTCCCTTCTCTTCTGGATCCCGGGCATCATCAAAAGCTTCTCCTACGCCATGGCCCCGTACATTCTGGCCGACTGCCCCAACGTCAAGGCCAAGGACGCGCTGAAGCTCTCCATGCGCATCATGAAGGGCCACAAATGGGAGTTCTTCGTCTTAGAGCTGAGCTTTATCGGCTGGGCGATCCTGGGCGGCCTGACCATGGGCATTCTGAACATCTTCTACGTCGATCCGTATATGAACAGCTCCCTCGCCACCTACTACCTGGAGGTCCGGGAGCAGGCCCTGCGCACCGGCGTCATCTCCATGGGTCAGCTCGAGGGCACCGAAGCCGTCTGACCCCGCAAAACCGCATACAAAAACCGCCCGGTTTCCCGGGCGGTTTTCCTTGTATTCAGCGGCTTTTTACTGCGCCTTGCCGTCGCAGTAGACGCAGCGATAGACCTTGTTCTTCCGGTCCGAGAGCCGGAAGATCTGGGGCAGCTCCTGCTCCACGGTGGTGATGCAGCGGGGATTCTTGCAGCGGACGATCTCCCGGATCTCCGTGGGAAGCTCCGGGTGGTATTTCCGGACGCAGACCTCGTTTTCGATGACGTCGATGGTGATGCCGGGGTCGATGAAGCCCAGGACGTTCAGGTCCACGCCCAGCTCCCCGTCCACCTTGATGATGTCCTTATGGCCCATCTGACGGCTGGTGACGTTCATCATGAGCGCCACGGGGCAGCCGTAGGTCTCCAGATTCAGGAATTTATAGATCTTCATGCCCTCACCGGCCTGGATATGGTCGATGACGATACCGTTTTTGATGGCGTCTACGTTCACAGTTTTCCGTCCTCCTTCAGCATTTTCAGGATGAGGGCCATGCGGATGTACTTGCCGTTGAGCGCCTGACGGAAGTAGCAGGCGCGGGGATCGTCGTCCACGGCCACGGAGATCTCATTCACGCGCGGCAGCGGATGCATGACGATCATGTCCTCCTTGGCCCAGCGCATCTTCTCCGGGGTGAGGATGTAGCTGTCCTTCAGGCGGAGATACTCCTCCTCGCTGAGGAAGCGCTCCCGCTGCACCCGGGTCATGTACAGCACGTCCAGGGCGGGCATGACGCCCTCCAGGTCCGTGGTCTGCTTATACTCGATGCGCTTGCGCTGGATGATGTCCTTCTTGACGTAGCTCGGCAGCTTCAGCTCCTCCGGGGAGATGAGCATAAAGCGCACCCCGGGATAGCGGCTCATGGCCTCGATGAGGGAGTGCACCGTGCGCCCGAACTTCAGGTCGCCGCAGACGCCGATGGTCAGCCCGTCCAGCTTCCCCTTCTCCCGGGAAATGGTGAGCAGGTCCGTCAGGGTCTGGGTGGGATGGTTGTGGCCGCCGTCGCCGGCGTTGATGACCGGTACGGTGGCGTGCTGCGCCGCCACCAGAGGTGCACCCTCCTTGGGATGGCGCATGGCGATGATGTCCGCGTAGCAGCTCACCGTCCGGGCGGTATCCGCCACGCTCTCCCCCTTGGCAGCGGAGCTGGACTGCCCCTCCGACACGGAGAGCACATACCCGCCCAGCTCATACATCGCCGCCTCGAAGCTCAGGCGCGTGCGGGTGGACGGCTCAAAAAACAGGGTCGCGAGCTTCTTCCCATGGCAGATCTCCGCGTACTTCGCGGGGTTTGCGATGATGTCGTTCGCCGTCTCGATCAGCTCGTCGATCTCCTTGACGGACAGGTCCGTGATGCGGATCAGGCTCCTGCTCATATGGCGCTCCCTCCTATCCAGCTCTCGTCCGAGGGATCCGCGCGGAAAGCCATCAGCTTCTCCACGTCCCCGGACTGTATGTATCCCTGCTCGGCAGCCACGGAGGCCACCGTGTCCAGATCCGTCAGGCTCACGTTCCGCACCTTCGCCGCATCCAGGCGCTCCAGCCCCTTTTTCATGCCGTAGGTGAAGATGCTCACCACGCCCAGCACCTCCGCGCCGGCGGCCCGCAGAGCCTCCACCGCATCGATGACGCTGCCGCCGGTGGAGATAAGATCCTCCACCACGACCACCTTCTGGCCCGGCTCCAGGCGGCCCTCGATCTGGTTCTTCCGCCCGTGGTCCTTGGCGCCGGAGCGGACGTACCCCATGGGCAGCCTCAGCATGTGGGCGGCGATGGCGGCGTGGGCGATGCCCGCCGTGGCGGTGCCCATGAGGACCTCCGCCGCCGGGTACTCCCGCTTCACCGTCTCCGCGATGGCGGCCTCCACCGTGTCCCGTATACCGGGCGCTGTGAGGATCAGGCGGTTGTCGCAGTAGATGGGACTTTTGATGCCGCTGGCCCAGGTGAAGGGCTCCTCCGGCCGGAGAAACACCGCCCGGATGGACAACAGCCCCTCGGCCACTTGTCTTTTGATCGTATCCTGCATGATCGTCTCCCTATATATAAGAAATTATGTCAACCAACAAAGTCCGCCACGCATCGGGCATACGCCGCGGCGGGGTCCTCCGCCTTGGTGATGGGCCGGCCCACGACGATGTAATCCGAGCCGATGGCCTTCGCCCCGGCGGGGGTGGTGATCCGGGTCTGGTCGTCCTTCGCGGCGTCGGCAAAGCGGACGCCCGGCGTCACGGTGAGAAATTCCGGGCCGCACACCTCATGGATGCGTCCGGCCTCCAGGGGTGAGCAGACCACCCCGTCCAGTCCGGCGGCTTTCGCGTTTTTCGCGTAGGAGGCCACCACCTCCTCCATGGCCTGCGGGATGAGGAGCTCGTCACGGAGCTGCCCGTCTCCCGTGGACGTCAGCTGCGTCACGGCGATGAGAAGGGGCCTTGTCCCGTCCGGGCGGGTGAGTCCCTCCAGGGCCGCCTCCATCATGGCCCGGGTCCCCGCGGCGTGGACGTTCACCATGTCCACATCCAGCCGGGACAGTACGCTCATGGCCTTTTTCACGGTGTTGGGGATATCGTGGAGCTTCAGGTCCAGGAAGATCCTGTGGCCCCGCTCCTTCACCGCCCGGACGATGTCCGGGCCGGCGGCGTAGTACAGCTCCATGCCGATCTTCACGAAGGGCTTTTTCCCCTCGAAGCCGTCCAGAAACGCCAGCGTCTGCTCCGCAGAGTCGAAGTCGCAGGCGATGATCACATCTTTACCCATTTTAGTGCGCGCCTCCTATGATGTCGTTCAGATCCGATATACCAAATTTTCCCATGGCGGCGGGCAGACCCTCCACCAGCTTCTTTGACGCAAAGGGATCGGTGAGGTTCGCGGCGCCCACGCCAACCGCCGTGGCTCCGGCCAGCATCATCTCGATGACGTCCTCCGGCGTCGTGACGCCTCCCATGCCCACAATGGGGATGTCCACCGCCTCATACACCTGCCACACCATCCGCAGGGCTACCGGGAACACCGCGGGTCCGGACAGGCCGCCGGTGGTGTTCGCCAGGATGGGCTTTTTCGTTTTCAGGCCGATGCGCATACCCATGAGGGTGTTGATGCTCAGGCCGTCCGCCCCCGCGTCCGCACAGGCTTTTGCCACGGACACGATGTCCGTCACATTGGGGGTGAGCTTCATGATGACGGGCTTTTTGGTCACGGCCTTCACCGCCGCCGTCACCTCAGCCGCCAACGCCGGGTCCGCGCCGAAGCTCAGGCCGCCGCCGTGGACGTTGGGACAGCTGATGTTCACCTCCAGCCAGCCCACCTGCTCTTCTTTATCCAGCAGCGCGCAGGTCTCGGTGTACTCCTCCACGGAAAAGCCGCTGACGTTCGCCATGACGGGCTTGTGGAAGACGGTCTTCAAATACGGCAGCTCCGCCCCGATCACCGCCTCCACGCCGGGGTTCTGCAGGCCCACGGCGTTCAGCATCCCCGAGGCCGTCTCCGCAATGCGGGGGGTAGGATTGCCGTAGCGGGGCTCCCGGGTGGTCCCCTTGAAGGAAAACGTGCCGAGGCAGTTTATATCGTACAGCTCCGCGAACTCCCGGCCGTACCCGAAGGTCCCGCTGGCGGGGATGATGGGATTGTCCAGCTCCACACCGCATAGGGTCACCTTTGTATTCACCACAGCACCTCCTCCCGCCGGAACACCGGCCCGTCCTTGCAGACTCGCTTGTATCCGTTTTTCGTCCGGCAGGTGCAGCCCACGCAGGCGCCGAAGCCGCAGCCCATCCGCTCCTCGAAGCTGTACTGCGCCGAGGTGGTCACCGCCCCGTCCAGCGCTCTCAGCATGGCGGTGGGCCCGCAGGCGTAAGCATAGGTATACGTCCCCACGGCGGACAAGCCGTCCGTCACAAAGCCGGGAATGCCGAAGCTCCCGTCCGCCGTGGTGACGGTCACCTTCGCGCCCAGGCCTTCAAATCGGTTTACATAAAACATATCCTCTTTCCGGTTGAAGCCCAGGAGCACCGCCGGACGCCTGCCCCGGGAGATGAGCTCCTTCGCCAGCCGGTACAGGGGCGGGATGCCCACACCGCCCCCCACCAGCAGGGGCCGGTCCCCGCTGACGGAAAGGTCGTATCCGTTCCCAAGGCCGGTGAGGACATCCAATGCCGTACCGACCGGCAGGGCGGACAAAAGCTCCGTGCCGCCGCCCAGGAGCTTATAGAGCACCGTGATGCTCTCCCCGTCCCAGTCGCACACGGAGATGGGCCGCCGGAGGAAGCGCTCCGGCAGCTTCACGTCGATGAACTGCCCCGGCGCTTTGCAGGCGGAGGTGTCCCCCGCCAGCACCAGCTCGTATACGTCCGTCGTCAAGGGGGCGTTCTTTTTAATTATGTAAACTCCCTGCTTCATGCGCGCTCCTCCATGGCCGGATCGGTCCAGACGGTTTTCCCGCCGCAGACCGTCATGAGGCATCGGCCGAAAACACGTTTTCCGGCGAAGGGCGTGGCCCTGCCCCGGGACAGGAACTCCGCCGGGTCGATGTCGTACTCCGCCCCCAGGTCCCAGACGCAGTAGTCCTCCGGGCAGGTCTCCAGCCCGAAGCGCTCCCGGGGCCTCTCGTTCATGAGGCGAACAAGCTGTTCCAGCGGCAGGGTACCGGGCTTTACCAGATCTGTATACAGCACGGGAAAGGCCGTCTCCAGCCCCACCACGCCCATGGCGCTGCCGGCGAGGCCCCGGCTCTTCTCCTCCGGGCTGTGAGGGGCGTGGTCCGTGACGATCATGTCCACCGTCCCGTCCAGGATGCCCTCGAGAAGCGCAAGCCGGTCCCGCTCGGAGCGGATGGGCGGGTTCATCTTGAACCGTCCGTCCTCCTGGAGCATGGTATCGTTCATGGTGAGATAATGGGGCCCGGTCTCGCAGGTTATGTTAACTCCACGAGCCTTGGCCCGACGGATGATCTCCACGCTCTCGGCGCTGGAGACGTGGCAGACGTGGTAGCCGCACCCGGCCCGTGCCGCCAGCACCGCGTCCCGGGCGATGGGGATCCACTCGCTCTCGGCACAGATGCCCCTGTGTCCGTGGGTACGTGCGTACTCGCCGTCGTGGATATACCCGCCGAAGAGCAGGTCGTTCTCCTCGCAGTGGGCGACGATGAGTTTTCCGAGAGACGCGGCCTTTTCCATGGCCCGGAGCATCATATCCCCGCTCTGGACACCGTGGCCGTCGTCGGAGAAGGCGCAGACATAGGGCGACATGGCCTCCATATCGGCCAGTTCCTGCCCCTTCTCGCCTCTGGTGATGGCGCCGTAAGGCACGACGCGGACGACCGCGTCCCGGGCGATGATGTCGAGCTCCTGCCGCAGGGTCGGCAGGTCCTCCGGCACCGGGTCCAGGTTCGGCATGACGCACACGGTGGTGTACCCGCCCCTTGCGGCGGCCCGGGAGCCGTCCCGGATCGTTCCCTTATAGGAAAAACCCGGCTCGCGGAAATGCACATGCACATCCGCAAAGCCGGGCAATACAGCGATATTTCGGCCATCGACGGCCGTATCGGGAGAGACGGCTCCCACAGGAAAGGCCAGACGCCCGTCCGACACGGAGACATCGGAACGGACAAAGACGCCGTCACGGTAAACCATCGCGTTTCTGAAAAGGATGCCCATTCCCTTACCCCCTTGTTTTCTCATAATGTTAGCATACCCCGCGGGACATCGTCAAGGCAACAATAGTGACAATTCCGCATTGACAGCCCGCCCCTCCGGCGGTTATATTTTCCCTATGAACGTTTACGATTTTGACAAGACCATCTATCCCGTGGACAGCACGGCGCAGTTTTACCTTTGGTGTCTGCGGCGCTATCCCGCCTGCCGCCGGACCCTTGGCTGGACGGCCTGGGCCTTTTTCTGCATGGGGACCCGTCTGAAGACGAAGACGAAGAGCAAGGAGATCTTCTACCGCTTCCTGCGCCATGTGCCGGAGGAGGCGCCGCTGGTGTTCTGGCAGGAGCATATCGGGGCCATCAAGCCCTGGTACTGGGAGCAGCGCCGCCCGGACGACCTCATCATCTCCGCCTCCCCGGAATTCCTGCTGGCCCCCGTGGCCCGGATGCTGGAATTTGCCCTCCTTGCCTCCCCGGTGGACCAGGCCACGGGCATCTACCGCGGGGAGAACTGCCATGGCGAGGAGAAGGTCCGCCGCTTCCGGGAGGTCTACGGCGACACCCCCATCGACGGCTTCTGGTCTGACTCCCGCTCCGACGCGCCTCTGGCCGGCCTGGCAGGACACGCCCACCTGGTCAAGGGAGACGCCATCCTCGACTGGTGAGGGATATTGTGGATTTTGCTCAGAAAGCGGAAGTGATTGGCGAAAAAATATGAAACAAGCCACTATTGCCAAGGACGCCGGCATCGTGTAGAATGAACATGGACGTAATAGTTTTGTAAAATTTACGGAGCGATCGTCCCACATCATCCCACAGAGACGACGGAGGGCTTGGCATATGCGGTTGCTGGAAGAGCGCATCCTGAAGGACGGGAAGGTCCGTCCCGGCGGTATCCTGAAGGTGGACGGATTCCTGAATCACCAGATGGACGTGGAGCTTTTCATGCAGCTTGCCGAGCAGGAAGATCCTCACCATCGAGGCCTCCGGCATCGGTCTGGCCTGCATCGCGGGGCTGGTGTTCAAGTGCCCTGTGGTCTTCGCGAAGAAGTCCAAGACCAAGAATATCGACGGTTCCCTGTATAAGACCACGGTAGAGAGCTTCACCCACGGCAACATCTACGATGTGATCGTATCCAGGGATTATTTGCTTCCCACCGACCGGGTGCTGCTGATCGACGATTTCCTGGCAAACGGCGCGGCGCTGGACGGACTGTGCGATCTCGTGGAGCAGTCCGGCGCGACCTGCGTGGGCGCCGGCATCGCGGTGGAGAAGTGCTTTCAGCCGGGAGGCGCGCGTCTGCGGGAGCGCGGCCTGCGCATCGAGTCCCTGGCCCGGGTCGCCGCCATGTACGACGACGGTACCCTGGAATTCGCCGAATAAACCGTTTTCCCAACGGCAGACGCCGTTAAACCATAATTCTGCAAAATATTTTTAGGAGGAATATCATGAAAAAGATCTTTGCTCTGCTTCTTGCTCTGTGCATGGTCTTCGCTCTGGCCGCCTGCGGCAGCTCTGCCGGCTCCGCTCCCGCCGCCGAGGAAGCCCCCGCCGCCGAAGAGGCCGCTCCCGCTGCCGAAGAGGCTGTCGAGGAGACCGCTCCCGCCGAGGAGCCCGCTGAGGCCGAAGAGCCCGCCGAGGAAGCCGCTCCCGCCGGCGAAGGCATCGCCGCCGAGGACCTGATCGTCGGCATGGTCTGCGTCGAGGACGAGAACTCCGGCTATGACTACGCTCACATCGAGGGCGTTGAGACCGCCATGGCGAACCTGGGCATCCCCGCCGAGAACCTGATCCTGAAGGTCGATATCCCCGAGGACGAGACCTGCTACGACGCCATTGTTGACCTTGCCGAGCAGGGCTGCGACATCGTCTTCACCGACTCCTACGGCCATCAGAGCTATGCCGAGCAGGCCGCTGTCGATTATCCCGACGTCATCGTCGTGTCCATGACCGGCGACTACGCCTGGACCACCGGCCTCGACAACTACAAGAACGCTTTCCCCCACACCTTTGAGTCCCGCTACGTCTCCGGCGTCGTCGCCGGCATGAAGCTGCAGGAAATGATCGACAACGGCGAGGTCCCCGAGACCGGCATCGACGCCGACGGCAACTACAAGCTCGGCTATGTCGGCGCTTATCCCTATGCCGAGGTCGTCTCCGGCTACACCGCTTTCTATCTGGGCGTGAAGTCCGTGGTCGAGAACGTCGTCATGGACGTCCGCTTCACCAACTCCTGGTACGATCCCATCGGCGAGGCTGCCGCCGCTGAGGCCCTGATGGCCGACGGCTGCTTCATCATCAGCCAGCACGCCGACTCCACCGGCGCTCCCGGTGCTGTCCAGGCGGCCCGTGACGGCGGCGCCAACGTCTACTGCGTGGGCTACAACATCTCCATGCTGTCCGTGGCTCCCACTGCGGCTCTGACCTCCGCCTCCAACAACTGGTCCGTGTTCTACACCGAGGCCCTGCAGCACATGCTGGACGGCTCTGAGATCCCCACCGACTGGTCCGAGGGCTACGCTACCGGCGCCAACTACATCACCGAGCTGGGTGAGTCCTGCGCCGAGGGCACCGCGGAGAAGGTCGCCGAGGTCGAGGCCGCCATCGCGGACGGCTCCCTCCAGGTCTTCGATACCGCCAACTTCACCGTGGGCGGCGAGACCGTTGAGTCCTTCCTGGCTCTGGATGTCGACGGCGACTTCGTCGGCGACGAGGGCGAGGCCATCATCGACGGTGTGTTCTATGAGTCCAACACCGATCTGCGCTCCGCTCCTTACTTCTCCCTGGCCATCGACGGCATCAACCAGCTCATCGAGGGCTGATAAACTCCGGGTCATCGAGCGCCCCGATCCTGCGGGATCGGGGCGCTTTTTGTTTCCGAATTGTTTTTTTACTTATATATCATAATATGGTAAAATAAAGTGTCTGATTAGTGACAAACGCGATTTTACGATAAAGGGGTGATCAGCATGGCGGAGGAATATGCCGTTCGGATGGTGAACATCACCAAGGCCTTCGGGACCAAGGTCATCGCCAACGACCGGGTCCACCTCGACCTGAAAAAAGGCGAGATCCTCTCCCTCCTGGGGGAGAACGGCAGCGGCAAGACCACGCTCATGAACATGCTGTCGGGCATCTATTTCCCGGACAGCGGCCAGATCTTCGTGGACGGCCAGGAGGTCACTATCGCCTCCCCTCACGACGCCTTCGAGCTTGGCATCGGCATGGTGCACCAGCACTTCAAGCTCGTGGACGTGCTCACAGCCGCTGAAAACATCGAGCTCGGTCTGCCCGGCAAGGCCGTCGTGGACAGGAAGGCTATCGCCGCGAAGATCCAGGAGATCTGCGACCGGTACGGCTTCGTCATCGACCCCAACAAAAAGGTCTACGACATGTCCGTCTCCGAGAAGCAGACGCTTGAGATCGTCAAGACCCTCTACCGCGGCGCAAACGTCCTCATCCTGGACGAGCCCACCGCCGTCCTGACCCCCCAGGAGACGGAGCGGCTCTTCGCCGTCATGCGCAACATGAAGGCCGACGGCAAGAGTATCATCATCATCACCCACAAGCTCCATGAGGTGCTGGAGATATCCGACCGGGTGGCTGTCCTGCGCAAGGGCGAGTATGTTGGCGACATGCTCACCGCAGAGGCCGACGCCCAGAAGCTCACCGACATGATGGTCGGCAGGGCGGTGTCCCTGAATATCGAGCGAACCGAGCCGAAAAATACGGTGGAGCGCCTGCGCATCCGGAACCTCACCGTCAAGGACATCGACGGCGTCACCCGCCTGGACGATATCAATCTCGACGTGTACGGCGGAGAGATCCTGGGCATCGCGGGCATCTCCGGCTGCGGTCAGAAGGAGCTGCTGGAGGCCATCGCGGGCCTGCAGGTCACGGAGCCCGGCTCCAGTGTCCGCTACTTCCCCGAGGGTCAGGAGACGGACGAGGGTGAGGAGCTCCTGGGCCGGAATCCCCGGTCCATCGCCGATATGGGCGTGCGTCTCGCCTTCGTACCCGAGGACCGTCTGGGCATGGGACTCGTGGGCAGCATGGACCTGACGGACAACATGATGCTCAAGCGCTACCGGGAGGGCCGCGGCTTCTTTGCCGACCGCAAGCCGCCGCACAAGCTGGCGGAGGAGGTCGTCAAGTCTCTGGAGGTGGTCACCCCAAGCATCGAGACCCCTGTACGCCGTCTCTCCGGCGGCAATGTCCAGAAGGTCCTGGTGGGCCGCGAGATCGCCATGCAGCCCACGGTGCTCATGAGCGCCTATGCCGTGCGCGGCCTGGATATCAACACCTCCTATACCATCTATCGGCTCCTGAACGAGCAGAAGCAGAAGGGCGCCGCCGTCGTCTACGTGGGCGAGGACCTGGACGTGCTGCTGGAGCTCTGCGACAGGATCGCCGTCCTCTGCGCCGGCCGCCTCAACGACATCGTTGACGCCCGCACCACCACGAAGGAGCAAGTCGGCTACCTCATGACCTATCTCAAAGCCCCGCAAGGAAAGGAGGCCCAGGCATGACACACTCCCATGAACCCCTCATCCACATCGCAAAGCGGGACGGGATCGTCTGGTGGAAGGGCTGGCTCATCCGCATCGCCGGTGTCGTGCTCGCCCTGATCGTCAGCGCGCTTTTCATCTACGGCCTTACGAAGCTGAACCCTGTCAAGGTCTATGGCGCCATGTGGCAAGGCGCCTTCGGCACCTCCAAGCGCACCTGGGTCACCATCCGAGACATGCTGATGCTGCTGTGCATCGGCGTCGGTCTCGCGCCTGCCTTTGCCATGCGCTTCTGGAACATCGGCGCGGAGGGGCAGATCCTCATGGGCGGCTGCGCCACCGCCGCGGTCATGCTCTACGGCGGAGCGACCATGCCCACATGGCTGCTGCTGGTGCTGGGCTTTGTCGTGAGCCTCATCGCCGGAGCCGTCTGGGGCCTCATCCCCGCCATCTTCAAGGCCCGCTGGAACACCAACGAGACCCTGTTCACCCTGATGATGAACTATCTTGCCATCCAGATCACCAGCTTCCTGGTGGCAAAGTGGGAAAACCCCTACGGCTCCAACACCGTGGGCATCATCAACAAATCCACCCAGGCCGGCTGGTTCCCCGCCATCTTCGGGCAGCAGTACATGCTGAATGTCATCATCGTTCTGGCGGTGACGATTCTCATGTTCCTCTACCTCCGGTACTCCAAGCAGGGGTATGAGATCGCCGTCGTGGGCGAGAGCGAGAACACCGCCCGCTACGCCGGCATCTCCGTGAAGAAGGTCATCATCCGCACCATGGCGATCTCCGGCGCCATCTGCGGTCTGAGCGGCTTCGTCGCCGTCTCCGGCGCAAGCCACACCATCTCCACCAGCACCGCCGGCGGCCGCGGCTTTACCGCCATCATCGTGGCGTGGATGGCAAAATTCAACACCTTCGTCATGATCCTCATCGCGCTGCTGCTGGTATTCCTGGAAAAGGGCGCGCAGCAGATCGCGTCTCAGTTCCGCCTGAACGACTATGCCTCCAATGTGGTCATGGGCATCATTCTGTTTTTCCTTTTGGGCAGCGAGTTCTTCATCAACTACTCCGTCCACTTCCGCCATCACGGAAAGGAGGTCTCTCAGGCATGACACAGTTCCTCTCTCTTTTCAATAACGCCATCGTCTTCGGCACCGTCATCCTGTTCGGCGCTCTGGGCGAGATCATCACCGAGAAGTCCGGAAACCTCAATCTGGGCGTGCCGGGGATCATGTTCCTGGGCGGCATCGCGGGGCTTGCCACGGCGTTCTTCTATGAGATGCATGCCGCCAACCCCATCGGCTTCGTGAGTCTGCTGCTGAGCTTCATCGCGGCGTTTCTCGCGGCGGCTCTGGGCGGCCTCATCTACTCGTTTTTGACCATCTCCCTGCGCGCCAACCAGAACGTCACCGGCCTCACGCTCACCATCTTCGGTTCAGGCCTGGCGAACCTCTACGGCGGCTCGTTGAACAAGATGGCCGGCGGCGTCGGTCAGATCAGCGTCGGCCTCACCTCCAAGGCATATCGCGCTTACATCCCCGCGTTGGCAAACCTGGGCGCCGTGGGCAAGGCGCTGTTCTCCTACGGCTTCATGGCCTATCTCGCCATCATCCTCGCGATCCTGGCGTCGTGGTTCCTGAACAAATCCCGCGTGGGCCTGAATCTGCGCGCCGTGGGCGAAAGTCCCGCCACCGCCGACGCCGCAGGCATCAACGTCACGAAGTACAAGTACCTTGCCACATGCATCGGCGCGGGCGTCTCCGGCCTCGGCGGCCTGTACTACTCCATGGACTACATCAAGGGCACCTGGACCACCGACGGAACCATCGAGGCACTCGGTTGGCTTGCCGTGGCCCTGGTCATCTTCGCCACGTGGAAGCCCGCCCGGGCGATCTGGGCGGCCTACCTCTTCGGCATCCTGTACTGGGCCTACAACTACATCGGCGGCCTGACCCGCGCGAGCATCGAGCTGTTCAAGATGCTGCCCTACGTGGTCACCATCATCGTGCTGATCGTGGTGAGCCTGCGTCATTCCAAGGACTCCCAGCCCCCCGCGAGCCTCGGCCTGAGCTACTTCCGAGAGGAGCGGTAAATGGCCTGGCAGACCGTATTCTTTGACCTGGACGGCACCATCACCGACTCCGCGCCGGGCATCACCAACTCCATCATCTACGCCCGGAAGAAGTGGGGCCTGGAGCCGGGAAAAAACGAGGATTACCTCAAATTCATCGGACCGCCCATGCCCGAGAGCTATGAGGAATTCTGGGGCTTCTCCCACGAGGACGCCGTCCGCTTTCTCCAGGACTACCGGGAGTATTTCGCGGAGAAGGGCCTGTTCGAAAATGACGTCTACCCCGGCATGATCGAGCTTTTCCGTACTCTGAAGGCCGCCGGAAAAACCCTCTATGTCGCCACGACGAAGCCCACCCACTTTTCCCAGCGCATCGCGGAGCGGTTCGGCTTCGCGGCGTACTTCGACATGATCTCCGGCAGCGACCTGCGGGACATCAACACCAAATTCGCCGTCATCGAGGCGGCCCGCCGGACATACGATGTGGATATGTCCTCCGCCGTCATGGTGGGGGATCGCGCCCACGACGTGGAGGGCGCCCACCAGCACGGTATCCCCTGCATCGGCGTGACCTGGGGCTTCGGCGAACCCGGAGAGCTGGAGACCGCCGGCGCGGACTTCATCGCGCACGATGCGGCAGAGCTCCAGGCGCTGCTGCTGTCATAAATCATCTATTGAAAGGAAGTGGCATGTAATGGACGCAGGCGATAGTACCGGCACAAAACGAGGCCGAAGTCGGCGGGCGCCCATTGCCGCCCGCGCAACCGATTGAATTTCGGCCCCTTTGTGTCTGCCTCTGCCTGTGCGGATGACCGAATCCGCAGAGCCCTTACCGGCTCGCGGGCGAAAGCCCGACTTGATCAAAAGGAGGAAAGACCATGGCTGAACGCAACGCAACCCTGGAAACCGCAATCGAGACCCTTACCACACAGAAAAAATACCCCGCCCTGCGGGATGTCCTCGTCACCATGAACCCCGCGGACATCGCGGCCATGTTCGGCGATCTGGAGGAACGCACGCTCCCTCTCCTCTTCCGGCTCCTGCCCAAGGACATCGCCGCAGAGACCTTCGCGGAGCTGGACCCCGAGCTGCAGGAGCTCCTCATCCGGGGCTTCTCCGACTCCGAGCTGAAGGAGGTCGTGGACGAGCTGTATGTGGACGACGCCGTGGACCTGGTGGAGGAGATGCCCGCCAACGTCGTCAAGCGCATCCTCAAGCAGGCTGACGCCGAGACCCGCAAGCTCATCAACGACATCCTGAAATATCCCGAGGACTCCGCCGGGTCCATCATGACCACGGAGTTCATCGACCTGCGTCCCACCATGACCGTGGCGGACGCCATCAAGAACATCCGGCGCAACGGCTCCGACTCCGAGACCATCAACACCTGCTACGTCACCGACGAGGGCAAGCACCTCATCGGCATCGTGTCCATCCGCGCCATCCTCCTGGCGGAGGAGGACGCCGTCCTGAACGACATCATGGAGGACAACGTCATCTCCGTCTCCACCCTGGCCGACCAGGAGGAGGCCACAGCCATGATCTCCAAGTACAACTTCACGGTCATGCCCGTGGTGGATCAGGAGGACCGTCTGGTGGGCATCATCACCGTGGACGACGCCATGGACGTCATGGAGGACGAGGCCACGGAGGATATCGAGATCATGGGCGGTACCACCCCCGTGGACACCGCGTATCTGCGCACCAGCGTCTTCCAGTTCTGGCGCGCCCGCATCCCCTGGCTCATGCTCCTCATGATCGGCGCCACCTTCACCGGTATGATCCTGGACCACTACGAGAACGCTCTGGCCCGGCTTACCGTCCTGACCATGTTCATCCCCATGCTCATGGACACCGGCGGCAACTCCGGCTCCCAGTGCTCCGTTACCGTCATCCGCGCCCTGTCCCTGGGGGATATCGAGTTTTCCGACATCCTGTCCGTCATCTGGAAGGAGATCCGCGTGGCGGTGCTGTGCGGCGTGTCCCTGGCCGCCGTGTCCTTCCTAAAGATCATGCTCATCGACCGGATGCTGCTGGGAAACGACGACATCTCCCTCTTGGTGGCCCTCACCGTGTGTGTCACTATGGCGCTGGTGGTGCTGGTGGCGAAGCTCATCGGCTGCACCCTGCCCATGCTGGCCGATAAGCTGGGCCTCGACCCCGCCGTCATGTCCAGTCCCTTCATCACTACCATCGTGGATGCGCTGAGCCTGCTGATCTATTTTGCCATCGCCTCCTCCCTGCTGGGGACTTGACCTGTAGGTTTGTCAATGATGCGTTACAGAATTCAGGAATGAAGGAGGAGCCGTAGGCGACGAGTTCATTCCTGAATTCTGGGGCGGCGAATCAGAGGTCA
>CAJOIC010000023.1 GCA_905234625.1 uncultured Oscillospiraceae bacterium | reverse complement strand
GGAGGCCAGGACGAAGCACGGTTCCACCATCTTCTGCACGCAGTATGACACCGATGATTGGTATGACCGGATAAACACCGACTCTACGCAGGACAGCCCTATTAACGACGCCATTATGGACCGAATCGTCCACAATGCTTATGTCGTTCTCATTGAAGGCTCAGTCTCCATGCGCGAACGCCACGGTCTTGTTTCCCAGCTGAAAGCGGGCGAAGTGACGTGACCGATGATTTCGATTATGAGAACGTCGATCCTGAAACGCTGAAGAAGTGGGAGGCGGAGCTACAGAGGGATAGCAAACGGGAAATGCGGTCATATCTGAAACAGTTTCCCGATGCTACACCGGAAGAAAAACGCGCTCTTCGCAGATGGGTCGATTCTGGGCGCAGTCCTTACGAGAATGGAGACTACATTGTGAATGAGGACGGCGGCCCAATGGATTTTATCCACGCCTTGCGGTTTATGGAGGTGGAAATCCAGGAATATTTGAAGGATCCGGACGGCTACCGAGGAATGCAACTTGCCGACCAAAGTCCCTCAACGGCTTTCTACGATCCGGGAACCGGAGAGGAGTATCCGTTCTGACAGAGATCCCTTCCTGGGGCTCTGCCCCAGACCCCGGAGTTTAACGCATTTGTTTTCCAGGAGAGTGATGCCCATGGTGGAGCGATTTCCCGCCAAAAGCAAAAGGGACGGCACCACTCTCCCGCGAAACCTCATATGCCGCTCAGGTCGCTCTCCAGCGTTGCCCTATCCTGCATATGAGTAAAAGCAGGTTCATGGTACCAATTATTAAAATAGCTGTCAAGGCTCTGGACTGGCCTTTCGCTCCGTGACGATGGCCCTATTTCTCCGCGATGGTGGCCTCGAAAGTCCGTGCAAATGGCCTTTTCGGTCCGTTATTTGTATCCGCGGCACCGTTCAGGTGGAGGGAACGGTGGAGGTCACGGGCAAGGTACAGGTCGAGGGCGGTACCGTTCAGGTCGAAGGCGCAGCGAACAAGGAGAGCCTTCTCAAGCGCGGCTGGATTCTTTTGGGGGATAGGAATTGGGCTGAAGCAAAACGGTGTTTTGAACGTTCATTGGACATCGATCCGGAATATGCCGAGGCATATTTGGGGCTTTGCATGGCAGACTTGCAGGTATCGGAACGTACAAGCCTGTCTCATACATCCCCAAGGTTTAAGCTCCCAAGAGACAAGAATTACATCAATGCAATCCGCATCGGCAGCGACGCACTGAAAGCGGAGTTGAAAGAATACCATCGCATCCAGCGGCAAAACGCTGAAGAAAGCGAGCGAAAGTATGAAGAGCATCTCGCCCGGGAACAGGCGGAACGGGAAGCAAATATCGAGCGGCTGAGAAGCGTCCGGGAGAAATGGGCTGCGTTTGCACGGCGTATCTCGGCCGAAGGAGGAAATACGGTTGCAGTAAAGTCCGATGGTACTGTCTTGGCTGTCGGCAATAACCAATGGAACAAAAACTGCGTGTCCGACTGGACGGATATCATTGCCGTTTCCACGGATAATGTTACACTAGGGCTCCGCGATGATGGTACCGTCGTTGTGACAGGAGACAAGCACGATGTGTCCAGCTGGCGGAACATCGCGGCTGTTTTTGTGTCGAACTCAGACTTGGTAGGTCTGCGTAGGGATGGTACTGCAATACACATGGGTATTGTTGGCGATTTGAAAAACGATATATCGGAATGGACCGGAGCTTACCGATATCTGTCTTAATCTAGCCGAGGTTTTTGGCTTGACCTCAGAACATGCTGTACTGAGCACAAGCAAGTATTTTAGATTTGACCCGAGCCAATGGAACGATCTGGTTACAATTTGTCGAGAGGCATCGACCAGGATCAGCACATCGATATCCGACCCGGGCTCCGCGTCTCCGAGGGCAAAGTGAGCCGTATAGAATTGCCTCTGCTTCATCTTGCGGAAACAGCGTGCGGATGCCTCTGCACAGCTCACGGACGATATCATTCACCTGCTTCTGTGTTATCATGCGGAGGCCTCCCTTCTTGCTTTCATACTTATACTGTACGACACAGGCCATGCCTAATCAGGCGGAAAATAAAGCATCGCACCGATGGAGTGTACATCGTCTCCGCTCTGCAAATATTGCACATTTTCCATGGCAACTCAAGATAAACTCAAGACGCCGCGGAGGTCCCCCCCCTTTCTTCTCCATTCCATAAAAAGGAAAGACCCCTTGAAAACTCAGAGTTTTCAAGGGGTTTAAGCTGGTGCGCGAGGCGGGACTTGAACCCGCACGTCCGGAGTGGACACTAGAACCTGAATCTAGCGAGTCTGCCAATTCCACCACTCGCGCATATGGGGCGCCGATTTCTCAGCGCCCGATAATGATAACACGGAAACAGGAAAAAGTCAATAAATTTCTTTTGCGTCTTTTGCGACTTTTTCCGTGGCCTGCGGGGGAGTTTCGAAGCGTCCCTTACAGTTGAGGACCGGCGGCCACCAGCTCCTTGCCGCCCTCGATACCCTCGTACTTGTGGAAGTTCCGGATGAAGCGCCCGGCCAGGTCCTTCGCCTTCTCCTCCCACGCGGCGGGGTCGGCATAGGTGTCCCGGGGATCCAGGATCTCCGTGGCCACGCCCTCCAGCTCCGTGGGGACCTCAAAGTTGAAGTAGGGGATCTTCTTGGTGGGAGCGTTATTGATGGCGCCGCCCAGGATCGCGTCGATGATGCCGCGGGTATCCTTGATGGAGATACGCTTGCCCGTACCGTTCCAGCCGGTATTCACCAGGTAGGCCTTCGCGCCGCTCATTTCCATCTTCCGCACCAGCTCATAGGCGTACTTCGTGGGAGGCAGCTCCAGGAACGCCTGGCCGAAGCAGGCGGAGAAGGTGGGCGTGGGCTCCGTGATGCCCCGCTCGGTGCCCGCCAGCTTTGCCGTGAAGCCGGAGAGGAAGTAGTACTTCGTCTGCTCCGGGCTCAGGATGGACACCGGGGGCAGCACGCCGAAGGCGTCCGCCGACAGGAAGATGACGTTCTTGGCCGCGGGAGCTGCGGAGACCGGACGGACGATGTTCTTGATATGGTCGATGGGATAGGACACGCGGGTGTTCTCGGTGACGCTCTTATCGGCAAAGTCGATCTTGCCGGCCTCGTCCACCGTGACATTCTCCAGCAGGGCATTGCGCTTGATGGCGTTATAGATGTCCGGCTCCGCGTCCTTATCCAGGTTAATGACCTTGGCGTAGCAGCCGCCCTCCAGGTTGAACACGCCGTGATCGTCCCAGCCGTGCTCATCGTCGCCGATGAGCAGACGCTTCGGATCCGTGGAGAGGGTCGTCTTGCCGGTGCCAGAGAGGCCGAAGAAGATGGCGGTGTTCTGTCCGTCCATATCGGTGTTGGCGGAGCAGTGCATGGAGGCGATGCCCTTCAGGGGCAGGTAATAGTTCATCATGGAGAACATGCCTTTTTTCATCTCGCCGCCGTACCAGGTGTTGAGGATGACCTGCTCGTGGCTCGTGATATTGAACATCACGGCGGTATCGGAGTTCAGGCCCAGCTCCTTGTAGTTGTCCACCTTGGCCTTGGAGGCGGTATAGACGATGAAATCGGGCTTGAAGTCCTTCTGCTCCTCGGGGGTGGGCTTGATGAACATATTGCGGACGAAGTGGGCCTGCCAGGCCACCTCCATGATGAAGCGCACGCCCATGCGGGTATCGGCGTTGGTGCCGCAGTAGCCGTCCACCACGAAGAGCTTCTTGCCGGAGAGCTCCTTGAGGGCCAGAGCCTTCACAGCCTTCCAGGTCTCCTCCGAGGCTGGATGGTTGTCGTTGGGATAGGCTTCCGTGGTCCACCAGACGGTATCCTTGGAGTTCTCGTCCACGACGATGTACTTATCCTTGGGAGAACGGCCCGTATAGATGCCGGTCATTACGTTGACGGCGTCCAGCTCCGTCAGCTGGCCTTTTTCGTAGCCGGTCAGAGCCGGGTCCATCTCAGCGTCGAAAAGAGCCTCATAGGAGGGGTTGTAGACGATCTCCTTTACGTCGGTGATGCCATACTGGGTCAGATCGATACTTGCCATTTTACGTTCCTTCTTTCTGAAATGATTTCATGAATTGTCAGGATGGGAAAATGCGAAGTCTCTCGTTTATATGGTTCAATAATTCATGACGGTTTCCGTAAGGGCGGCAAACTCCTCCAGGGTCAGGGCCTCGCCCCGGACCGTTTCGGAAAAGCCGCAGGCGACGACCGCCGCCCGCGCCTTCTCCTTGCCGCAGACGCCCTCCAGGGCGTTCACCAAGGTCTTCCGGCGCATATTGAAGGCCGCGCGGACGACGCGGAAGAGGCTCTTCTCATCCGTGTCCACGGGCGGGGCCTTCCGCATTGCAAGCCGCACCACGGCGCTGGTCACCTTCGGACGGGGCATGAAGCACTCCGGGTCAACGGTGAAGAGGAGCTCCGGCTCGGCGTACCACTGGGTCAGAAGGGTGAAGGTGCCGTAGTCCTTCTGCCCGGCGTGGGCGCACATGCGCTCCGCCACCTCCTTCTGCACCATGACGGTGACAGTGTCGAAGCAGCGGGCTTCATAGATATGGGTCAGCACGGGAGTGGTGATGTTATAGGGGAGGTTGGCGCACAGCACGGGCCGCAGCCCGCCAAGGTTTTCCTCCACCTCCCGGCGGAGGTCCCGGCGCATCACGTCCCCGAAGACGATCTCCACGTTGTCATAGGGCGCCATGGTGACGGAAAGCACCGGTTTCAAAAGCTCATCCACCTCGAAGGCCATGACCTTCCCTGCCCGCAGGGCCAGCTGCTCCGTCAGGCACCCGATACCGGGACCGATCTCCACCACGCCGGTATGCCCGTCCAGGCCGCACTCCTCCGCGATCCTCTCCGGCACCCAGCGGGCGGTGAGGAAGTTCTGTCCCTTGGCCTTGGAGAAGCGGAACCCCTCCGTAGAGGACAGGAGCGCCTGTATTTGTTTATAGTCGCAAAGATCCATCATGCATCAGAGAGGGAGGAAGCCGCAGACCAGCGGGATGGTCAGGACCGACAGGACCGTCGTGACGAAGACGGTCTTGGAGGCCATCTCAACGTTCCCGCCGTACTCGATGGACAGCATGGTGGCGAAGGCCGCTACGGGCATGGCCCCCTGGAGGGTCATCGTGCCCAGGAAGACGGGCTCCTTTACAAACAGGTGCAGGATCGCCCACAGGACGATGGGGACCACCACCAGGCGCATGGGCGCGAAGAGGTAGACCCGCCAGTCCCCGAAGACATCCCTCAGTTTCTGCCGTCCCAGAGACGCGCCGATGATGATCATGGAGCTGGGCAGGATCATGTCCCCCAGCATCCCCACCGCGGTGCCGAGAGGCCCCGTCAGCCGGACGTGGAAGCACAGCAGCACGATGCTGGCCGCGGAGATGATGAGCGGCACGTTCAGGAGGAGCTTCCAGTTCACGGGTTCCTTCTTCCCTCCGCTGTGGAGCATGGCGATGCCCAGGGTGTAGGCCAGGAGGTTGAAGGGGATGTTCAGAAGGGCCGCGTACAGCGCCGCCTCGCTCCCCAGGAGGGACCGGGCCACGGGGATGCCCATGAAGCCCACGTTCCCGAAGATGGTCATGAAGCTGTATATCCCCTTGTCCCCGGGCTTGCAGCGGTAGATCACCGGCGCGAGAAAGCCCAGCGCCACAAGGATCGCGTACATGACAAACCCCGTGCCCAGGATCGCCGCCACGCGGCCGGGGGAGAGCTGGACGTCCGCCCCCAGGATGCTGCTCAGGATCATGCAGGACTGGGGGATCAAGAGATTGAAGCTGGTAAAGCGGCGACAGGTCTCCTCGTCCATGACGCCCGCTTTCGCGGAGACAACGCCGGCCACCAACAGGACCAGCATCACGAGCATCTGCTCGAATATCAGCATTACATCCATGGGTCTATTGTACTATCAGACTCTCCCATTTGCAATAGATAATGCCCGAAAAAACAGACACATAAACATGTGGTCATTATCACGACCCGATGAAAAGCGCGTGGTGTTTATATCGGTGCCAAAGCTGCGCAAAACGGGATCAGCCCCCTGCCGAGCCGTGACTCTCGGCGAACCCTTGCGGGTTCGAAACCCGGTACCCCGGTATAGCTGCATGGCATGGCTCATAAACACAACAAACGCGCATAGCACCCAGCGTTTGGCAGCTGGAGCCATGCGCGTTTGTTGTCCGGCCCCGCCCTGCGGATGCCCATTTACGTTAATTTCGGATAATTACCGTCTTATGGACACCTGCCTGGCTGCGGCCTCCGTATCATTGTCGGTCAGATCATATTCAGATCCTGTTTTTTCTGCTCCACGATCTTTTTGAGCTTGGAACCGGAATAGGAGCCCACGCCGCCCTTGAGCCGCGGGTCGAGGATATCCCGGACGCCGTCGCCCAGCATGGCGGAGGCAAAGACCATGATAGCGATGGCGATACCCGGCACCATGGCGAGCCAGGGGGCGACATACATATTGCTGCGGCCCTGTCCGGACAGCATGGCGCCCCAGGAGGGCGTGTTCACGGAGACGCCGAAGCCCAGGAAGTTCATGGAAGCCTCCATCATGATGACGCCGCCCAGAGAACCTGCGAGATTCATGATGATCATAGGCAGGATGTTCGGCGTGACGTGCTGGATCATCTTCCAGAGCTGACCGCCGCCCAGCATGGTGGACATCTTGGCATAGCCGGAATCCTTCACGGCGATAGCGGCGGAGCGGACCATGCGGGAGCCGCCGATGCCCGCCGGGATGGAGATCACGATGATGAGCTGTATGAGACCGTTTCCCAGGATCGACATCATGATGAGCATGATGAGCATGCCCGGGACGCACTGCCAGGCATCTACAAAGCGCTGCACGATGAGATCGAACCAGCCGCCGATGACGGCGGAGGCCACGCCGATGATGAGGGACACGATCGTGGACAGCAGCGTGCAGACGATGCCGAGGATGACCGAGGTGCGGCAGCCATAGATCATGTAGGATAACAGATCACGGCCCACGGAATCCGTGCCGAAGGGATGCTTCAGGGAAGGCGGCTGCAGCTTTTCCAGAACGCTCGTAGGGATCTGCCCGTCCACGGCCTTCACCGGCGCGATCACGTCGGCAAAGACGGCCACCAGCAGGAAGAAGATCAAAAGGCACAGCCCGAGGGCGGCGATCTTCTTCGTCTTGAACAGCTCATGCAGAAAGGAAGGCTTCTTTTTCATTTCGCTTTTTGCCATCTCAGTTCCCTCCTCAGTCGATCTCGACCCGCGGGTCGATGACTTTATAGGTCAGGTCGACGATAAGATTCACGACCATGACGAAAATGGAAAACACCAGCACGCAGCCCTGCACCAGCGGATAGTCGCGGTTCGACAGGGCGTTCACCATCTGCTGACCGATGCCGGGCAGGTTGAACATATTCTCCAGAATGACGGAGCCGCCCACGAGACCGGCTATGGAGCCGCCGATGATGGTGATGACCGGGATCAGCGCGTTGCGGAAGGCGTGGCGGAACAGGATGCGTTTTTCCTTCACGCCCTTGGACCAGGCGGTGCGGATATAGTCCTGCCGCATGACCTCCAGCGTCATGGTGCGCACCATGCGGATCTGCGCGCCGGCCTGGGTCATGGCGCCGAGGATGGACGGGACAATGAACATTTTGAGGTTTGCGATGGGGTCCCGCAGAAACGGCGTGTACATGGTCGCCGGGGCGTAGTTCCACCACTTGGCGGGGTAGATGAGCACCAGGGTGCCGATCCAGAACACAGGCACGCTCATGAGGATGACCGAGATCACGCGGATCGTCTGGTCGGAGATCGCGTCCTGCCGGGCCGCGCAGTACAGGCCCAGCGGGATGGAGATCAGGTTCGTGAGGATAAGGGTCAGCACGCCCAGCTCCAGCGTGACGGGCAGCTGACGTTTGATGATGGCGCCGACGCTTTCGGCCTGGAACAGGCTCGTCCCCAT
Organism: uncultured Oscillospiraceae bacterium; assembly: GCA_905234625.1. GTDB lineage: Bacteria > Bacillota > Clostridia > Oscillospirales > Oscillospiraceae > CAJOIG01. The sequence continues at coordinate 12,073 of CAJOIC010000023.1, read as the reverse complement.
GTTGCCGTGGAGAAGGCCGTTGACCCAAATACCGAACTGCTCGAACCATGGCTTATCCATACCCAGGCGCGCGGCGACCTCTTCCTTCGTCACGGTGATGCCCGCCGTGGAGTATTTGTACATGATCTGATCCACCGCGGAGCCGGGGACCATGCGGAGCAGCGCGAACACGATGACGCAGACGAGAAGCAGCGTCGGGATCAGAAGCAGTAGACGTTTGACGGTATATTTTGCCATGTCGCTTTCCTCCCTTCTCAGTTTCCGGCGACCCGGTGGCAGGCGACCAGATGATGGTTGCCCACGTCGATCATCTCCGGCTCCTCCTGCCGGCAGCGCTCGTCCGCGAAACGGCAGCGGGTGCAGAAGTTGCAGCCCTTGGGCGGGTTGATGGGGCTCGGCACCTCGCCGTCGAGCAGGATGCGCTCCCGGGCCCGATCCGCCGTGGGGTTCGGGATGGGCGCAGCGGAGATGAGCGCCTGGGTGTAAGGATGCATCGGGCGGTTGTAGAGCTCGTCGGAGTCCGTGAGCTCCATGATCTTGCCGAGATACATGACCGCCACCTGGTTGGAGATATGCCGTACCACGGAGAGGTCATGGCCGATGAATATGTAGGTCAGGCCAAGCTCCTGCTGCACCTTCATCATAAGGCTCACGATCTGCGCCTGGATGGACACATCCAGCGCGGAGACGATCTCGTCGCAAACGATGAAGGACGGCTCCAGCGCCAGCGCCCGGGCGATGGAGATGCGCTGCCTCTGGCCGCCGGAGAACTCGTGGGGAAAGCGCTCGGCGAATTTCGGGTTCAGACCCACAAGCTCCAGCATCTGGCCCACGATGTCCCGCGCCTCGCCCTTGGAGGAATACATCTTATGGATGGTCGGCCCCTCCAGGATGATGTCGGACACCGTCTTGCGGGGGTCCAGGGATGCGTAAGGGTCCTGGGTGACCATGGTGAGCTTTTTGTGCACGGAGCGCATCTGCTTGGGCGTCTGGCTCTCCAGCTCCAGCCCGTCGAACATCATGTGTCCGCCGGTGATCTTGTAGTTGCGCATGACGCAGTTTCCGATGGTGGACTTGCCCGAGCCGGACTCGCCGACGATGCCGAGCGTCTCGCCCTGGTTGATGCGGAAGGACACGTCGTCCACCGCCTTTACATAGCCCACGGTGCGCTTGAACAGTCCCTTCGTCACCGGGAAATACATCTTGAGGTTATCCACCCGCAGGATCTCCCGGCGGGCGCTTTTCTCCACCTTCGGCTGCTGCTCGATGCGCTCGTCGATCAGCTCTTTTACCTCGTCGCTGACGCCGATCTCCAGGCTGTAAGCGTCGGTTTTTTTGTCGATCATACCAGCGCCTCCCTTTCCGCCTGCGTCTCATCCATGTGGAAGCAGGCACAGTAATGGCCCTCGTTCACCTTCTCGAGCGGAGGCCGGTTTTCGCGGCACTCGGCGGTCGCGTATCTGCACCGATGGGCAAAGGCGCAGCAGTTCACCGGAATGAGGGACATATCGGGCGGCTCGCCCTCGATGGTGTGCAGGCCGTGGCTCCGCGGCAGATCCAGCCGGGGCACGGCGTTGATAAGGCCGATGGTATAGGGATGATGGGGATTTTCAAAGATATCGTAGGGGTTGCCCTCCTCCACGATCTTGCCGCCGTACATGACCTTCACGGAATCGGCGTACCGGGCCACCACGCCGAGGTTATGCGTGATGATGATGAGCGCGGTATCGGACTCCGCCCGCAGCTTATTGAGCTGCTCGAGCACCTGGGCCTGGACCGTCACATCCAGCGCCGTGGTGGGCTCGTCGGCGATGAGGATCTCCGGGTCGCAGCTCATGGCCATGGCGATCATGGCACGCTGCTGCATACCGCCGGAAAACTCGAAGGGGTACTGCTTGACGCGCTGCTCCGGATTCGGGATATTCACCTTGCGCAGAAGCTCCACCGCCTCCTTCATGGCCTCCTTCTTTTTGAGGCCGCGGTGGATCATGAGCGACTCGCAGATCTGATTGCCGATGGTCATCACGGGATTGAGCGCCGTGGACGGCTCCTGGAAGATCATGGATATCTTCGAGCCGCGCAGCTCCTGCATCTCCTCATCGGACATTTTCAGCAGGTCCTGTCCGTGAAAAAGGATCTCCCCGTCCATGACGAGCCCGGGCGGATAGGGGATCAGCCGCAGCACAGACAGCGCGCTGACGGATTTTCCCGAGCCGGATTCGCCCACGATGGCGACGCATTCGCCCTTGTGGACCGTATAGGAGAGGTCATCCGACGCGCGCATAACGGCGTCGTCCCGGAAGAAGTAGGTCTTCAGGTGTCGGACCTCCAGAATGGGTTCGGACATGCTTTCATCACTCCTGTTCCAGCGTTTATGACACTTTTGCATCGTATACCCCGATTATAGAGGACGTATGCGCATAAAAAATAGGACGTAGTTTGTTTTCGACCACGTCCTGATTTGAGATGCGCTTATTTATTTTTGATGCAGCTCCCGGTAGAGCTTGGGTGAGATGGCATTGATCTCCCGGAATCGCCGGTAAAAATAGCTGGAATTTTCGTACCCCACCGCCAGGGCGATGTCGCTGATGGCCAGGTTCGTCTCCTCCAACAGCTTCACCGCACGCTGGAAGCGGACCGCCTGCAGAAGCTCCTTGAAGGTGCTGCCCGTGATGGTCTTGATCTGCCGGCTCAGGGCCGACGCCGACTGGTTCATGATCTCCGAAAGCTCCGTCAGCGTGGCAGTCTGGTAGTTATCGCGGATATAGTTCATCACCGTGATCTTCGTGATCTCGTCGAAGGTCATGGGCCCGTCCACGCTCAGATCGCTCAGGTCCCGGGAGAGATAGAGAAAGACCATGAACATCAGCGTCCGGTCCTGCATGGCGTAATCTCCATGCAGCCGCCTCGGCGCCACTCCGTCGTTGTGTGGATAATAGCTCGTCAGGAATATCTCCAGAAGATGGGAGACCGGCAGATGATGGATCGTCTTGTAATGCAGGTACTGGTTGCAGTTGACCTCGTCCCGCAAGAGGCTCACGATGAAGTCCGACAGCACGTTGCGCTTGGCCGCCAGCTCGTAGGTATCGTCGAAAAAGCTCGTGCGGATCATGAAATTGACCGCGATATCGTTTTCCCCGCAGGGCAGACACTCGTGGCTGGTGTACTGGTTCATGAGCAGGATGTCTCCGGCTTCCAGAACGATATCCCGTCCCTCGATCCGATGGACCACCTGTCCGCTGCACACATAGACCATCTCGATGAAGTTGTGGCGGTGCTTCGGGACATGGGTGAACCGAGGCTGCCGGCCGATGCCCACGGAGCTCTCCGGCCCGAGGATGCTGCCGCAGTCGATGGTCGTTCGCTGCTCGTCCGTATACAGGAACGCGGGCATGGCATAACATCCCATCAGCGCCTCGTCCTCCTCGGGCAGATGCCTCAGGAGCATATCCATCAAAAACGGCGCGTGGATCGCACAGTTTTGCCGCTCCGTCATCATCGTGCCCCCGCGGACATCATAAGAAGTCGGATCTCGGAAGCCCTTTCCATGGAGTTGATGATGCCGAACACGGACTGCTCGCTGTGGGAGGCGCACAGCACGCCCTCCCCCAGAAAGATCACGGCCTCCTGGTGCTCGATATGTCCGCGCACGTCGGCAATGAACTCCCGCATATGTCCGATCATCTCCGAGGTCATGACCATGCCCCGGCGCTGAGGCGTCTTCATGCCCCAGGGGACGATGCCGATGCCGTCCGGCAGCATATTGATGATCGCCGCGTAGCCCTTCCGGAGCTCCTCCAGGAAGCGTTCCTCATCGTTTCCCACGATGGAGGACAGGGCGATGGTCTTCATCGGCTGGCAGTGGAACACCACGTTCCCCGGCCCCACGCTGTGGGCCGCGTGTGCGGTCAGATGCAGATTGAGCTCGAAGGGCGGGCGGTTCGGTTCCCCGTTCTCCCACAGCACACGGTAGGCGCTGCCCTTGTCGTTCATCTGCAGGATCATCAGGCTCACCTTCTGGTGGCCCTCAAAGCCGCCGGGCAGGATCTCCCCGTGGCAGCAGAACATGAAGCACTCCCGGGCAAGCCTCGGCTCCTCGATGTCCAGGGGCTGGAACGCGGCGTTCAGATCCAGCTCCGTCTGTACCGCCATGAGCTCCCGGCCTGTCAGCCAGCGGCTGACGCTGTCCCCCGCCACGCCCAGCCAGTTCAGGCGGAAGCCGTCCATAAAGGTCCTGGTCAGATTGCGCGCCGCGGCGCTTTCCAGCACTCTCATATCGCAACATCTCCTTATGATCGAAAACAGGCGGCGCCGGATAACCCGACGCCGCCCTTTCATGTTTTTACGCCGTTACTCAGATTGTAGCATATCAAGCGTTTTTGCGCAATCAGCCGTTCACCCAGATGTTCGTGAGGATCGTGGTCACGTTCCAGTTCTTCCACAGACGCTCGCCGGAATACCCGCCGACACGTCCGGAGATGAAGGAGTTGACGCGCTCGCAGGGGCCGCACTGGATGGTGTAGTGCTGCTGGGCGACGTACAGGTCCTCCTCCAGGGCGATCTCGGTCTGCTCATCCATGGTGGTGGCGTTCAGCAGGCGGGTGGCAAGATCGTCGATAACGGGATCCTCCAGGGCGCCGTTATTGTTGTTGCCGAAGGAGGCGTAGTTCTGGATGCCGCCGGAGAGGTTGTACAGGCACACGGTGCCGGGGATGCAGCGGGGATCGGTGAAGTCCATGCCGACAGCCTGCATTTCGGGCGGGACGGGCACGGTCTCGATGTTCATCTTGATGCCGACCTGGGCCAGCTGCTCGGCCACCAGGGTGTAGAGATCCACATCCATCATGGCGAAGAGGACCACGGTGAACTCGAAGCCGTCGGGATAGCCTGCGTCGGCCAGGAGCTGCTTGGCGGCGTCGGGATCGTACTTGAACTCATCCTTGAGCTCATCGTCCCACTGATCCACGGAGGACCAGTTGGTGGAGTTCGACCAGATACCGAACAGATCGAACTCGGAGGCGTCCAGGCCGTAATACTGGGTGGTGATGGTCTCGGTGTCGATGGCCTTCTGGATGGCGATGCGGACGTTCTTGTCCTGGAAGGGCTCATAGCACTGCTTCAGGAAGATGCCGCAGGGGTTCGTCACATAGGTGAACTCCAGGTACTGATCGTCGCTCAGGGAGTCGCGGATCTGCTGCTTCTCGGAGGCGTTCACGACGTCGTTGCCCCAGCCCAGGATGTCGATGGAGCCGGAGACGAACTGGGCGACGCGGTTGGCGGTGTCGGGGATGATGACCATGGTCAGGCCGTCCAGGTAGGGCAGCTGGTTGCCGTTTTCATCATACATGTAGTAGTCGGGGTTCTTCACGAACTTCATGTAGGAGTCGGCCACATAGTCCACGACCATGAACGGGCCGGTGCCGCAGGCATAGTGCCAGTCGGACTGCTGCTCGGAGGAAAGCTCATCCCACTCGGGACCCGCGATGCACACGCCGGCGATCATAAAGTCGTTGATGGCGGGCTCGGAGGCTTCCTTGAAGTGGAAGATGATGGTGGTGTCGTCAACGACCTCGCAGGACTCCAGCATAGGCAGCTTGGACTCCCAGTTCTGCTCGGCGGAGGCCTGCTCGGCGCCCTCGAGGCCAAGCAGACGGTTGTAGGACCAGGCCACGTCCGCAGCGGTCAGATTGCGGCCGCCATAGTAATCGTACTCGTCGGCGAGCTTCTGGAACTTCACGTCGTCCCGCAGATGGACGGTCATGGAGGTGTAGTCGTCCGCTACCTCCCAGGACTCGGCCAGCTGGCCGGTCATGTTGTCCATGGTGACATACTCGGAGGACCAGTCGTACTCGTCGCGGCTCTGCTCCCAGTCGGGGGACCACAGGCGCTCATACCAGAGGGCGTAGTTCCGGTTGTCGGCAAGAGAGGGATCGTAGTTGTTATAGAACTCCTGCCAGTAGACGGTGATCTCGCCGCCCATAACGGGATCGCCCTCCGCCGCGACGGGATTCTCGATCTCATCGGCGGCGACGGCCTGCTGGGGCGCATTCTCCGCGGGCGCCTGCGCGGCAGTCTCGCCCTGATCGGCAGCGGGAGCTTCGGCGGTGGTACTGCCGGAACCGCCGCAGGCCGCCAGCGCGAAGAGCATAGCGAGAGCCAGTACAAGAGCTGTCAGTTTCTTCATCGTTGTATCTCCTTCTAAAAAATATGCTTTGGGATGATGGCAAAAGTATAGCAAGGGTCGGATTCGTTAATAAGGACGTGATTTGACATCCGGTGTGTTCTTTTTTGCGCGTTCTTTTTCTCCGTTCTTTTTCGGGTGAGAAAAAGAACAAACAGAGCCTTGTTCGATCAAAGCGTCTTGATAGGTTTTCGTGGTCAGTCCGGTAACGTTACCGCTTGCGTTTCGTATAAGTATTATCGTCGTCCATGGTCTCATAGGGCTCCGGCCAGGGGACCGTGTTCTGGATGGGCTGGAAGATGGAGTATTTCTGATGCAGCGGGCCGGGGTCGGCAAGCTCCACCCGGTCGTCCCGTCCGGCGGGAGGCGGGGGCGGCATCCGGTCCTGCGGATCCTTCGCCATGGCGTACTCCCCGGAAGCGGCGTTCGCCACGTCCAGCGGCATGCCGAAATCCGGACACACATGCTCATGGAGGTATTTCCAATGCCCGTCCTCCAGAACGAAGTCCGAGCCGTAGCGCTCCCAGAAGGACATGCAGCGCTTGACGCACATATTGTTGATGCAGTCGTACAGGATGCCGGGCGTCACATAGGACGTGCGGGCGGTTTGTCCGTCCCCCGCCACCTCCACGATGCCGTTTACGAGCGTATGCATGGAAAGCTCCATCACCGGCCGCGGGTCCAGGCCCCCGATCTCCGGAAAGAGCTTCACGAGCTCCATATAGCTCTCATAGGCGGAGTAGTCGTACATGGTGACGGAGTTGTGCCAGATCTGGTCAAAGCCCCGCATCCGTCCGAAGCCGTGGGCCCAGGAGGTATCGTCGCTCCGGGACCAGATCTCCGTCCACTCCTCCGCGCAGTAGTTCTTCGCGTGGAGATAGTTGTGGATGCCGTGGAGCTTCTCCACCTGCTGGCTGGCCATGGCCCGCTCGATCCTCTGCGATACGGTGAGATTCTCACGCATGACGTTCCTCTCCTTTCTCCTCCGGCGCAGGACCCGAACCGCCCGGGCCTCCGGGTCCGCCCGGCCCGCCCATGGGCGGACGCTTCCGCGCCTCCGCCCGCAGGATCTTTGCCTTCTCAATGCGCACGGGACTCACCGCCTCCGCCGGACGGGTGATGGCCGTGCGCCAGCCCTTCGGGCCGTAGCCAATGGCCTCGCTCCAGGTATCATAGGGCTTCGGCTCGGGGGGGTAGTTGTCCGCCCAATGCAGACGGCTGTCATGGGTCCGCATGGCGATCGTCGGGCGTCCGAAGTCGATCTCCACCGGGTCCCGTCCCGGCTCGTATTCCAGCGGCTGCGCCTCGTGAGGCGTGCCCGCAGGGTTCGTGTAGTCCACAGCGATCACGAGATGCCACAGCTTCCAGCCGCCGGCCTCTCGGATGAAGTCCGCCGCCAGCTTTTCTCCGCGCCAGACGGCCGTACTCTCGCCGCCGGCGCGGGCGGTCGTCTCCTGGGCGATGGAATACCATACGCCCTGGGCGGTTTTACCGTCCGCCGCGATCTCCACCAGCGGCGTGGAGTCCGGCGCCATGGAGGTATAGCCGATGGAGAGATTCTCCGGCTTCACCTCGACGGACGGGTCCTCCGCCGCGAGCCCCCGGAGTATATCCATGCGCTCCGCCTCGTACTCTGTGACATAAAAGCGCACGACCTCGTCCCAGCCGTCGTAATAGCCGTAGTTCCCGCCGAAGGAGGCCGTCGCCCGGTGCTCCGGCTCGCGGACCCACAGGTCCTCCAGCTCCTCGCGGTGTTTTCCCTCGATGCCGTAGAACACCCGGCGGTTCATGACCTCCATGACCTCCTCGATATCGAGGACATGGCCCATGGCCTCCTCTTCGGTCCAAACGCGGCCTTCAAAACTCACACTCATGCCGTCTGCCCTCCCATTCCGTAGCTGAAGGTCTCGGAAAACGTCTCATACGCCCGGGGCAGGGGCGGCAGCTTCGCCGCTGTCCGTGTTTTGCTCCACGGCTCATGCAGAGCCGCCGGGACATTGGGACCGGGGACGGCCGCCTCCGCCAGCGACGCAAATTCCGGACGCTCCTTCGCGGGCCTCGCGGGCTTCGTCCAGTCGCTGCCGCAGAGGGTATCCAGCTCCGTGAGGTACTGCATATGCCAGATGCGCCAGTTATCGTTTTCCTTTGCAAAATCGACCGCGTACACCGACCAGTTCCAGTGGGACTGGGGGCCATACTGCGGATCGAAGGCCGTGTAGCAGCCAAAGCAGGTCCACATGCCCTTGGCCGTCTGCCCGTCCGCGGCCACAGCCACCACCGGCGCGCTGACCGGACGGTTGTCCAGGTGTCCCACGCCGTATTTTTTCTCCTTCGACAGCGCTCCCAGCTTTTCCGGGAAGAGCTTCTCCAGAAGAGCGCTCTCCGCCGCCGTGCGGTCGGCCTGGGCACGATAATAGCCCTTTATCGCCCCCGCGCCGGCGTACCAGCCGTCGTTGAAGCCCAGGCACACGTCTTCCCGCCTGCTCCAGAAACGGTCGAACGCCTCCGTCCGCTCCTCCAGCAGCATGGTCAGAGCGTATTTGCCCATGAGGTTTTTGATCGCCCGCTGGTCCTCCCAACGGCTGATCTTCTGTTCCAATGTCTGTTCCGGCATACTCTCTCCTCTCAGTCCTTCGTATACTCTGCCATCTCCGCCGCGGCCAGATACCCGGAGGCCATGGCCCAGGGCATTTCGCCGAACTTGCCGCCCTCGTCGTCTCGCTTGAGGACGCCGCGGCAGGCGTCGCCCACCACGTAGATCCCGGCAAAGGGCGTACCGTCCTCCTTCACGAGGCGAAGGTCGTCGTCGTTTACAAGGCCACCCTCCGCGCCCTCGTTGAAGCGCATCATCAGGACGGCATAAAACGGTCCTTCCTCCACCGGACTCAGGAACATGGGCGGCTTCTCAAAATCGTCGTCCGCTTTTTCCCGGCAGAACATATTGTATTTCTCGATCTCGTCCGTGAGGCCCTTTTCGTCGATCCCCGCCTTTTTCGCAAGCTCCGGGATGGATTCGGCCTTGAAGGCGGCGATGTCCAGTTCCTCACACTCGTACTCGAGCTGCTCCTTCCAGGTCACCATGCCCCGGTGCATGCCGGGGTCGCGCTTCGTCCGCTCCAGCAGGTCCGCGCCCATTTTCTCCGCCGTAGCGGCGTCAAAGACGGCGTATGCCTTCTTCTCGGGCTGATCCTCCAGAGGGCCGGTGGGCTTCCCGGGGACGGGGGGCGCGCCCTCGTTCAAAAAGCGCCGGCCGTCGATGTTGACCAGGGCGACCCGGGGGTCGTTCACAAGGCTCACCACGCCGAAGTTGAAGGGGTGATGCACCGGGCCCATCATGGGGACCTTGACATGCTTGAAGTCCATCTTCGCGCCGATGCGCTCGCCCATATCGATGGCGTCGCCGGTATTGGAGGCCACCGTGAAGGAGTGGGTGGCAAGGCCGTCGTAGAAGCTGGGACGCACCTTGCGCATGATCCGCTCGTTCCGGGCAAAGCCGCCGGAGGCGATGAGGAGGCATTTGGCGTTCACCGTGACCGCGCCGCCGGGGTCCTTCGCCTCCAGCGCGAGGAACTTCCCATCCCCGTCCACACGGATATCGACGCCCGCCGTCTCCGTCAGCACGGGGATGCCCAGCTTATCGCACTGCTCCGTCATCTTTTTGATAACGAAGGTGCCCATCCAGCCGGGGCCCATGGAGTGGTCGGTGGATTTTTTGTTCTCGATGCGCTCCGGGAAGTTGAAGAAGCCCGGGGTAAACACGAACGGCCCGTCGTTGATGGGATGCGCGCACAGGTCCACGAGCTCAAAATGCTCCTCCACTCCGCCGAAGGTGCACAGCCAGTCGAACATATCCGTCAGACCGTAGACCGCCTTGCGCAGAAGCTCCTTGCTCATGTCCCGGCCGTCGGAGCCGTTCCAGATGGATTCCACCGCCTCGGCCCGCAGGTCGGGCATGCCGGCCTTTTCGTGGAGCTTCGAGTACCGCACGGTAAAGGCGTGGCCGAGATTCGTGTTGCCGCCCACCTTTTTGGATTTTTCCAGCACCACCACGTTTTTCCCCGTGAGCTGTTTATACCGCACAGCGGCCACGAGGCCGGAGCCGCCGGCGCCCATGACGACCGCGTCACAGTCGATGGTCTTCGGCCCGTGGGGGACGGGCTTTTCCTCCAGCGCCGGATTGGAGATGATGCCCGCCGGGCACACCTTCGCGCAGGCGCCGCACTCCACGCACTTCTCCGGGTCGATGGCATACTCGACGCCCACGAATTTGATGGCGCCCACCGGGCAGGTGTTGAAGCAGTAGTGGCAGGTCGAGCAGTTGGGGCCGATCACATATGACATTTCGTATCTCCTCCAGAAATCGCTCTGTACCAGGGGACAGAGATTCAGTATGCCGCTATTATAAAAAGCTGTGCGAAGGATTGTAAGGTTGTGGTTTTTGCAAAACACCGTCCTAATTTGCGAAAAGCGGCTCCCTCCCGTCTCGCACGGAAGAGAGCCGCTCGTCTTTCTATATTGTATTATGTTTCCGCGGCTTCTTCGCCCGCGATGTAGCCGCTGGAGAAGGCAAAGGTCAGAGCCGAGATCGTGCTCTCGATATATTCCGCTCCGACGCGGCCCGGCATCATGACCCCGCGCGTGTTGTCGCCGGTGGCGTACAGGCCCGGGACGGGGCGGCCGTTTTTCAAAACCTGCGTGTTCTCGTCCACCACAATGCCGCCCAGGGCGTTTTCGTGGAAGAGCTTCAGAAGGAACGCGTAATAGGGCCCTTCCCCGATCGGCTTTTTCGGAGGCGCCTCGACGGGGCCGCCGGGGGTGGGGATCGTCTCCGGCTTTCCGGTGTTCTGATTGTAGTATTCGATGGCTGCCCGGAGCTTTTCCGCCGGGACACCGATCTTCTCCCCCAGCCCTTCCAGCGTGTCGGCCCGGTACATGGTCTCCCACGCGAGCTCCTGCTCCAGCTCCTCCCGCCAGTTCTCATAAAACCGGTTCATGTTGCAGCCCGGCACATCCTCCGGACGGCCCAGCGCGTCGTTTTCCGCGCGCTCCACGCCCGCCTCGTCCATGATCCGCCACAGGATGCGCCCCGGCTCGTACGCCAGCTCGCTGATGGCCTCACCGAAGCTGTCCACGTCGTTAATATCGCCGTTTTTGTTGACGTTCACGCCGTAGCGGCTCATGGCTGCGGTGAGGCTTGCGGTACCGAAGGGGGGCCGCATAGGGCCGAACATCCCGACGCGGGCATTCGTGTAGTCGATATCGAACCCCTGCTCCTCGCTCATGGTGACGCCGTCGCCGGTGCAGGTGGCGCAGGTGAACACATGGACGGGCTCGCTTTTATCATCGTAGAAGACGGGATTGAACTTTGCCGTAAGCGCCTTATTGCGGCTGACAGCTCCGGCCGCGATCACGCAGGCTCGGCAGGTGATATGCACCTCCCCGCCGGGATCGGAGGCCATGACGCCGCAGATCGCCCCGTTCCCGTCCAGCTCCAGATGCTCCGCCGCCGTGCGGTAACGGATCGCGCCGCCGTTTTCCAGCAGGATGCCCAGCAGCTTGTTCGTCATGTACCAGCCCGTTCCGCCGGGGCCGATGGTGGTGTCGATGCGCTTGTGGTTGTACTCCCAGTCATACTTTGCCTGCGGACCGAAGCCGCCCCAAAACTGTGCCCCGAAGCCGTAGTCCTTCCCCAGGTCGTGCTTTTCGATCATCCAGTCGGTGAAGGCGGTGTCCGCGTCCAGGACCCGACGCACCAGTTTCGGGTTCACATGGCCCTCCGTCTTTTCCATGAACGCGCGATAGACCGTATCACGCTCGTCTGCAAGGCCGGCCTCCGCGTGCCATTGGGACCAGTAGGTGCGGAACACATGCGCATACCAGGCCGAACCGCCG
>CAJOIC010000022.1 GCA_905234625.1 uncultured Oscillospiraceae bacterium | reverse complement strand
TGCCATTCAAGCGCTCTCCCAGCTGAGCTATACCCCCTCATGTGACTTTTAAGGGTCTTAAATGGGCAGTTTCTTGATTAAGTTGTAGGTGTTCGTCGAAATTTGGCTCTCAACCGGGGGGGCATACAACTGTTGTTGCGGGCTCCCAGCTGAGCTATACCCCCACATCGGAACAGTCGATATGATAGCAGATATTTGGCCGGTTGTCAATGGGTTTTACAAAAATTTTCACTTGAGTTCTTTCGTCAGGTCCGCGAGGATGCGTTCGCAGAGAGCCAGCTCCTCGGGGGAATATTTCTGCTCCAGGCTTTCGATGGCCTTGGTGAGGAAGGGGTAATCCGTGTTATAGTACGAGTAGAACTTATCCACCACGGAGACCCGGCATTCCCGGCGGTCCTCGTCGGAGTAGGTGCGGGTGACGTAGCCCTTGGCGGCCAGGTTGTTGATCTTGTATGTGGCGTTGGGCTGGGAGATGCCCAGTACCTCCGCGAAGGTGCTGACCGTGGGATTCTGCAGAAGATAGATCACGTCTGCGGCATAGGCCTCTGTGGCGCTGAGGGAGCCGTCCTTTTCCCGGATGCGCCCGAAAAGCTCCCGGTAATGCTCCAGCCGGGAGTGCTCATACAGCTCCTTGATCTGCTTATACATCCTGCCTGCCTCCGACATAGATTGAAGTACAACGGTAGTTTATTCCTTAAAAAGCGGATTTGTCAATCCCTAAACACGATTCGGGCCCGCCGGGTATGGAAAAACCGATATGCCGGTGGTATAATACCATAGAAACTGAAAGTCAAGCCGGGGCGCACAGCCTCCGGCGGAAAAACGATGGATACGGGAGATACGGATATGGTCGAACTGAAGCTGTATGTGAGCGAGGTGGACTTCGAGTCCGCCATCCAGGCCTTCGCGGGGACGGGCTTTGCCGGGAGCGCCGCGGTGATGGCCGCCAAGGCCCTGCCGGACAGCGCCAAGGAGGAGCTGGCGGTGAAATACGTCAACGCCAACGCGGAAAAGCTGGAGGAGATGCTGGGATCCGCCGCCGCACGCAAGGGCATCCGCGTCAAATTCACCGGCGCCCAGGCCACGGTGGTGGAGGGCTGACGAATTCACAGTTTTTTCATGCATATACCGCAGAAACTGGTATAATACAGTCAAAGAATTCACACAAACTATCTTGAAAGGAAGGTTTGGATCATGAACGAGAACGATTTCGAGAAGCAGGTCGAGCAGGAGGAGCAGGCTCAGTATTCCCAGCCTGAGCAGATCCAGCAGGAGGCTCCCGCCGGCGTCGTGAACGACATCGTCGAGAAGGTCAAGGAGCTGGTCAAGAAGGGCAACGTGACGAAGATCGTCATCAAAAAGGGAGACAACGTCCTTGTCAATATCCCCCTGAACGTGGGTATCGTGGGCGGTATCATCGGCGTGACAGCCGCGCCCTGGGCCATCGTGGCCGCCGCCGTGGCCACAGCGGGCTTCGCCTGCAAGGTGGAGCTGGTGAAGGACACCGGCGAGATCGTCGAGGTGGGTCAGGCCGTGGAGGAAAAGGCCAAGGACCTGGGCACCGTGGCGAAGGATCTGGGCGAGAAGGCCAAGGACATGGGCGCCGCGGTCATCGACGGTATCAAGGACGCCGTGGAGGGGAACGCCCCCGCCGACGCGGACTTCGAGTCCGTGGTGGAGGAGACCGAGGCTGCCGCCGAGGACGCCGAGAAACCGGAATAATGACCAAAATGCACGGGGACGCCGGATCGCAGGATCCGGCGTCCCTTTTTCGCGACTGTCAGCCGAGTGGAAAAGGTATGTGGAACAGGGGACGGTTCTGTGTTCCATTTTGGAACATAGAACCGTCCCCTGTTCCACACCCGAGACGTATCATTCCCGTCCGGCAAAGATGAGGCGGAAATAGTTCGTCTCCATGACCCGGCGGGCGAAGACATAGCGCTGGTAGTTCAGTGTGCTGACGGCGCGGACATAGCCCTCATCGCGACCGGGGGACACGCCGTCCCCGGCGGGAGTGAAGGCGGTCTCAGCGGCGTCGTAGCGCCCCGCGTCCGTGACCCAGGAGGAGAAGGCGCTGCCGGCCAGGGTGACGAGGGGCGTGGCGGCGTCTGCCTCCCCGGGAACATGCTCCGCGAAGATGTCCCGGCCGGAGAGGAAGCGGGCGTCGTAGGCGACGCCGAAGAGATTCAGCAGGGTGGGGGGCACGTCCAGCTCCGAGCAGGGTACGTCCGAGGCGGCACCTGAGAGCCCCGCGCCCCAGAAATAGAGCTGGGCGCGCTCGCTGTCCGGGTCCGCCGTGAGAAGGCATAGGGCCGTATCGGTCCGGTGTTCCTCATAGAGGGCGTCCATGATCCGCGCCAGCGCCGCCTCGCCGTCTCCCGCCAGCTCCCAGAAGACGAAGGCGGGGGCTTCCCCCTCCAGCGCGGCCAGGATATCCTCCGCTTCGGCGTCCCGGACATCCGTGTCGTCGAAGCCCAGGGAGAACATGGCGTCTGCGTCCGCCGCGCTGCGGATGAAAGCCCGGCAGACGTATCCCTCCCGGCGAAGGCTCCCGGGCAGGGAGAAGGGCAGATATATGTTCTGTTCTCCGGTGCAGGCCAGGGCGGTCCTGTCCTCCACCCGGGTGGGCATGAGACCGGACAGCAGGGCGAACAGCCGCCCGTCCATCCCCTGGTACCAGTCGGGACGGAAGACCTCCCCCAGAGCGGCGCTCTCCCGCGCCAGACGGCAGAGGGCGGGGTTTTTCCTGTGGTCCGCAGGGTCCGGGGCCCATTCGTCCGCGCAGAGGAGGATGAGGCTTTTCCCTCGGAGCGCTCCGGTGAAAGCGTTTTTCGCGGTGGGCTCCCGGGACAGAAAGTAACTGCTCAGCTCCGCGATCATGCCGCTCCCGGCGGTCTCGGTGACGGCGGGCGGGGCCAGGTCCAGGACGTTGTAGGCGGCGTCCTCCGCCGGGGCCATGACCGCGACGGAGGGCTCCGGCAGGCCCGCCCGGGCGATCACCAGGGCCATCAGGACGGCGAACAGTATGAGAAATATGACGAGCCTGCGCATGGGGGTCCTCCGGTGTCGATACGAACTCTATATGGATAGAATGGACCGACTTCGGAGCGAAGGAGTGCGCAATCCGTCGCTGAAGGAAAATATTCAGGCCGGGGGTTTTCGCCCGGTTTCTTGCAGGAAAACCGCCCGCAAAAACCGCGCAAAAATCCCCCGCCGAGGGGGCGGGGGATGGGGGTATGCGATGGGTCTATTTGGCGGCGACGGTCTCCGCCAGAGCGATGAGCTGCGCCTCCGTGCGGGGCGCGCCGTCCTCCCCTGGGAAGTCCGCGAGGCCGAAGATGAGGCCTGCGTCGGCGTCGTACCAGATGAGCTCCGTATGGGCGCCGCTCCATTGGTCGCCGCCGGGGAAGCTGACGCAGATCGCGTCATGGCCGTTCACGGTAAGCCCGGTCCGCACCGCGCCGGAATCATCGCAGGCGAGAAGGTATTCCGTGATGGCGGCAAAGGAATCCGCGCCGTTTTCGGCCGTGCGGGCCATGTCCGCCCAGGTGCGCTGCCAGGAGAGCATCAGCCCGTCCGCGTAGGTGGCGGAGAGGCTCCGGCCCGCATAGGGTGCGTCCTCCACATACCATAGAGGCGCGCCGACCCAGTCCTCGGTCACGGTATCGGACGCCCAGGTGATGCTGCCGT
Organism: uncultured Oscillospiraceae bacterium; assembly: GCA_905234625.1. Lineage (GTDB taxonomy): Bacteria > Bacillota > Clostridia > Oscillospirales > Oscillospiraceae > CAJOIG01. The sequence continues at coordinate 16,404 of CAJOIC010000022.1, read as the reverse complement.
AGGCCGCGCCGGGCAGGTCGTAAGCCCCCAGCTCCGCCAGGACGTTCTCCGCCCCCTGCAGGTACCGGGCGCTCTCTGCGCCGGTCCAGGCCTGCTCCGTCACGCTCTCCGCCATGGCGAGAAGCTCGTCCTCCGTCATGTCGTACACAAGGCTCGCGAAGCTCACCTTGAAGATCATGTCCCGGTCCGCGTCGTACCACTCCGCGAAGGTCACGCCGCCGAAGAAGTCCCCGCCGGCGATATAGCCGTCGCAGGTCCCCACCTTGCAGTCGGAGACATCGCCGTAATAGTCGTCGTACCGCTTCTCGGCCGCGAAGGCCTCGGCCGTGCGTCCGCCGTCGAAGCGCTTGTAGCTGAAGGTCAGGCCGTCCGCTCCCAGCTCCGGGTCGAAATGGTAGATCTTCCAGACCTCGTTCCAGTCGGCCCGGCCGTCCCAGTAGTATTCGTACATGTACTGCCGCCAGCCGGACACGATGTGCTCCTCCGCGTCCTGGGGCAGCACCGTCAGGCCGTAGTTGCCAAGCTCCGAGAGAAGCCGCTTTACCTCCACGTCCTGCCCGACGCCGTAATAGCTCATGATGCTCACCCGGTCCAGGGGCATGACGCTGTTGCGGAAGCGCTCCTCCGCGGTGGAGACGGTGCGGACGGGCGGCGTCTCGGGGGCGGTGCCGGTGATGGACTCCGCCATGGCCAGCAGCTGCTCGGCGGACGCCGAGGAGCTGGTCACCCGGAAGAAGAGCTGCCGGTCCGAGTCGATCCAGGAGAGGATGTAATCGTCGGACCCCGTGTCGCTGGGCTGTGTGAGGACGGCGTCATACCCGCTGACCGTGCAAGGGGTGCTGAGCCAGGCGGTGTCCATGGGATCGATGTGGGGGACGGTGTAGGTGGAGAGGGCGAGCCGCGCCTCCTCGTTCCCGCCGTCCAGGGGGTCCAGCTCCCGGTAGGAGAGGCTCACATAGACGCCCCCGCCGTTATAGCTGCGGCTGACGGAATAGAAATCGCTGAAGTGATCCGGTCCCTCGGCCTCCATCGAGAACAGGACGCAGCCCTCCGGCAGCTCGGTGAAGTACCAGTCTCCCAGATAGCTGAGGACAGCCTGCTGTTCGGCGCTGATGTCGTCCAGGGTGGTCTCGGAGGAGCGGCCCTCCACATAGGCCGCGATGCTCCGGGCTGCGGCGGCGCGGGCGGCATCCGTGGCGAAGAGGGCGTCCAGGGCCGCCAGATCTATGGCGTCCGCGAAATCCTGGGCCGCCTGGGGGTCGTCTGTGGCGATGATCCCCGTTATGAAGCTGCCGGACAGAGGCGCGATGAGCCTCGTGGTGCCACGGGCCGTGTCGGTCATGAGGATGACGTCGAAGCCGTCCTCCGTGGCATAGCTCCACTCCGTGTGGTCCTCCGGGATGACGCCGCTGAAGGGGAGGAACGACCCCTTCACGGAGTTCAGGAGATTGAAGTACACCCTCGCACCGCCGATGTCGGTCTGGCCGGAGACCGCGAAGGCGCCGTTATCGAAGAAATATCCGTCCTGAATATCCCAGCCCTCCGCGGCGATGCCGTCGACGCCCAGGGCCCGGCTCAGCTGCGTCCCGGCGCGGACGAAGTGGCTTGTGCTCAGAAGCTCCAGGCCGTATTTTGCCGCGATAGCGTCCAGGGCCTCGCCCTGCTCGGCAAAGTTCGCTCCGTAGATGATATAATTGTCCGGCGTCTCGTGATAGGCGTCGTCCTCGCCGATCTCGCCCCAGGGGTCGGGGTGCTCGGCGTTCCAGGCCCGGTTCCATTCCTCCCACTCCACGAAGGCCCGGTATTCCGGGCTGTCGGAAAAGCCGTTGAGGGAGAGCTGGGTCTCCGTCTGTCCGGCCTTCCACTCATAGAGCTCCGAATCCCGGGTGGGCACGTCCTCGATGGCCGCGTCCCGGAGGGTGTACCGGTAGGCCGCCAGGGCCGTGCCCGCCAGCAGCACCGCGGCGCAGGCGGCGATCAGCGCCGTCCGCCGGGCGGAGCGGGCTTTTTTGGCGGCGTGGGTGATGGAAATGGGCTCCTGTGCTTCGTCATGTATGCGTTTCATAGTCAACTCCTTGATCTCTGCGGGGTCGCAGCCCTCGCCGCTCCCCAGCAGGACGACTATTTCATCGCCCTGATCGAAGATTTCGGAAATTTTCTTATCCAATGAAATAGCCTCCTTCTGTCAGCTCCCGGCGCAGGAGTTCCTTACCGCGCCGGAGCTTCGTCTTCACGGTGTTGACGTTGATGCCCGTGGCCTCCGCGATCTCGGACATGGTCTGGTAGAGGTAATACCGTCGGAGGAAAATGCTCCGGTCCGGCTCCGGCAGACTGTCCACGGCCCGGCGCAGAGCGGCGTATTCCGCCTGCTTCACGGCCTCGGTCTCGGGACCCTCGATGGGGATCTCGATGATATCGTCCTCCAGGGGCAGGTCCTGCCGCAGCCGCCGGAGGGCGTCCACCGCCCTGCTCCGGGCGATGCTGGAGAGGTATCCCTTCAGGCTCCGGGGCTCTGAGGCCGCGTTCTTCCACAGGGTGAAGAACACGTCCGATACGATGGCCCTGGCGTCCGCGGCGTCGAGGCGGCTCCCCACGATGTTCCATACGACGGCCCAGACATAGGGGGTATACCGCCGGATGATCTCGCCCAGGGCGTCCTCGTCCCCGCGGCCCATGGCCTCTACGAGCTCCCCGTCCGTATGTACGATGCTCGGCATCCTGTCACCACCTTTTTGAAAGCTTTCGCCCATATAGACGCAAAAAACGCCGGTTTGGGTTCAGCCGGGATGAAAAACATGATGAAAAGACCGCATGGCGGGAAGGCCATGCGGTGCGGTGTTTAGGGGGTTCAGTTTTTCAGGAACTCGTCCAGGAAAGCCAGCTGCTCCGCCACCGGCAGGTTCCGGCGCTTTACGCAGTTGTCGAGACTCACGGCATCGTAAATACTCTCGTCAAAGACGGGACAGGCCTTTTTGTAGTCCTCCAGGGGCACGTCCTCCAGGGGTGTCCCGGCGTGGACCAGGCCCGCCGCGATGCCGTAGGCCTCCCGGAAGGGGACGCCGTGGGCCACCAGCCAGTCGGCGCAGTCCGTGGCGTTTATAAAGCCCGCCCCGGCGGCCCTGCGCATGTCCTCGGCGTTGGCCGTCATGCCCGCCACCATGGGGGCCATGACGGAGAGGCAGAGCTTCGCCGTGTCCAGCGCGTCGAAGACGGCCTCCTTGTCCTCCTGCAGGTCCTTGTTGTAGGCCAGGGGCAGACCCTTCAGGACCGTCAGCATGGTCATGAGGTCGCCGTAGACCCGGCCGGTCTTGCCCCGGATGAGTTCCGCCATGTCGGGGTTCTTCTTCTGGGGCATGATGGAGGAGCCTGTGACGAAGCCCTCCGGCAGGGTCACGAAGTGGAATTCCAGGCTGGACCACAGCACCAGCTCCTCGGAAAAGCGGCTCAGATGCGCCATGAGAAGGCTCAGATCGCTCATGAGCTCCACGCAGAAATCCCGGTCGGACACCGCGTCCAGGCTGTTGAGGCAGGGCCCCTCGAACCCCAGAGAGGCGGCGGTCATCTTCCGGTTGGTGGGGAAGGTGGTCCCCGCCAGGGCGCAGGCCCCCAGGGGGCACTGGTTCAGGCGCTTTCTCGCGTCCGCCAGCCGTCCCGCGTCCCGGACCAGCATCATGGCGTAGGCGCAGAGATAGTGGCCGAAGGTCACGGGCTGGGCCCGCTGGAGATGGGTGTACCCCGGCATGACGGTGTCCGCGTGGAGAGCGGCCTGGTCCTTGAGCGCCGCGATCACGTCCTTCACAAGGTCGATGGTCTCGTCGATCTGGCCCCGCAGGTACAGCCGCAGGTCCGTGGCCACCTGGTCGTTCCGGCTGCGGGCGGTGTGCAGGCGCTTGCCCGCGTCGCCGATGCGCTTGGTGAGCTCCATCTCCACGAAGGTGTGGATATCCTCGGCGGTCATGTCGATCTCGAGGGCGCCGGAGGCGATATCGTCCCGGATGCTCTCGAGCCCCTCCCGGATGGCCTTGGCGTCCTCGGGGGAGATGATGCCGCAGACCCCCAGCATGGCCGCGTGGGCCAGGGAGCCGGTGATATCCTCCCGCCACATGCGGCAGTCGAAGGGGATGGAGGAGTTGAGCTGCTTCGCCGTATCGGCCACAAGGCCGCCCCAGAGATTGTTCATCACAGCTTGCCCTGCTCCCGGAGCGCCTGGACCTTGGTGGGCAGGCCCCAGAGGTTGATGAAGCCTGCGGCCTGGGCCTGGTCATAGTCGCTCTCGCCGAAGGTGACGAGATTCTCGGAGTACAGGGAGTAGGGGGAGGTGGTGCCGGCGGGGATGATGTTGCCCTTGTAGAGCTTCAGCTTCACGGTGCCGGTGACGTATTTGTTGGACTCGTTGGCGAAGGCGGTCAGGGCCTCCTGCAGGGGGGAGTACCACTTGCCGTTGTAGATGAGGTCGGCGTAGTCCACGGCCAGCTTCTGCTTCTCGTGGAGGGTGTCCTTGTCCACGGTGAGCATCTCGAGCTGCTCGTGGGCGAAGTACAGGATGGAGCCGCCCGGGGTCTCGTAGACGCCGCGGTCCTTCATGCCGACGAGCCGGTTCTCCACGATGTCGATGATGCCGATGCCGTTGGCGCCGCCGATGGCGTTGAGCTTCTCGATGATCTTGGAGGCCTTCATCCGCTCGCCGTCGATGGCGACGGGCGCGCCCTGCTCGAAGTCCAGGGTGACGTAGGTGGGCTCATCCGGGGCCTGGAAGGGGGAAACGCCCATCTCCAGGAAGCCGGGCTTGTCGTAGTCGGGCTCATTGGCGGGGTCCTCCAGATCGAGGCCCTCGTGGCTCAGGTGCCAGAGGTTCTTGTCCTTGGAGTAATTGGTCTCGCGGCTGATCTTCAGGGGGACGTTGTGGGCCTCGGCGTAGTCGATCTCCTCCTCGCGGGACTTGATGTCCCACTCCCGCCAGGGGGCGATGATCTTCATGTCGGGGGCGAAGCGCTTGATGGCGAGCTCGAACCGGACCTGGTCGTTGCCCTTGCCGGTGGCGCCGTGGACGATGGCGTCCGCGCCCTCCGCCAGAGCGATCTCCGCCAGCTTCTTGCCGATGACCGGCCGGGCGAAGGCCGTGCCGAGCAGATAGGTCTCGTATTTCGCGTCCATCTTCAGAGCGGGGATGATGATATCCTCCACCATCTCATCCACAAGATCCGCCACGATGAGCTTGGAGGCGCCGGTCTTGAGGGCCTTCTCCTCCAGGCCCTCCAGCTCGTCGGCCTGGCCCACGTTCCCGGCCACGGCGATGATCTCGCAGTTGTCGTAGTTCTCCTTCAGCCAGGGGATGATGATGGAAGTATCCAGCCCGCCGGAATAGGCGAGGACGACCTTTTTGATGTCAGACATGATGTGTTTCCTCCGTATATGTCGATTATGTTTTTTCGCAATGACAGGATTGTACGCCACATGAGCGTGAATATCAAGGGGTTTATGCAGGAAAATATGAATATTTTAAAAAATATTTGGGATAAAACGCGAATAATTCATGATTTTATGAATATTCCAGCATACTCTCCGCGGCGATGCGTCCCCCGGTGAGGGAGAAGCCAAAGGCGTGGCCGGAGAGGCCCACGCTGTAATCCCCGGAGTCCACGCCGGAGATGTCGATGCCCGCGGCATAGAGGCCCGGGATGGGCCGGCCGCCCTCGTCCACGACGCGCATATGCTCGTCCACGGCGATGCCGCCGTGGGTGGTGATGATGTCGAGCCCGGCGTATACGGCGTAGAAGGGTGGCTCCGTGATGGGATGGAGGGAGCGGCGGTCCTTGCCGAAGAGGCTGTCGTGCCCTGCGGCGCAGGCGGCGTTGTAGGCGGCCACCTCCGCCAGGAGCCCGTCCCCCAGGCCGGTGTCCTTTGCCAGCTCCTCCAGCGTGTCCGCCCGGACGACGCCGTCCTTGGGGATCTCCGCCTCGATGACGTCATAGAGCTTTGCCATGCCGTTGTCTTCTGCGTCCAGGGGGGCCATGAGGCCGGGCGGGGCCTCGAAGGCCCGGCGGACCGAGGCGGCGTCCATGACGGCGTAGCAGTACCTTCCCGGCTGGCGGGCCAGGGCGTTCTGGCCATAGATGAAGTCGGAGCAGATGCTCTCGTCGCAGAAGCGCTGCCCGTGGGCGTTGAGCCACAGGCATTCCGGGCGGCGGATGAGGGCGGTGAGCTCTCCCCGGCCGTGGTAGACGGGGCCGCAGCCCTCGATGGCGATGTCCCGGGGGGTGTGAGCTCCCGCGGATCGGGCCATGCGGAAGCCGTCCCCGTTCATGGGGATGCCCTTGAGCCGGGCATAGTCCTCCGGGTCGCAGTCGGGGATCATCTGGCGCATGAGCTCCGGGTTGCCGCCGAAGCCGCCGGTGGCGATGAGCACCGCGTCGTAGTTCTTGTACACCCGCAGCTCGTCCGCCGGGGTGTCGGGCGTCACGGCGGTGGCTCCGCTGACCCGGGGGTCGGCCGCCGCGCGGGCGCCGACGATGCCGTGACCGGGATACATGAGCCCTCTGGCCTTCGTCTCCGTTTCCAGGCTGACGCCCAGGACCTCCGCCCGGGCCTGTAAGACCTTCATGACCCGCAGGCCGGTGGGAGCGGGATAGGCCATGTGGAAGACCTCCGGGGTCTGGTTCGGCATGTGGTGCAGCACCCGGGAGAAGGGGACGCCCATGTCGGTGAGCCAGTCCACGGTCTCTCCGCTGCGTCCGATGAGGGCCCGCACCAGCCGGGCGTTGGAGCGCCAGTGGGAGAATTCCATGGCCTGCCGGAAGAGGACCTCCGGGTCCGCGTCGATGTTCAGCCGCCGCTGCAGACGGCTCCCGGCGGCGAAGACGCCCTCGGCGTAGCGGCCGTTGCCGCCCGGGTATTTCCGGCCCTCCAGCACGGTGACGGCGGCCCCTGCCTCCGCGGCGGTGACGGCGGCGGAGAGGCCCGCGGCGCCTCCGCCGATGATGAGGATGTGCTTCATATCACTGTCCGTCCTTCAGGCTCTTTTCGTACAGGGCGAAGACGGCGTCGATGACATCGTCGTCCGTCTCCATGGCGAGGAAGCTGCCGGAGTCCTCGGCTCCGTCTCCGTCCACCTGGGACACGGAGAAGACGAAGGCGTCCCCCTCGTCGGCCCCCTCCATGGGGGTGACGGGCTGGAGGATCATATAGGTCCCGTCGCCGTAGGGCACCGTGGCCACGGGGCGGAAGCCCACCCGGTCGCCGCGGTCGTTGGCGAGAAGGATGATGTCGGGCGTGTCGGACATGGCGTTCTCCTTTCAGCTGCGGCCCAGGCGGGCGCGCAGAGCGTCGGTGATGGCGGCCTCGAACACGGAGCAGGCGGCCTTGTGGTATTCGTCCAGCTTTCCGGGGACGGCGGCGGGGTCCAGCGCCGTGACGCAGTAGGTATCGACATCCACGATGAACTCCCGGCGGCGGTTGGGCTTGGGGTATTCGCCGTTGAAGACGCCGTAGCGGATGGTGGCCCGGTCGGTGCCGTAGTTGAGCTCCGTGGAGCACATATGCCGGGCCAGGGCGCCGTCGTTGGCGGCGAAGCGAAGGCCGCCCAGGAGCAGGGGGTTAATGTAGCTCTGCCAGAAATCCGCTCCCAGCCCGGGACCCGCGTCCGCCTCCGGGAGCTTGATCTCGTTGATGTAGCGCATGCCGAGGCGCCGGAGCTTCAGGCCCGGGGCCTGGGCCGCGGCGGCGTCCAGCACCTCCAGGAAGAGGTCCCGCAGGGGGGCGTACCCCTCGTAGCGCTTTACCTCCAGGAAGGCGTACTCCCCGCAGAAGGCGACATGGGAGAGCTTGTCCTCCGTCCAGAAATTGTCCTCGACATAGTTGTGGGTATGGGTGTCCTTCGCGGGACCCTGGGGCGTTTTGCGGATCTTCACCTCGGATTTCGTCCGGTTGAGGCGATTGCGGACGGGGAAGCCGTCCAGCACCGAGAGAAGTGCCTCGTCCGGCTGGAGCATGGAGGCGGTGTCGGGGACGAAATCCGCCCGCACCAGCACCTGGGTGAGGAAATTTTTGTCGTAGCGCGGCATGGGTGCGCCTGCCTTTCGTGGTTTATTGCTCAATTATAATGTAACTGCGGCGGAAAGTAAAGCGAAAGCTCGGTTGACAACCGCCCCGCAAAAATGATATAGTAACTAGGCTCCGATCGAATACGGAGGTGTATCGAAGTGGTCATAACGGGCCTGACTCGAAATCAGGTAGCCCGCAAGGGCTCGTGGGTTCGAATCCCACCGCCTCCGCCAGAAAAGCACTCTTTCTTTGATAGAAAGAGTGCTTTTACCTTTAGTGCCGGAAACCCTTTGAAATCAAAGGCTTTCGGGCATACCGCAATATCCTGAAGCCGTCCTGGAGTGTTTACCGGGACGGTTTGTTTGCTTTTCTGGCTCTCTGCGCGATGGCTGTCGAGGGGGTATCGTTAAAACTGAGGGGTACCGAGCGCTCCTATCGGGTGCCCGGAACTGTCTACGAAGAAAAGCGCGTCGCCGTTTTTGACCTTACACGCGCTGAGATTATTGAGAGATAAGCCCGTCGCTCATCATTGCCATGCACCGGGATCAATGCTATAATTGATCCCGGAGTTCATGTATGAGAGCGGCACATTGGATTCAGAGAACGCATCTCTTCCGAGCAGATGATTATATCTGCTAGGTCTGCAAATCATCCTGCGACAAACAATATAGGGTTTGCCCATCCTGCGGTGTACCAATGAAAAAGTCGAAGTACGACGCTTCCTGGGTGGATGAGGCCGAAATGATGTCTGGCATCATGGACGATGACTGTTAAGGAGGAAAGCACATGGCCGAGAATCGCTTCGGAGATGAAGTGCTCCCTATCGGGACAAAAAACGGATGCCTTACAATCATCGGAGGCTTTGAGGAATACGAGAAGATCAAGGATTCAGAAGCCGCAGATAACATTATCGAATACACTCGGCAAAAAGAAGAATTCCAACGAACAGGGACTATAGCTCCGCGCAGAGATGCCGATGGTCATCTATGGGGGTCAGGATTTACTGTCCGGGATAATCCCGTTGCCGAACTGGAGAAGGCCATCGAAGAAGCAAAGAACTGGCGCAGCAATCGTTTCTACCGCCCACACTACAAAGTGCAGTGCAAATGCGGCGAAATCCTCTATGTTGATCATTTTCACTTCACTTGGAAGCGGCACAGATTCTGCGATGCTGTTTACGACGAAAGAAAGCACTATGGCCCGTTATCCTGCGGCTTGCGTGCAGAGCAGCATGAAAAGCAGCGGCAGTCGGCAGAGCGTGTAAAGGGAACATACTATGACACGCCGCTTCCGTTTTCTGTCCATGAATCGTTGAATATCCTCGGTTTTGGAGAGGATCAGGAAATAGAGGTAAAGCGCCGGAACCGACTCACGATTAGGGTCGAGAGGCCATATCGGTGCAAATGTTACCTGTGTGGCAAGGAATGGGCTTTCCACTATGAGGCGTTTCGTATCCGTAGCGACGAGTACGGAGCTTATGCTTATGACGGATACTACAGCAAGGCTCATTGTGACTGCCATCCGATTTCGTCATTCCAATGGCGAACCATCGATATTTTGCGTAAGCACGATGTTCCGTACAGGGTCGAGGTCTCATTTGACGATTTGATGGGATCGTGGGGCAAAAACCACCTTCGTTTTGACTTCGGCTTGTATTCTCCTAATGGTGAACTCTTGATGCTTTTGGAATGCCAAGGGCAGCAGCATTATAAGCCCGTGGATGAATTCGGCGGAAAAAGCACCTTTGACCAACAGGCAAAAAATGATGAGCTAAAGCGAAAGTATGCTTCAGAGAACAGCATCCCACTAATTGAAATCCCATACACATGCAATACTTATGCCAAAGAAGAAGCATTCCTCCAAGAGAAAGGAATCATTTGACGTTTTGCTTTTTCGTTTGCACCCCCTGCACCCCCTTTGAGGGTCGATGCACACCCCTAACGACCCTTTGCACCCCCTTCAGCGGTTTTCTATCATTCACGCAGTCCTTTTCCAAACAGAAGACCCTGTCCTCTCGGACGGGGTCTTCTTTTTGGCTGGAACAGCCCTCGAGGGATCCGGACACGAGGGCGGCTTCTCTTATTCAGTATTCAGGATTGAACAGCGCCTGCTTTTCGTGTATAATCCATAATTGGAAGGGTGTAACATGTCGTAACAGACGGAACGAAGGATAAGAGACCGGCGCAGCGACTGACGAGGAGCGATCGATATGCTGTTTAACATGTTCTCGCGTCACGTGGTGACGTTGTTTATGATCCTGATCTTCAGCGTAAAGCTGTTGACAAAAAAATCCTTCCGGGATACCGAAACGAAGTATTTCTGGATAACGGTGGTCAGCTGTCTTCTGCTGGTGCTGGAGGATTCCCTTGAATCGCTGGCCGCAGAGGATCCGTCCCTGCGCTTTTTCAGGATACTGCTCTCCGTGCTGGGCTATACGCTCCGCTCCACGGCCGCCCTGGGGCTTCTGCTTGTGATCAGTCCGGAAAGGGAGCGGAAGCTCCGTCTGTGGATCCCCAGCGTGATCACATTTCTGGTCTGCGGCACGGCGTTTTTTACCGACGTGGCCTTCGGGTTCAACGAGAATTACGAGTTTTATCGGGGACCGCTGGGCTATATCGCGTACATCGTGCCGATCTTCTATATGCTGCTGATCCTTATCATCACACTCAGGGATTTTTCAGAGAGAAGCGGCATAGAAAGGATCATCCCCGTGCTATGCGTCATATTCTGTCTGTCGGCCACCGCCGCGGACACCATCGTGGGGGGAGTACACCTGAACGAAGCGATCATCGCCAGCAGTGTTTTCTTCTACGTCCTCCTCTACTTCCATGACAACCGGCGGGACACGCTGACCGGATTGCTGAACCGGCAGTCCTTCTATGACGACTGCATCACGTACGAGAGGAGCATCGGGGCTGTGGCGTCACTCGATATGAACGGGCTGAAGACCCTGAACGATTCCCTCGGGCACCAGGCGGGAGACGCTGCGCTGAAGACCATCGGCGAATGCCTGGACGCGGTCACGGATCGAAATACCGCGGCGTACCGCATCGGCGGAGATGAATTCGAGATCCTGTTCTTCCATGACCGCGAGGAAGATGTCCTTCGGACGGAGGAGAAGGTCAAAGCGGACGTGGCAAAACGCGGATACAGTATCTCCTCCGGATATTTCATGCGAGGCGATCATCAGGATCTGAATGAAGTGGTCGTTGAGGCCGACCGCCGCATGTACGCGAGCAAGGCCGCGTACTATCAGACCGGCGCAAAGGATCGGAGAAGAAGACGCGAGCCGCGTGAGCCGTGAGATGACGGCCCCGGTCCCCCGGGGCGCGGGCGATGGGTGACCCTGCCCTCCGGCACGGCGCGCACCGGAGCGCAGCTCCTGTCCGCGAGCTCTCTATGGGACGCCTCCTTGCAAGCCTGTTCCGTTTTCGGATGAAATATGGTAATATTGCCATTACCATTAGATATAGCATGTTCCGCGGAGGTTTGAAATGGGAATCTTATACGCTTTGGAGTCCATCCGGAATCCCGTGATGGACGCGATCATGCTGGGGGTGACGTACTTCGGCAGCGAATGGCTGTTCATAGCCGCCGCCATGATCGTGTATTGGTGCGTCAGCAAAAAGTACGGGTACTACCTCATGGCCACCGGTATGATCGGCACGGCCCTCAACCAGTTCATGAAGATCGTCTGCCGGGTGCCCAGGCCCTGGGTCCGGGACCCGCGCTTCACCATCGTGGAGGCGGCCCGTGCCGACGCCGGGGGGTACTCCTTCCCCAGCGGCCACACCCAGAACGTCACCAGCATCCTCGGTGGCGTGGCCCGGTTCACGAAGAAGACCGTCGTCCGCGTCGTCTGCATCGTCATCGTGGTTCTGGTGGCCTTCTCCCGGATGTATCTGGGGGTGCATTACCCCACGGACGTGGGCTTCGGCCTCGTCTGCGGCATCGTCCTGGTGTTCGCGCTGTATCCTGTCTTTGAAAAGAGCGACGAAGACCCCCGGGGCATGGAGATCGTCTTCATCGTCACGGCGGTGCTGAGCCTGGCGGCGGCGCTGTTCGTGGAGTTCTACGCCTGGCCTGAGGACATCGATCCGGACAACCTGGCCGAGGCCGTCAAAAACCTCAACATGATGTTCGGCTGCACGGCGGCGGTGGCCGTCGGCGCGCCCCTGGAGCGGAAGAGAGTCAGGTTCGACGTCAAGGCCCCCTGGTGGGCCCAGATCCTGAAGGTGGTCCTGGGCCTTGTGATCGTGGTGGCGCTGCGGGCGGGCCTCAAGCCCATCCTGACCGCCGTCTTCGGCGGCCTTGGCATCGCCAGCGGCATCCGGTACGGGCTCATCGTCCTGGTGGCCATGCTGGTGTGGCCCCTGACCTTCCCCTGGTTTGCCAAGGGCTGCCCCCTGAGGAAAAAGAAGAAATGAAACACGTCCTGAAAATCGTCGGCATCGTCCTGCTGGCGCTGGTGATCCTGGCCCTCATCCTGTTCTTCATCGTCCGGGCGGACTCCAAGGACGCCCCCATCCCCACGGACGGCGCGGAAAACCCCCTCATCACGCCTCTGGGCGTCACCATGCTCTCCGGCCACCGGGCGGGAGGCGGCGTGGCCCCGGAGAACACCATGATGGCCATCAAAAGCTGCGCGGAGAGCGAGGAGTACGATATCGACATCTTCGAATTCGATCTGCACATGACCGCCGACGGCGTGCTGGTCCTGCTCCATGACGGGACCCTGGACCGCACCAGCGACGCCGCGGAGGTCTTCGGGGAGACGGACGTGGACGTGAGCACCAGGACGTTTTTGGAGCTGTCGCAGCTCAATATGGGCGCAAAGTTCACGGCGGAGGACGGCTCCATGCCCTACGCGGACCTGCACGGGGACGCGGTGCCGGAGGACCTGCGCATCACCTCTCTCAGCCAGGCGCTGACCTACCTGGAGGAGCAGGGGGAGTACGGGTACATCATTGAGATCAAAGACGAGGGCGACCTGGGCTGCCGGGCGGCGGACCTGCTGTACATGCTCCTGAAGCAGCACGGCTGCCTGGACCGGGCGGTGGTGGGCACCTTCCACAACGAGGTGACGGAGTACATGGACAGGTTCTATCCCGACATGCTCCGCAGCGCCGGGGTGAAGGAGTGCGTCAGCTTCTACCTGGACCTCATGCTGGGGCGGCAGGAGCCTGCCGGGGGCTACGGCTTCCGGGCCCTGCAGATCCCCACCACGGACTATGTGGTGAACCTGGGCACCTCCAAGCTCGTGAATTACGCCCATGAGCACGGTATCGCCGTCCAGTACTGGACCATCGACGACCCGGAGGAGATGGCCCGGCTCCAGTCCATCGGCGCGGACGCTATCATGACGGACCGCCCCGACCTGGGAGCCCAGGTGCTGAACCAGCCGTAAGATCAAAGCGGACGCTTCGGTGTCCGCTTTTTCCTTGTCAAACCCGGGGGATTATGTTAACATAGAGCCGCGAAAACGCTTGGAAAGGAACGTGGTTTCCATGGAACTCCATACGAGGACCGAGGCCGTCGTCCATCTGGACCGCCTCGTCAGCAATCTTGAAAACATCCGGGGCCGCCTGAAGCCCGGGGTCAAGGTCATGGCGACCCTCAAGGGCGACGCCTACGGCCACGGTATCGCCGGGGTGGTGCCAACGCTGAAAGCCCACGGCGTCACCTGCTACGCCGCGGCGGTGTGGGAGGAGGGCCGGGCCCTCCGGGAGGCGGGGGCCGAGACAGAGCCCATCCTGCTCCTGGGAGACACCTGGGACGACCAGCTCCCGGAGCTCATCCGCTGGAGGCTGACCCCCACCATTTTCGCCGTGGAGACGGCGGCAAAGCTGGACGCCCTGGCGCGGGAGGCCGGGGTGATCCAGCCCATCCACATCAAGCTGGACACCGGCATGAACCGCATCGGCTTCCCGGCGGACGAGCGATGCTATGGGCCCATCGCGCGCGTCGCCGCCATGGAGAACCTGAAGATCACCGGCGCCTTCACCCATTTTGCCCGGGCGGACGAGCTGGACTGCGATGTCACGGAGCGGCAGTTCCGGCGCTTCACCGACACCGTGGCGGCTCTCCGGGGGCGGGGCATCGATATCCCCTTCATCCACGTGGCCAACAGCCCGTCCATCCTCCTGCGGCCCGAGGTCCAGCTGGACGCGGTGCGGGCGGGGGACGTGCTCTTCGGCCTCTGCCCTGTGGACGAGGCCTCCTGGGAGGCCTCCGGCATCCGGGAGGTCATGACCTGGCGGACCTATGTGGCTCTTGTGAAGACCATTCCCGTGGGGGCCCAGGTGGGCTACGGCGGCACCTTCACGGCCCGGCGGGAGACCCGCCTCGCCACGATCCCCGTAGGCTTTGCCGACGGCTATCGCCGGGGCCTGTCGAATAAGGGCTGGGTCACCGTCCGGGGGCGGAAGGCTCCCGTGGTGGGCCGGGTGTGCATGGACCAGTTCATGATCGACGTCACCGATATCCCCGGCGTGGAGCGGGGGGACGAGGTGATCCTCCTGGGGGCGGACATGAACATCGAGCGCATGGCGGACCTGCTGGACGCCAACGTGGACGAGATCCCCTGCGGCGTGTCGAAGCGGGTGCCCAAGGTCTATGTGACCGGGGATGACTGAGGCGGGGAGGGGCGGCCCTTGCCAAGATATGCCGCCTGTGTTATAATCCGCTGTTGTATCAGATCAAAACGCGCACGATAAAGCTCATCCGCGGCCGCGGACTGGGCCATAGACGAAAGGAACATAGATATGGCAAACCTTGGTTATTATTTCCGCCGCTTCGCCCATATGGACTTCTCCCATCTGCGGGACGCCATCGACGTATCCCATGAAAAGAGCGGGAAGTCGAAGCCGGCGATCTTTTTCGATATGATCGGCTGTCTGCTCCGCTACGGCGCGGGGTATTACGACTATCAGATCTTCGCGCTGTATGACAGGACCCCGCAGCAGCGGGCCACCTATGTCACCCGGGGTGTGAGCAAGAAGCTGAACCTCTTCATGAACGACGTGGCGTATATGCACCTGTTCGACAATAAGGACGAGTTCAACAAGCTCTTCGCCAAGTACATCCGCCGGGGCTGGCTGGTGCTGGCCGAGAGCTCCAGGGAGGACGTTCGCGCCTTCTGCCAGGGCAAGGAGGAGGTCTTCGTCAAGATCCTGGACGGCGAGTGCAGCCACGGCTGCGAGCGCATCCGCATCGGCGACTGGCCGGACTTCGACGCCCTGTATCAGCATATCCGGGACGGCGGCTTCGGTCTTCTGGAGGATGTGGTGGATCAGCACCCGGACGTGGAGGCCCTGCATCCCGGCTCCGTGAACTGCCTGCGGATCATCACCATGCTGGGAGACGACGGCGAGCCCCACGTCATGTACGTGGTGCAGAAGATGGGCATGGCGGACAGCTTTGTGGACTGCAACTGCCTGTTCGCCCCCGTGGACCCCGAGACCGGGAAGATCCGCTATCCCGCCCACTCCGGCAATACCACCAAGGGCATCGTCTATGACGAGCATCCCGATACCCATGTGAAGATCGCGGGGTATCAGCTCCCCTTCGTGCCGGAGGCCGCGGCCATGTGCCTGGAGGCGGCGAAGGTCGTGCCCCAGGTCCGCTATGTGGGCTGGGACGTGGCCATCAGCAGGGACGGTCCGGAGTTCATCGAGGGCAACACCTACTGCGCCCACGACTTCTGGCAGCTCCCGCCCCACACCCCCGACGGGATCGGCATGCTCCCGGCCATCCGGAAGGTCGTTCCCAGCTTCCGGCCCTGAGGCGCCGGACATCGGGAATTTCTTGACAATGTGGGAAATTATGATATCATTGGGATAAGATATCGAGATATATCTGTGTCAAAAAACTGCCAGGAGGTATAAGTATTATGGCTAAATGGGTCTGCACCGTTTGCGGTTATGTGTTTGAGGGCGACCAGGCTCCCGAGGCCTGCCCCGTCTGCAAGGCTCCCGCTTCCAAGTTCAACAAGCAGGAGGGCGAGAAGGTCTGGGCCGCCGAGCATGTGGTCGGCGTAGCGCAGGGCGCTCCCGAGGAGATCCTTGACGGTCTGCGCGAGATGTTCAACGGCGAGTGCTCCGAGGTGGGCATGTATCTGGCCATGAGCCGCGTCGCCATCCGCGAGGGCTATCCCGAGGTCGGCGCCTTCTTCGAGAAGGCCGCCATGGAAGAGGCGTGGCACGCCGCGCACTTCGCCGAGCTTCTGGGCGAGGTCGTCACCGACTCCACCAAGAAGAACCTGGAGCTTCGCGCCGACGCCGAGTACGGCGCCACCCAGGGCCGCGCCGATCTCGCGAAGAAGGCCAAGGCCCTGAACCTGGACGCCATCCACGACATCGTCCA
>CAJOIC010000021.1 GCA_905234625.1 uncultured Oscillospiraceae bacterium | reverse complement strand
GGACATCTCCGGCATCCGCATCATCAAGGCCTGTGTCCGGGAGCTGCATGAAAAGCTCCGCTTCGGCAGGGCCAACGACGAGCTCATCGGCACCCAGCTGCACGTGCTCATCATCTTCGCCCTCATGAGCCCGGTGATGAACATGCTCATGTACCTCGCGGTCATCGCGATCCTCGCGGCGGGGCATGTGCAGGCGGCCGCCGGCGGGGCCAGCCCCGGGGCGGTCATGGGCGCCATCGCCTACACCACCCAGCTGCTCAACAGTATCATGGGCCTTGTGATGCTGTTCCAGAACATCTCCCGGGGCGCCGCCTCCTGGAAGCGTGTGCGGGAGATCTTGCACACCGAGCCGGAGTTGAAGGATGGAACCTTTGCCGGTGAGACGGCGCTCAAGGGCCAAATTGAATTTAAAAATGTGTCCTTCACCTATCCCGGCACGGAGACGCCGGTGCTGAAAAACATCGACCTGACAGTGCATCCCGGCGAGACGCTGGCGATCATGGGCGCCACCGGCTGCGGCAAGTCCACGCTCATAAACCTCATCCCCCGGTTCTACGACGTGACGGAGGGCGCGGTCCTGGTGGACGGCGTGGATGTGCGGGAGTACAAACAGCGCTCCCTGCGGGAAAAGATCTCCGTCGCCCTGCAGAAGGCGGAGCTTTTCAGCACCTCCGTGGCGGAGAACATCCGCTGGGGCGATCCGGACGCGGCCGGGACGGAGATCGAAACCGCGGCGGAGACCGCCCGGGCGGACGGCTTCATCGAGGCCATGCCCGAGGGATATGACTCCGTGGTGGCGGAGCGGGGTATGAGCCTGTCCGGCGGACAGCGCCAGCGGGTGTCCATCGCCCGGGCGGTGCTCAAAAACGCGGAGATCCTCATCTTTGATGACGCGACCTCCGCTCTCGACCTCAGGACCGAGGCGGAGCTGTACGAGGCGCTGGAGCGGGATCACGCGGGGTGCACGAAGATCCTCGTGGCCCAGCGGATCGCCTCCGTGCGCCGGGCGGATCGGATCGCCATTCTGGAAAACGGCACGATATCCGCCTGCGGCTCCCACGAGGAGCTTTTGGAGAAAAGCCCGATCTATCGGGACATTTACTATTCGCAGATGGGAAGCGAGGTGGCGGGCGTTGGCTGAGAAACGGACGAACCAAAGCGCGTTCCAGCAGTTCGGACCCCGGCGGGGCCCGGGGCCGGGCGGTCCCTTCGCGAGCTCCGAGCAGGCGAAGGACGTAAAAGGCACCCTGCGGCGCATCCTTTCGTATTTCACAAAAGAGAAGGCGCTCATCGCCGCGATGCTTTGCGTGGTGCTCCTCGGCACCGCCTGCGGCGTCTGGGCCCCCAGCCTGCAGAGTTCCGCGGTGGATATGATCGCCGGGACCCGGGAGGGGCGGTTCGCCTTTACCCTGGGTCTCATGCTGGCGGCCTATCTTCTCTACAGCGGCAGCCAGTTTTTGCAGGACTACATCAGCGCCCACCTGAGCCAGCGCATCGTGCGCAGGCTGCCGGAGGAGCTGTTCTCCAAGATCGTGGATATGCCGGTGAAGTATCTCGACGACCATCCCCACGGGGACGTGATGAGCCGCATGACGAACGACGTGGAGAACATCTCCACCACCGTGTCCCAGGCGCTGCCCTCCCTGTTTTCCGGCGTGCTTATGGTGATCGGCACCGTGACGGTGATGCTGTGGTACTGCTGGCAGCTCACCCTTCTGAGCCTTGTGACCGTGGCGCTGACTCTCATCACCACAAAGCTCATGGCTGGGAAGATGCGGCAGTTTTCCCGGGAGCGGCAAAGGCTTCTCGGCATGCTCAACAGCAACGTGGAGGAGATGGTCTCCGGGTATCACACCGTGGTGGCCTATAACCACCAGGACGCCTCGGAAAAGGAGTTCCGCGAGACCTCGGACGGGCTGACGAAGGCCGGCGTCCGGGTGGGCAGCCTGGGCGTCATCTCCGCGTTCATCATCTACGCCCGGCAGTTCAGCCGCCCGCTGAACCAACTGGCCCAGATCTACAGCCAGATCCAGTCCGCCGTGGCGGGGGCGGAGCGTGTCTTCGCCGTGCTGGACGAGGCGGACGAGGATATGGCGGGAGAAGCCCTCGATACGGACGAGGCGGCAACCGTTCGCTTCGACAACGTGGATTTCGGCTATCTCGCGGACACGCCGGTGCTGCGGGACTTCACCGTCACCGTCCCCACCGGGAAAAAGGTGGCCCTTGTGGGCGCCACGGGCAGCGGAAAGACCACGGTGGTGAACCTGCTCATGCGGTACTACGATATCGGCGGCGGACACATCTATGTGAACGACCAGGACCTGAGGGATGTCTCCCGGGCGGAGCTTCGGAAGGATCTCGCCATCGTCCTGCAGGACACGGTGCTGTTTACGGACACGGTGCGGAACAATCTCACCTACGGAAACGCCGACGCCACGGACGACGACATCTGGCAGGCGCTGGACATGTCCTGCTGCCGGGGCCTGGTGGAGACCATGCCGGCGGGCCTTGACACCGTGCTCACCGGCGCGGGCGCGAACCTCAGCCAGGGCCAGCGGCAGCTTCTCGCCATCGCCCGGGCCTTCGTGGCGGACCCGAAGATCCTCATTCTGGACGAGGCCACCTCCAGCGTGGACACCCGCACGGAGAAGGCCATTCAGGACGCCATGCAGCGCATCATGCGCGACCGCACCAGCATCGTCATCGCCCACCGGCTCTCCACCATCCGGGACTCGGACCTCATCGTGGTGGTGGACGCAGGGCGCATCGCGGAGCAGGGCAGTCATGACGAGCTTCTGGCGAAAAAGGGGAAATACTACGACCTCTACATGACCCAGTTCGCGGGCATCGCAACATAAAAACAGCAAAAAAAGACGCCGTCTGCGGTTCCGATCCGCAGGCGGCGTTTCATGTTTCGGGTGTTTATCGGTTCAGCTCCCGGTACTCCGACGGGGCCATGCCCGCGTAGCGGCGGAAGTTGCGGGTGAAGGTGACGGTGTTGTTGTAGCCCACCGCCTCCGCCACGCTCGCGACGGTGGAGTCCTTTTCCAGGAGCAGGGCTTTCGAGCGCTCGACCCGGCGGGTGTTTATGTACTCCACCAGCGTCATGTTGAGCTTTTGGCGGAACAGGCGCAGCAGGTGCTGCACCGTGACACCCACGGTTTCGCACACGGCGGGAACGCTGAGGGAGGGATCGGCCAGGTGCTCGTCGATGTAGTCGAAAGCGCGCTGGATCGTCGCTTCCGAGGCGGCGGCCTGTGTGTTTTGGCCCATATAGCCGAATACGTCCTCCGCGGCGGAATTCAGCGCGGAGATACTGTCGGCACAGCGCAGCTTGTCTGCCGCCGCTGCCTTGAAGTCCTCCGGGAAGGAGCTGGACAGCACCGCGTCCGCCAGGATCCCGGCGATGGAGATCAGACGGTTCTGTGCGTGGGCGTAATGGGGCAGGCTTGCGGCCACGTGCTCGTCAAGAAGCGTGGAGACCATGGAGGGGATGTAGTCGTATTTTTCCAGAAGCAGCGTATTTGTCAGCGTCTGGAGCTGTTTCATATAATCGCCGCTCAGGAGCGCGCCGGAGTCGGAGCGGATATCCTCCTGGGTCAGCACATCCGCGTCGGTGCCCAGCGCCCGGTGGAAGCCGAAGAGATTGCGGGCCTCCTGCCAGGCTGCGTGCAGCTCCTCCGGCGAGTGGACACGGGAGCTGACGGCGGCGAAGAGGTCGAAACCGTATTCCTGCTCGATGAGCCGGACGGTATCCCGCACAGCGGTCTTGATGTCCCCGGCGGTGATCTCCGGTGCGGTCAGGGACAGAACGGCGCAGTAATCCCGGTCGATCTGGGCCACGGCGGCGTAGAGCCCGTCCACGATAAAGCGATTGAGGCCGGCGCCCAGGATCATACAGGTCATGTCGGCGTTGATGGCGGGAGAGCTGCCGTCCGCGATGCCGCTGCTGTCCCGCAGGTGGAACAGCACGGCGTAATAGCCCTCCGTGCCCTCGGTGAAGCCCGCAGCCTTCAGCTCTGCCGCGGGGATGGAAGAGGCGTAGCCTCCGAACAGGAGCCGGTGGAGCAGCGCCTGCTCCCGGGCGGATTTGTCCCGCTTCCGGTAATCCGTCAGGGAGTCGCGTATTGTGGCGAGCATCTCCTCGTAAGTCGGATTGGCGCCGGTGGCCTGGGGCAGTCCGTCGATGAGTGCGGCAAGGTTTTGATACCGGCGGCGGGAGACCCTGCGCAGATAAATGACGCCGACGACCAGGAGCACCAGGAAATAGGCGCAGAAAACGCCCACGATCGTCCACAGCGGCGCGTAATAGCTGCGGGTGGAGATGGCGGTCAGATAGGTGAAGTCCTCGCCCTCGATGTAAAAGCAGCGGACCCGTTGGCCCAGGATCTGGCTGACGGCCTCCGAAGAGCGCCAGTCGAGCCCCGGGTGGTTCGTCAGCAGGGAGGAGACGCTGAACTCGTCGTTGAAGATGCAGCACAGGGCGGTGTTTTCCACGTAAAGCGTATGCAAAAACTCCCGCATGTTCAGCGTGACGATGAGCGTCGCCGCCGTCTGGCCGTCAGGCGCAGGCACACCCTCAATGTAGTAGGGTGGGGTATAGTTCGCGTTCAGAATGTGCCAGCCGCTGTCGGTGTCAAGCCGGATGTCATAGGACTCGGGGAAGATATCGAGCAGGGTGCCCGGCCGTCCCGGATAAAGGTAATAGCTGTCGTCGGAATAGATGCGGCTCTGCCGCTGGTTGATGACGTAAACGTCGCTGACGAAGGCGCTCTGGCGGATGTGATCCCGGATCGTATTGCATGGCTCCTTGGGATCGAATTCGTCGGTGTTCTGTGCGTACATATCCCGCCGGAAGCTGCCGTCGCTGAGCAGAGAATCGCTGACGATCTCGATCTCGTGGAGGATCCCGTAGGACTGGGCATGAAAGCGCTGGGCGGCCATCTCGCCGGCCTCCTGGATCTGCCGGGCCGTCACGATCTGTACGCAGATAAACAGGACGACGCCCAGGATCAGCGGCAGGATGAGGAGCAGGCGGTACTGCCGCATCATGCTTTTGTAGTTGTCATTATGGGACGGCAGAGAGCTGCCGGATGCTGAGCGGGACATGGCGGCCTCCTGGAGGATGGGTAAGTTACTTTGTATACCGAATAATGTTATAATACGGTTTTTTTAGGGGCTTGACAAGCCGAAATCAGAAAAAATGTTCCATGGCGAAAAAATTGTATGGTCCGGATCTTGCCGAAGTCGGCGTTAAATGTTTCACCGGAAAGAAAATGTGCGTTTACAGCGGAGGGCCAAGATAGTAAGGTGAAATCACGCAAAGGCATTTCGTGTCAACGGAAAAACAACAATATGAAAAAGGAGAATGAAGTCATGAAACGCACCCTTGCACTCGTACTTATGATCTGCATGCTGCTGAGTGTGCTGGCGGCCTGCGGCGGCGGCTCCACTGCCCCGGCGGCGGAAGCGCCCGCAGCGGAGGAAGCTGCCCCTGCGGCAGAGGAAGCCCCTGCGGCTCCTGCCGAGGAAGCAACTATTTCGGAGAAGTCCGGCGACACCACGGCGGTGGCCGCCACGGACGGCTACCTGCGGGATAAGGTCATCGTGGCCATCAGCGGCGACGGTCAGACCTTTGAGCCCTTTGCCCGGGCCCAGTGGGGCAGTGTGAACTTCCCCATCTTCCAGAAGCTGGCCGAGACGGACAGCGAGGGCAACCTGCGTCTTGTGCTCCTCAAGTCCTTCGAGCAGGTGGACGACGTCACCTACAACGCGGAGCTCTGGGACTTCATCTATGACACCGAGGGCCACAACCTGAAGGCCAGCGATGTGGACTGGAGCATCCAGAAGTTCATCGACGAGGGCAACAAGGGCGGCGTCAATAGGCTCGACAACATCGAGGTCACCGGCGACTATACCTTCGTCTGGCACTGCAAGGAGCCCTTCGGCCCCGGCGAGATCGGCAAGAACCTCGGCAATCCCAGTATCCTGGTGGAGGAGACCTATAAAGAGCACGGTGAGAGCATGGCCAGCACGCCTGTCGGCACCGGCCCGTATGTGCTGGAGAGCTATGTTCCCGGCTCCTCCGTCACGATGGTGGCGGACGAGAATTTCTGGATGAAGAACATCGACGATCAGGAATGGCTCGACAAGAACCTTTATGTCACCGCTTATCAGAACGTCCGTGAGATCGAGTACCAGATCATCCAGGACGCCGGCTCCCGTGCGGTAGCCCTGGAGATGGGCACCGTGGACGCCGTGGATTCCATGAACGCGGCCGACGTGGACTATTTCATCCAGAACCCTGACCTCGGCATCATTCCCGTTGAGATGCCCGTGGATCCCCCCATCGCCTTCTACTTCGACTGCAATGAGGCGTCCCCCTGCTCCGACGTGAATCTGCGTAAGGCCATCTGCTATGCACTGAACAACGCCGATATCGCCGAGGGCCTCAACTTCCCCGCCACGCCTGTCTACGGCATCCATCCCCGCATGTACGACGCGCCGGAGGAATGGACCACCGGCCGGGAGTACTACGATTACAACATCGATACCGCGAAGGAGTACCTGGCCCAGTCCGGCTATAACGGCGAGACCCTGACTATCATGTACATGAACCAGGCCGCGATCAACGACGCCGTCATCATGGTCCAGGCCGCCCTGGGCGAGATCGGCATAAAGGTCGACCTCCTGCCCGCCGACATGCAGGTCCTGAACGAATACAAGCTCGACTACAGCCGGTGGGATATGATGTTCGACATCCTCGGCGGCGGCAACTACCTCTCCGCGGTCCTCAAGCGGTTCTGGACCGAGGACTCCGCAGCCACTAACAACGGCAACCAGATCATCGGTATCGTGGACGGGCACCTCGATGAGCTGTTCCTCGCCCTGCGTGACGACACGAACGACGAGACCATCGCCGCCTGGGACGACTACTTCACCGATGAGATGTGCTACGGCTACGCCATCTGCTGCTATGCGAACCAGACCGCCTGCCAGGCCGGCGTCAACTGCGTCCTGGTCGGCGCCCAGCACAATGTCTGCCCGCAGGCATTCACCTTCGACGACTGAATCGGATATCCGAACCGTTTACGCAGAAACCGGAGGCGGCGCCGCAAGCCGGCGCCGCCTTTTTTAAGTCAAAACCGTGAAAGGAAAGCGTTATGGGTCGATACATCATAAAACGCCTGCTGATCACGATCCCCATCATTATCGCGGTGTCCATCATCATCTTCTCGCTTCTGTATATCACGCCGGGCGACCCCGCACAGATGATCCTGGGCACCACGGCCACCACGGAGGAGCTGGCCTCCTACCGTACCTATCTGGGGATCGACCGCCCCTTCCTGGTCCAGCTGGGCGACTACTTATACCGACTGTTCATCAAATGGGACCTGGGGGATTCCTGGGTGTCGCAGATGAACATCATGCACGAGATAAAGCTCCGCCTGCCCCGTACCTTCGCCATCAGCCTCTACAGCATCCTCGCGGGCGCGGTATGCGGCATCCCGCTCGGTGTCATGGCGGCGGTGCATCAGGACGGAAAGGCGGACCGGTTCGTGCTGGTGCTGTCGAGCGTCATGCACTGCGTCCCCGGCTACGTCATCGCCATGGTGCTGGTGGTCATCTTCGCGCTGAAGCTGCGCTGGCTCCCGGCCTACGGCATCGGCGGGATCAAATTCTACATACTCCCGTGCCTCTGCATCCTGCTGGGGAGCTTCTCCGGCATGGCTCGCTCTATGCGGTCAAGCATGCTGGAGGTCATCCGCTCGGACTTTGTCATGGCGGCGAAGGCGCAGGGCTTCTCGAAGAATACGGTGTATTACCGCCACGCCCTGCCGAACGCCCTCATCCCCATCATCACCCAGATCGGCGGGCAGTTCGCGAACGCCCTCGGCGGCACGATGATCCTGGAGACCATCTTCTCCATCCCCGGCATGGGCCTGTATATCCAGGGCGCCATCACTGCGCGGGACGTGCCCATCGTCACGGGCAGCGTGGTGTTCCTTGCCATCTGGTTCTGTCTTGTGATGCTGGCGGTGGATATCCTGTACGCGGTGGTGGATCCCCGCATCAAGGCCCAGTATGAAGCCCAGGGGAAAGCCAGAGCACACAGAAAGGGGGCGGCGGCATGACAGAAGAGAAAACCAGGGAGGCCATCGACACCGGCCTTCGGCTCCGGGACGATATCGCCCTGAAAAAAGAGACGAACTTCAAGCAGATGCTAAAGCGCCTGGCCAAGAACAAGCTGGCCATTGCCGGCGGCATCGTGTTCCTGATCCTGTGTCTTGTTTCCATCTTTGCGCCGCTGATCGCGCCCTACGACTACGCGGCCATCGACCCGGTGAACAAGTACATGCGCCCCTGCGCGGAACATCTCTTCGGCACGGATCAGTTCGGGCGGGATATTTTCTCCCGGGTCATCTACGGCGGGCGCTGGAGCCTGACGTTGGGCGTGGCTTCCACGCTGGTGAGCACGCTCCTCGGCATCGTCGTCGGCTCCATCGCGGGCTACTTCGGCGGCAAGGTCGATATGGTCATCATGCGCTTTATCGACATCGTGCAGTGCATCCCCGGCATCCTGCTGACTATCTGCATCTCCGTGGCGCTGGGCTCCGGCATCGTGAATACAGTGATCGCCATGTCCTTCGGCGGAATCTGGGGCACGGCGCGCATGCTGCGGGGGCAGATCCTTCTCGTGCGCGAGAGCGAGTACGTGGAGGCCGCCAAGGCCACGAACGTCAGCTCCTTCCGCACCATTCTCAAGTACGTCCTGCCGAACTCCATCCAGCAGACCATCATCGGCGCCTGCATGGGCATCGGCGGCACCATCAGCGCCATCTCCGGCCTGAGCTTCCTCGGCCTCGGCGTGCAGCCGCCCCTGCCGGAATGGGGCGCCATGCTCAACGACGGGCGCAACTACCTGCGGTACTATCCCAACATGCTGATCGCGCCCTGCATCATGATCGCCCTGACGATCCTGTCCATCAGCCTGTTCGGCGACGGCCTCCGGGACGCCATGGACCCGCGCATGAAGGATTGAGGTGGCATCAATGAACGAGAACATGGAAAACAGAACCGAACGGGAAGAGATGCCCGAGCGCCGTCACGGCTTCCATCGGGGCGGCAAGGACCGTCACGGCGAGGGACACGACCGTCATCACGGCGAACGTCACGGCGAGCACCGGGAGGGCCACGACCGTCCCCATCGCGGCGACAAGTTCCTGAACGTCAAAAACCTCTGGGTGGAGTACACCGCCGGCAAGCGGGTGGTCCACGCAGTGAACGGCATCTCCTTCTCGCTGCGAAAGGGCGAATCTCTGGGCGTCGTGGGCGAGTCCGGCTGCGGCAAGTCCACCATCGCCAAGGCCATCCTCCGCATCCTGCCGGACCACGGCGCTCGCATCGCCGGCGGCGAGATGTGGTTCAAGGGCAAAAACCTGGTGGATCTGTCCGAGGCGGAGATGGAGAAGATCCGCGGCGCGGAGATCTCCATGATCTTCCAGGACCCCATGACGGCCCTGAACCCCGTCAAGCGTATCCTCGATCAGGTGGCGTCGGTCATCCGGCTCCACAACGAGGGCATGACGAAAAAAGCCTCCGAGGCCATCGCCATCGACATGCTGAAGACCGTCGGCATCAACGAGGACCGGGTGCGGGAGTACCCCCACCAGTTCTCCGGCGGCATGCAGCAGCGCGTGGAGGTCGCCATCGGCCTTTCCTGCCACCCCGACCTGCTGCTGGCGGACGAGCCCACCACGGCCCTGGACGTGACCATCCAGGCCCAGGTGCTGGATCTCATCCACGACCTGATGGAGCAGCGGGGCACCACCCTCATCCTCATCACCCACAACCTGGGCATCGTGGCGGAGATGTGCGATCACGTGGCCGTCGTGTACGGCGGCGAGATCGTGGAGTACGGCACGAAGCGGGAAGTCTTCAAAAACCCCAGCCATCCCTACACCATCGGCCTGTTCGGCGCGGTGCCCAGCATGGCGTCGGACGGGGAGCGGCTGAAACCCGTGGAGGGCGTCATGCCCGACCCCAGCGACCTGCCCGCCGGCTGCAAGTTCCACACCCGCTGCCCCTATGCCACGGAGGCATGTAAGGACGGCAAGGTGCCCGTGGTCGATCTGGGCGGCACCCACCGCTGCCAGTGTCATCACATCGAGGAAGTCCGGGCGAAGAGAGAAAAGGAGGCGGCGACGGTATGAGCGCTTTGGTAGAACTCAAGGGCCTCAAGCGGTATTTCGATACCCCGAAGGGCAAGCTCCACGCCGTGGACGACATCAACATGGTCTTCGAGGAAGGCACCACCATGGGCGTGGTGGGCGAGTCCGGCTGCGGCAAATCGACCCTGGCCCGGACCATCATCCACCTGCAGCAGCCCACGGACGGGCAGATCCTCTATAAGGGGGAGGACATCACCTACCCTAACCGGAAGCAGCTCAGAAAGCTCCGGGAGGAGATGCAGATCATCTTCCAGGACCCGTACAGCACTCTGAACCCCCGCTACACGGTGGAGGACACGCTCAAGGAGCCGCTGGTCCTCTCCGGGCAGTATGAAAAGGCTTCGCTGGATAAGCAGATCACGAAGCTCATGGACATGATCGGCATTTCCGGGCGGCTGCGCATGGCGTACCCCCACGAGCTGTCCGGCGGCCGCCGCCAGCGGGTGGGCATCGGCCGAGCGCTGGCCATGAACCCCAAGTTCATCGCCTGCGACGAGCCGGTGGCAAGCCTCGATGTGTCGATCCAGGCCCAGATCATAAACCTTTTGGAGGACCTGCAGAAGGATTTTGGACTGACCTACATGTTCGTGACCCACGATCTGAGCGTCGTGCGCCATATCTCCCACAACATCAGCGTCATGTATCTTGGTCAGCTGGTGGAGACGAGCCCGTCGAAGGAGCTCTTTGCAAAGCCCCTGCACCCCTACACCAAGGCGCTCATCTCGGCGGTGCCCTCCACGGATATCGACGCGCCGCGGCAGCGCATCCGCCTCAAGGGCGAGCTCATGAGCCCAATAAACCCCAAGCCCGGCTGCCGTTTTGCGCCCCGCTGCCCCTACGCGACGGAAGCCTGTCATCAGCCCCAGCAGCTGGAGGAGATCCTCCCCGGGCACATGGTGGCCTGCTGCCGCGCCCGGGAGCTGAACGAAGACCTGCTGGCCAAAGGACAGGAAGGAGAAGGAAATGTCTGAATTCAAACTATTCGCCGGCGCGGGCCGGGCGGAGATCCGCTTCCCCGCCGATTTGTTCCCCACGGATAAGCTCTACGGCGTCCATGATGCGCCCTGCGCCCGGGTGCTGCTGTTCGAGTGCGGCGTTCGGGCGGCCATCGTGAGCCTGGAGCTTGTGAACGCCCCGGAGGACAGCATCGAGTCTGTCCGGAAAAACGTCGAGGCCATCACGGGGACGCCGTTTGCGAATATCTGGGTCCATGTGACCCACGCCATCACCACGCCCCACGCTCCCGGCGGACCCTTCGGCGGCCCCGGCGGACGGAAGCCCGGAGCGCCCAAGCCCCCTATGGGCGGCGGCTTCAAGCCCGACCCGGACGCGCCCCGGAAGCGGAAGCTCTTCATCGCCGCCATCGACGAGGCCGCGAAACAGGCGACGGAGCAGGCCATCGCCTGCTTCCGGGAGGCAAGGCTGCGTGTGGGCGAGGGCCGGTGCCTTGTGAACGTGAACCGGGATGTGGAGACCCCCTTCGGCTGGTGGATCGCCCAGAACCCGGAGGGCCCCTCCAACAAGACCATGACGGTGGTCCGCTTTGACGGCACGGACGGAAAGCCCATCGGCGCCCTCGTCAGCTACGGCCTCAAGCCCAGCGCCATCGACATGGCGGGCCAGGGCTCCGAGGATCGGAAGGTCTCCGCGGACGTGCCGGGCTGTGCCTGCCGCATGGCGGAGGAGGCGCTGGGCGCGCCCGTGCTGTTCTGCATGAGCGCGGCGGGCGACCAGGTCCCCCGGGAGCAGGCGTTTTATGAGCGCGTCACGGAGACCGGGGACGTGGAGCGGGTCGATCTCGGCATGGAAAAGGGCTATGAGATCGTGGAGCGCCTCGGCCGGGAGATGGGCGGCGATATCCTCCGCACGGCAGACGCCGCGGCGGAGGCGGACGTCAGCGCGCCCGTTCTGCATGAGACGGGCCGCATCCTGTGCGGCCTCAAGGAACGCGCCCCGGGCCTTATGTCCCCGAAAAAAGAACTGGAATTCAAGCAGGACGGTGAGGATTTCGTGGACGCGGAGATCCTGACCCTGGGAGATATCGCCTTCGTCGCCATCAAGCCCGAGACGAACACGCAGACGGAGCTGGAGCTCAAGGCCGCGTCCCCGTTCAGGCACACGCTTCTCATCTCCATGGTGAACGGCGGCATGAAATATATGCCGGACCGGTCCGCCTACGACCGGGTCACCTGGGAGGCCCAGAGCGCCATGGTGATGCCGGGCACGGCGGAGAAATGGGTAGGAAGGGTGACCGACATGCTGAAGGATGCAAAAGAAGGAAAAAACGCCCCTGTGATCACCGCGGTGGCGGAGCCGTTCTCCGATGGTCAGCGGATCACCCGGGCGATCCTGGAGTTTGACGGGGAGCTTCCCGACGTAGAGGGGATCTCCGTCGTGGACCGTACCGTCACCGGACGGAAAGTGGAGGGCCATACCGTCACGCTGGAGCTCTCCCTGGACGATAAAAAGGCGAAGATCATTCCCGACTTCGAGTTCAAGCCCGGCGGGCCCTTCGGTCCCGGTGGACCCGGTCCGGGAGGGCCGGGCGGCCTACCGCCCTTCGGAGGTCCCGGAAAACCCGGCGGACCCGGCGGACCCGGCAGAGGCCCGGGGCGCGGTCCCACCCGCATGGGGAAGAAGCGCCGCCCCATTGCCGTGGAGGTCATGATCCCCGGTTATGACGCGCCGATCGCGTCCACCAGGGCCATCCAGCCGGTCATCGACGATTTCGTGCAGGGCGAGTACAAAGGGATCCTGTACAACCTGTTCGTTCCCAAGGATTACGATCCGGCGAAGGAGTATCCTCTGGTGCTGTTCATTCCGGACGCGAGCCCGAATGGGGACGATCCCCTGCTGGCCCTGGCCCAGGGTATCGGCGGCACCATCTGGGCGGATCCCGCGGAGCAGGCAAAGCACCCCTGCTTTGTGCTGGCGATCCAGGTCCCCTCCGGCGTACATCTGACGGATGACGACTACACGGTGTCGGATGAGTTCGATATCATCATGGAGCTGTTCCACAAGATCGTGTCGGAGTACAGCATCGACAAAAAGCGGCTGTACAACACCGGACAGTCCCAGGGCTGCATGGCCTCCTGCGAGATGGACATCCGCTGGCCCGACCTGTTTGCCGCCTCCATGCTGATCGCGGGACATTGGGACCCGGAGAAGATGATGAAGCTCACCCACAAGCCGCTGCTGTTCGGTCTGTCCGAGGGCGGCCTCAAGGAATATCCCAACTTCAACGCCATCACCGACGGCCTGGAGGCCCAGGGGGTCAAGGTGGCCCGCATCCGTCTGAATTTCCGGGACGGCTTCCATGTAAACGACGCCAAGGTCCGCGAGGGCATCGGCGACGCCCAGGACGTGTATATCATCTTTGACGAGGACACGGCCTTCCCCGACGACGGGGAAGAGCGGGTCAAGATCCTGCACCACCAGCGGGGCTGGGAGCTGTGCTACTGCCTGGAATCCGCCCGGGACTGGCTGTTCCGGCAGCACCTGTGAGGTGTTCTATGAAAGCGATCGATTTTTCCTGCAAGCACGATATCCTCATCCGGCACAAGGACGGCACCTTTACCCCCATGGACGAGCCGTATTACGAGGTGACGCAGATCGCGCCGGACACCTGGCAGATCATGAGCTCCGGCGACTACCACTATCTCGTCGTGGGCGACGAGTTCGGCGTATCCATCGACACGGGCTACGGCGCGGGGAACCTGCGGGAGTTTCTCGAGAAGCTCTGCGGCAAGCCGGTGCCCTGGTGCATCAACACCCATCACCATTTCGACCACTCCGCCAACAACGGCTATTTCGATCTTGTCTACATGGCGGAGGAATCCGTCGAGCTTGCCGCCATCCCGTACCCCAGCTTCGAGGGCATCGAGTTCCCCCGGGACTATCCGGTGCAGGTGGTGGGCGACGGCGATATCATCCCCCTCAAGGGCCGGGAGATTGAAGTATTCAAGATCGGCGACCACACCCCCGGCGGCATCGCCATTCTGGATCGGAAGCAGCGGCTGCTGTTCACCGGCGACGAGATCATGCCCGGCGGCAAGATGCTCCGCGGCCCGGTGGAGAAGTTCGAAACGGACATGGGCAAGCTCATGGCCCACCGGGCGGAATTCGACCGGGTTTGCGGCGGACCGGAGCTGCTGCCGGGGGATACGGTGGACCTCTTTTATGAGGCGGCCCGCCGGATCCTGGCAGGCGAACCGTCCGAGCCGCAACCGGATGAGCCGCCCCGGGGCGGTCCGCCGCGGATCGAAAGCCCCACGGGGCAGAAGGTGTACGACTGCCAGCATCCCCATGAGGAGGACGTTCCCGGCGGCCCGAAGCGGGGCGGACCGGACGGGCCAGGCGGACCTGGAAAGCCCGGCGGCCCCGGAGGTCATGGAGGTCCCAGAAAACCCGGCGGCCCCGGAGGTCCCGGCGGCATGATTTCCTATATATACAAGGGCTGGCGCTTCGCCTATCCGGCGGACCGGCTCCGCGAAGAATGACGAAAGGCCGCCGGAGCATTCCGGCGGCCTTTCCAAAAGGAGAGTACCGATATGAAGATTCGGGAGGTCATCGACAGGATCAAACAGTATCACCCGCCGCTGGACGATCCCAAGACCACAGACGTGGTGAAATACGGCGATCCGGAGCAGGAGTGCACCGGGATCGTCACCTGCTGCTTTCCCTCTGCGGAGGTGATCCGAAGGGCGGCGGAGCTGGGGGCGAACCTGATCGTCGCCCATGAGCCCCTGTTCTGGACCCATGAGGACGAGACGGACTGGCTGGCGAACAGCCGTGCCTTCGCGGCAAAGAGGAAGCTCCTGGATGACGCGGGCATCGTCGTCTGGCGCGACCACGACCATATCCACGGCGGCAAGCCCCGCAAGGATCTGCCCCACCGCGACATGATCTTTTGCGGGATCATGCAGGAGCTGGGCTGGGAGGAATACCTTGTGGAATCCCCCAACAAGCCCCTGGTGTTCGAGCTGCCGGAGATCGACGCGGAGGAACTGGGACGGGAACTGATAGAGAAGCTGGGCCTGCGGGGCCTTCGCATCGCCGGCGACCGCCATGCCCGGGTCTCCCGGGTGTTCCTGTGCGAGCATCTGCGGGACCACGACTGGAAGGAAAAGGAGAAGATCGAGCGGACCGAGAAGGAGGGCTTCGACGCGGTCATCCCCCTGGAGCTCATCGACTGGTCCCTGTGCGCCTTCATCCGGGACTGCAGCGAGCTTGGTATGCCGAAGGTTCTGTACAACGTGGGGCACTTTAACCTCGAGGAGCTGGGCATGAAGTACATGGCCCGCTGGCTGCCGGAGCTCGTGGAGGGTACGCCGGTGTGGTATGTCCCCTCCGGCGACGCCTACGACTTTATTATATGAGACGCACCATCCTGCCGCTGGTTCTGGCAGCGCTGCTGGTCCTGTCCGGCTGCGCGGCGGCCGCGAGCGCAGAAGAGGCGCCTGCTCCGACGCAGACGCCAATGGCGGCACCGACTCCGGCAGCGTATTATGACTGGTACTACGATCCATCGATGTGGGCAGGCTGTGACGAGATGCCGGACGTGGTGGAAAACGCCGCGCCTGTGCGGGAGGAGATCGAGACGGTTTCCGCCGATCCCGGCGGGTACAGCTCGGGCCTCCCGGAGCTGGACGCGGTGATCGGCGATATCCTGCGTGAGATCGGCGCGGACGAGATGAGCGATTATCGGGCGCTGATGGCGGCTTTCCGCTATGTGGCGGAGAACTTCAACTATGTCCACCATGAGATCGAAGAGTATGGGTTCGATGACGGCGTGAGTTGGACGGCCCACCGGGCGCTGGTGTTTTTCCAAAACGGGGGCGGGGTGTGCTATGACTATGCCTCCGCCTTCTGCGTGCTGGCCCGGGCGCTGGGCTATGATGCCTATAACGTGGTGGGCAGCGTGTTCGGGCGGGATCACGGCTATGTATGCATCCCCCAGGAGGATATGCTGGTGCTGTACGACACGGAGCTCGCGTCCATCGAGCCGGAGCTGTATCCGGATCTGACGCTGTTTCAGTTTCTGGATACCGACGGGGATTACGAGTGTTATTTCTGGGAATAAAGAGCGAATGGCTCATAAGAAACACACCGAATTGACCGATGGAAATAACGGGAAAGGCGAATGAATCGTATGGGAAGAAAAATCATCGTTCGGATCGACGATCTGGGATATACAGACGTCAATAATATCGGTGCGTTCGAGGTCTTCGATCATGGGATCGGTACCGCGGCCGACGTGATGCTGGATACGCCCGGGACGGAGGATGCGCTTCGGAGATTAAGGGATTATCCATGGCTCTCCGTCGGCTGGCATACGCACTTTTGGGGCAGCCCGGTCCTTGACCCGGAGCGCGTGCCGTCTCTCATGGACCCCAGCGGGAACGGGCATTTTCGGTCCAATCTGAACCGGGTGAAGGATGGTATTCGTTACGAGGAGCTGCTGGCGGAGATGCGGGCGCAGCTTGACCGGTGCGTCTCCATTCTGGGAAAAGCGCCCGATACCATGGAAATGATGTCCCCGGAGGATAATCCGGCCTCCCGCGCCAAAAGGCAGATCGCGGAGGAATACGGCATCGTGACCGACTTTTCGCACCATGTGCGGCGCGATCCCGAAACGGGGAAAATGGGCTGGTCGCTTCCCGCGCCGCAGTGGGCGGAGAAAAAGATCTTCTGGATGGAGATGGGACCCGCCTACCGGGACCTGTATACAGACTCCATCCGGGAAATGGGCAGCTATGACCCGGTGAAATACTATACCGAGGACCGGGGAAACATGATGGAGCTGCCGGAGGACGGCGTGTTCGGGCAGGCGTGGCATCCCGGGTTTGTGGACTACTACATGTGCCGCTGCGGCGATCAGGGGCCGTATGCGCGGAATTTCCTGGAATGCCGTCCGCTGGATATGCACGCGCTGTGCTCCGAGGAGATCAAAACGTGGATCCGGGAAAACAAGATCGAGCTCATGAGCTTTACCGACGCGCTGTACGGCCGGCACGATTATCAGAACCACCTGCGGAGCATCGGCAGCGACCTCTGTGTCCTCTGAAAACGGAAATATTAAAACTGAAATTTAATCTGATTTTAAGGTTGATGCGCTACAATACGAGCAAAAGAAACCTTGACAGGAGATACAAAAGAATGAAAATCGCAACAAAATGGATGAGTGTCCTGCTGGCGCTGACGCTGGTCTTGAGCCTTGGCACATTGACCGCTTTCGCCGCGGAAGAAGCCGCGCCCGACGCCTCCGCGTATGTGGACGGCGTGGAAAACGCCAACATCGACCCGGCGCTCTATCTCGATTACTCCGCCGCCATCGACGCCGGGGTGTATCAGTGGATCCTCAGCGACGACGGCTCCTATTACACCCTGGCCGCCGTGAACGAGGAGGGCGAGGCCGATACCACCGTGGAGGCCGAAATAAACGTTGGCGCGAACAACGAGGAGACCGTCGAGACCAATACCTCCGCCTCCGGTGAGGCCTCGGGCCGAGGTTCCGGCGGCATGTTTGGCGGGGCGGTGTACGAGGGCGTCTACATGAACGCCAACATTACGAATGAATCCTACCAGACCATGCTGATCTACGTCCCCGCGGCCTATTTCACTACGGACGAGGACGGGAACGTGACCGGGATCGACCACGACGCGCAGGTCGGCGGCTACACGGCGGACACCGCGCCCATCGTCTTTGCCAACGAGTGCGGCGGCTGGCGCTCCAGCTCGCCCCGCTCCTGCAATACGTCCTATATCGAGCAGGGCTTTGTCTATGTGACCGCCGGGGCCCGCAGCCGGGACGCGGTGGACGAGGACGGCGTCCCCTCCGGCAAAGCGCCCACGCAGATGGTGGACCTCAAGTCCGGCGTCATCGAGCTTCGCGCCAATGCCGACGTGATCCCCGGCGATACGGATCGCATCGTCTCCATCGGCACCTCCGGAGGCGGGGAGATGAGCTCTGCCTTCGGCGCCAGCGGCAATATGCCCGAGTACTACGAGTACATGTACGAGTCCGGCGTGCTGGGCGTCACGAAAAATGAGGACGGCACCTATGTCAGCGCCTATCCCGACAACATCTACGCCGCCCAGTGCTACTGCCCCATTGCGGACATCGAGGACGCGGACATCGCCTACGCCTGGTGGTGGGTCGATCTCGCGGACGACGGCGGCGTGCCCCGTGCCGGGCTGACCGATTTCACCCGCCGTCTGCAGGAGCTGGAGGCCGACGCCTTTGTGGAATACGTGAACAGCCTCGGCCTGACGGACGCGGACGGGAACGCTCTGGCTCTGGACGGCCTGCGCTCCGGCAGCTTCTATGACGCGATCCTGCAGAATATCTCTGATGCCCTGAACGCCATGGTCGCCGTCGGGAGCATCGATCCGGAGACGGCGTATTCCGATTACGACAGCTGGCTGACGCAGGACGAGGACGGAACCTGGCACGTGATCGACCTGCGGGGCTTCATGATCGGCACAGGACTTGTGAACAACCGCAACAAGGCAATCCCGGGCTTTGACACCATGGACAAATCCGCCGAGAACAACGCCTTCGGAACTTCAGATGAGACCGCCGTCCACTATTCCGCCAGCGTGGCGCAGATCCTCTCCGACAACTACGAGGAACTCTCCGCCTTGGACGGCTTCAATGCCGAGCAGGTGGACAGCTACATCGAGGAGGCTCTGACCGGAAGCGGGGCGGAGTACATCGCGGAGCAGGCGAACCTCATGAACGCCACGGAGATCCTTCTGGGCTATGACGGGCTGACAGCCGTTGACCCTGCGGAGCACTGGCGCGTGCGCAGCGGCACCGCCGACCAGCACACCTCCTTCAGCATCGGCTTTAATATCTGCACCGCGGCGCAGGCGCTGGGTCTGGATACGGATTATCACCTTGTGTGGAATATGGGCCACGGCTCCAACGAGGGATCTTCCACCGGCACCTTCATCGACTGGGTCAACGAGATCTGCGCATAAAAACGAAAGAACCTTGCATTCTTTTTTGGCATCCGTTATAATGATCGGCGGAAAAGGCAAGACCTTTGGAAACCGGAAATAAGTCGTATGCGGCGTAGTCTGTTTCATCAGGCTGCGCCGTTTCTTCATACTTACTTATTTCGGAGGTATCGTAAAATGCCCAAAACCAAAGGACAGGGGATCGTGTTCGGATTCATCATGTCGTACGCCATGGCTATCGGGATGGAGGTGTACAACATCGCCATTAAAATGGGCTTCAGCCTGAACATCGGCGGGCTGTCCTCCATGACGAACGCTGTGTTCCCCGCGGCGATGGTGGAAGCGTCGTACATGGGTCTGTTCGTGTTCCTGTTCTCCAATCTCTGGGGCAACCGGGCCGGGGCGGCCTTCGCGGCAAAGCATACGGATCCGGAAAAGGACAACCCGTATTTCTGCCAGCTCATGCGGCAGGCGGGGACGGCGGCGGTCATGTGTCCAACCATGAGCCTTGTGGCCTCGATCTTGTTCAATGTGATCCTGGCGAAGCAGCCGGTGACGCAGCTCCCGGCCATCTGGGTCGGCACCGTATTCAAGAACTTCCCCATGGCGTTTTTCTGGAACATGTTTGCTGCCGCGCCATTCACCCGGTGGCTGTTCGGACGTATATTTCAGCGGTAAGAAGATTGATCCGATTTTGAAAAAGTGATTTCGGAAAAAACATCTCGTCACATTCTGGGCTTCTTGTCCCGCCGCGGCGATGCGCGAGTTTTGGATTTTGCTCGCCAATGCCTTCCAGGCGAAAACCCAAAGCCGAAGCGCAGCAAAAAACTCCATGCCTGTTAGGATGGACCGCCCCGGGCGTGACTTTTTGAAGCCTCACAGTCAGGCAGACTGAAACGGGCGGATATCACTGATCTCCTTGGACATGCGG
>CAJOIC010000020.1 GCA_905234625.1 uncultured Oscillospiraceae bacterium | reverse complement strand
CGTCTTTGTGAGGTTATCTGTGACCTTACCGCTGAGACTGTTCATAGCATTACAGCAAGGTCTTGGATCTTATCTTGTTTTAATTGAAGATTAGTATTACACAAAAAAAGAGCACACCTTGCGGTGCACTGCGATTTATGATATATTATATTGTATGAAGCAAGTGTATGAAGCAAGATGAGCTATAAATAAATGGCAAGGCTATCAATGCACTATTCAAGCACTCCGCCACTTGTGGACACCCATTTTCAGTCTGTACCGATATTAATACCGATATGGGAATCAGGCATAATGGAAATAATGAGGCTGAATGGAAAACCGGTTTCGCAGATTTGTTGATAATGGAAGATTTGCGAAATAATGGAGGCGGGGAGGGGCCATTTTTTCGACTTCGAAACCTTCTTCCCCTGCCACCGGAAACCCTTGATTTTCAAGGGTTTTCGGTTTCGCTTTACCCCTAGTACCGCTTTTATTTTGCCTTCAGTGTTTTCTTTGGGGTCGGAAACCCTTGAAAACACTGATTTTTTTTGTTTTGAAAATAAAAGCGGTACAAAGTGGCCAAAAGGGAAATAATGAAGGGAGACTTCGGGACGTGAGTATGGATCTGCTTGCACGATTGGTTATGCCTCGGACATCACCGTATGGAGCATTTGCATCGGCTCCATGCCGGCGTTTGCGATTCGTCGCATAACCCGCTGTGATTATACTGGACTTATAATACTCCCCGTAAAAAAGCTTGAACATACTTTTTATAGCGCCGCAGGCGCGTCGGGGAGTGTATGAGACGGGTCTTTGTGCATTAGCACAAAGACAGAATGCGCAGCATTCGCATCCCGAATTAAATCTTTTGATTCGGGATCAGTATTATTTGCATCGACAGCCGCAGTCAGACAAAAACGTCTCCAGTTCGTCCATGTCGTCCGCGTGGATGGCGATGACCGGACCGGCGCTGTTTCGGTCAAAGGATGTATAAATGTAGTCGATGTTCACATTGGCGCTCTCGATACGCTGGAGAAGCTGATCAAGGCTGCCGGCTTCATCGGTGATCTCTACTGCCATGACAGGCGTCTGCTTGATCTGGTAGCCCGCGGATCCCAGCAACGCGCCGGCCTTTTCCGTATCCGACACCAGCATCCGGATGATACCGAATTCTGCGCTGTCGTTCGTGACGAAGGACTGGATATTGATGTCCGCATCGGACAGGATCTGCGTGATGGCCCGGACGGCGCCCTTTTTGTTTTCGGCAAATATGGAAAGCTGACTGACCATGTGTTCTCCTCCCTGTCGTTTACTCTCGGATGGCGTCCTTCATGCTCTTTACATATTCCGCCACATATGGGACGGCCTCCCGGCCATGCTGTGCCACCAGCTTCATGATGGCGGAGCCCACGATCACGCCGCCCGCTTGGGCAGCCATTGCTTTTGCCTGCTCCGGGGTGGAGATGCCGAAGCCCACGGCGCAGGGGATGTCCTTTTCCTGCTTTACCAGACGCACCATGGCGGCAATATCCGTGGTGATCTCCGATCGCACGCCGGTGACGCCCAGACTGGACACACAGTATACGAAGCCCTCCGCCTCCCGGGCGATCCGCCCGATCCGGTCCTCCGAGGTGGGGGCGATGAGGGAGACAAGTTCCAGTCCATGAGCTTTGCAGGCGGGGTCGAATTCGTCTTTTTCCTCGAAGGGGATGTCCGGCAGGATGAGACCCTGGATGCCCGCGTCGACGCATTTTTTCAGGAATCGATCCGTGCCGTAGGAAAACACCACGTTAGCGTAGGTCATGAATACCATAGGTATGGTCACATCCCGGCGCAGGTCGCGCACCAGCGCAAAAACCTTGTCCGTGGTGGTCCCGGCCCGCAGGGCCCGCTCATTGGCCTCCTGGATGACCGGACCCTCGGCGGTCGGGTCGGAGAACGGGATGCCCAGCTCGATGAGATCCGCGCCGTTTTCCGCCGCGGCCCGCACCAGCTTTGCCGTGGTCTCCAGATCCGGATCCCCGCAGGTGATGAAGGGGATAAAGGCCTTGCCGTTTTGGAATGCGTCCGCGATCTTAGTCATGGATATCCTCCCCTCTGTACCGGGCGATGGCCGCGCAGTCCTTGTCGCCGCGGCCGGAGATGTTGATGACGACGATCTGGTCCCTTCCCATGGTCGGCACCAGCTTCATGGCGTGGGCCACGGCGTGGGCGGACTCAATGGCGGGGATGATGCCCTCCGTGCGGGAGAGATACTCGAAGGCCCGCACCGCTTCCTCATCCGTGACGGGGACATACTCGGCGCGTCCCGTATCGTGGAGCCAGGCGTGCTCCGGTCCGATGCCGGGATAGTCAAGGCCCGCGCTGATGGAGTACACCGGTGCGATCTGCCCGTATTCGTCCTGGCAGAAGTAGCTCTTCATGCCGTGAAAAATACCGAGTTTACCGGTGGCTATCGTTGCCGCTGTTTCCCAAGAATCGATGCCCCGTCCGGCAGCCTCGCAGCCGATGAGCCGGACACTCTCGTCCTCAATAAAATGATAGAACGCGCCGATGGCGTTTGAGCCGCCGCCCACACAGGCCAGAACGGCGTCCGGCAGGCGGCCCTCCTTTTCCAGCATCTGCTGTTTGATCTCCCTGGAAATGACCGCCTGGAAATCCCGCACGATGGTGGGGAAGGGATGGGGGCCCATAACGGAGCCCAGCACATAGTGGGTGTCATCGATGCGGTTCGTCCACTCCCGAAAGGTCTCGGAAACCGCGTCCTTCAGGGTGCCGGTGCCGCTGTCCACCGGGCGCACCTCCGCGCCCAAAAGGCGCATGCGGTACACGTTCAGCGCCTGGCGGAT
This sequence comes from uncultured Oscillospiraceae bacterium, assembly GCA_905234625.1. Classification (GTDB taxonomy): domain Bacteria; phylum Bacillota; class Clostridia; order Oscillospirales; family Oscillospiraceae; genus CAJOIG01. The sequence continues at coordinate 17,810 of CAJOIC010000020.1, read as the reverse complement.
CGTGTCCTCCCGGCCCATGTAGACTACGCATTCCATACCCATGAGGGCGGCGGCGGTGGCGGTGGCCACGCCATGCTGCCCCGCGCCGGTCTCCGCGATGACCCGTGTCTTGCCCATGCGCCTGGCCAGCAGCACCTGCCCGAGGACGTTGTTAATTTTGTGCGCGCCGGTGTGATTGAGGTCCTCGCGCTTGAGATAGACCTTCGCTCCGCCCAGATCCTCCGTCATACGCCGGGCGTAGTACAGGCGGGACGGCCGTCCGGCATATTCATTCAGAAGCTCTGTCAGCTCCCGGTTGAATTCCGGGTCGTCCTTATAGCGGTCATAGGCCTGTTCCAGTTCAATGACCGCGTTCATCAGCGTCTCGGGGATGTACTGGCCCCCGTGGATGCCAAAGCGTCCGTTGCTCATAAATGTCACTCTTCCTTTACGAATCTCTCGCGGCCCGGACGGCTGCGAGTATTTTGTTTCGGTCCTTGCGTCCGTCCGTCTCCACGCCGGAAGAGATATCCACCAGCTTCGGGCGGAGAGCACGGATCGCCTGGGGGATGTTTTCCGGCGTCAGGCCGCCGGCCAGCAGGAAAGGTCTTTCGATCCCGTCCGCCAGCGACCAGTCGAAAGCCTCACCGGTTCCATAGCCGTTGTCCAGAAGGATCTCGTCAGCGGAGCTGCGTTCCGCCGCGGCGAGATCGTCTGCCGTCCGGATCTTGAACGCCTTCCAGATCGGAAGATCGGTCCTTTCCTGCAGAATGGTGATGTATAGGTCATCTTCATGTCCGTGGAGCTGGATGGCGTCGAGGCCGACGGTCTCCGCGGCGCTGACGACCTCCTCCGCCGGGCGGTCGACAAACACGCCGACCGCCATGATATCCGGGGACAGGCAGCTTCTGAGCGCCGCCGCCCGTTCCGGTGTCAGATTCCGGCGGCTTTTCGGGAAGTTCAGGATAAATCCGATGTAATCGGGCTTTGCCTCGTTCACATAGTCGATATCCTCTTCCCGGGTCAGGCCGCATATCTTGATCTCTGTCATTTCGCGGCCTCCGCCTCGGGCAAAGGAACGGCCCTCGGCATATTCGTGCTTTTGCTGCACTCATACCGCATGGCTTCGAGCGCGGCCCTTTTGTCCGCGGCGCGCATGAGGACCTCACCCATGAGGACCGCGTCCGCGCCGATGGCCTTCATAGCCGCCGCGTCCGCGGGACGTTGCACGCCGCTTTCCGCAACGTAAAGGCAGTTCGCAGGGATGCGCTCGCGCAGACGAGCGGCATTGCCGAGATCCACAGAAAAGTCCTTCAGGTTTCTGTTGTTCACGCCGATCATCCGCGCACCCGCGCTCACCGCTGAGGCGATCTCAGCCTCGTCGTGGGCTTCCACCAGCACCGCCAGGCCGAGATTATCGCAGATTTCCAGATACCGCGCGACGGTGTCCGTGTCCAAAAGGGCGCAGATCAGCAGAACGCAGTTCGCCCCCATGACTTTTGCCTGGTAGAGCTGGTACTCGTCCACCACGAAGTCCTTCCGGAGCATGGGTGTTTTTATTGCCGCGCGTATGTTCCGGAAGATCTCGTCCGAACCGAGGAACCACTTCGGCTCCGTCAGGCAGGAAACGCAGTCCGCCCCCGCTTCTTTATAGTCCCGGGCGATGGTCATGTAATCGAACACGGGGTCGATCACGCCCTTGGAGGGGGAGGCTTTCTTTACCTCACAGATGAAGCTCATGCCGGGCTTTGCCACGGCGTCGTAAAACGCCTGCCCATTTGCCGAGGTGCCAGACGTGGCCAGCGCCTTCAATTCCTCCAGAGACAGTCGGGTCCGGTCCGCCTCCACCCGGATGCGGGCGTAATCGGCGATCGTGTCGAGGATCGTTTTCATGATTCCGTGCGACCTCCTGCGTTGAGACTGGTATGATTCATTCGCGCGTTCATGCGTTGGAGGCCTTTTGAAATTCCTCCACCTTCGCCAGCGCCGTACCGGCGTCGATGAGCTCCGCCGCCAGATTCACGCCTTCTGCCAGCGTGGGGGCTTTGTCTGCGATGTACAGGCCTGCCCCGGCGTTCATCAGCACGATGTTCCGCTTGGTTCCCTGCTCTTTGCCGGACAGGATATCCAGCGTGATTTTAGCGTTTTCCTCCGGGGTGCCGCCGACGATCTCGGTTTTGAGGCCGAGGGGCAGGCCGAAGTCCTCCGGGCGGATCTGATAGGTCTTGTACTCACCGTCCCGGAATTCGCACACCTCGGTGGGGGCGGAGGCGGAGATCTCGTCGAGGCCGTCCCAACCGTGGACCACCATGCCCCGGGTGGTGCCGAGGCTCGTGAGGACCTTGGCCAGCGGCTCCACGAGCAGCGGGTCGTACACGCCGAGAAGCTCCATTTTCGGCTTCGCCGGGTTCGTGATGGGACCGAGGATGTTGAACACCGTGCGGATGCCCAGCTCCTTGCGGATGGAGCCGACGTATTTCATGGAGCTGTGGTACTTCTGCGCGAACAGGAAACACGCGCCCACGTCGTTCAGCAGCCGGACGCAGGTCTCCGGGTCCTGCTGGATGTTGATGCCCAGAGCCTCCAGACAGTCGGCGGTGCCGCTCCAGGAGGAAGCGGCCCGGTTGCCGTGCTTGGATACCTTCACGCCACCCGCAGCCAGGACGAAGAGACTGGTAGTGGAGATGTTGAAGGATCTCGAGTGGTCGCCGCCGGTGCCCACGATCTCCAGCGTGTCCATGCCGGTCTCCACCGGGGTGGCGTGGGCGCGCATGGCGGCGGCGCATCCGGAGATCTCGTCGATGGTCTCGGCCCGGGTGCTCTTGGTGGACAGGGCCGCGAGAAAAGCGGCGTTCTGGGTGGCGGTGGTCTCGCCGGACATGATCTCGTTCATGACGGCGTAGGCCTCGTCGTAGGTCAGATCCTGCTTGCTGACGATCTTAACAATGGCTTCCTGGATCATGCTGTTACCTCCATAAAGTTTCGGATGATGGTTTCCCCGCTGGGGGTCAGGATGGATTCGGGATGGAACTGGACGCCGAACACGGGACGCTCTGCGTGCTGCACTGCCATGACCTCCCCGTCGGCGGTGTGGGCGGTGATCCGGAGAACGTCCGGTATGCTGTCCGGGTCCGCGGCGAGGGAATGATATCGGGCCACGGGGATAGTCTCCGGCAGCCCCCGGAACAAGGGAGAGGATGTATCGAGCATGGCGTCCGACTGCTTGCCGTGCATGAGCTGTTTTGCGTAGGTCACGGACGCGCCGAACACCTCGCAGATGGCCTGATGCCCGAGACAGACTCCCAGAAGGGGAATCTTCCCTGCCAGGGCCCGGACGACTTCCTCGCATATCCCGGCGTCCGACGGACGTCCGGGGCCCGGGGAGAGGATGATCCTGTCCGGTGCGAGGTCGGCGATCTCCGAAACGGTCATGTCATCGTTTCGGATGACTGTGATCTCCGGGTCGATAGAGCCTATGAGCTGATAGAGGTTGTAGGAAAAGCTGTCGTAGTTGTCGATGAGAAGCGTCATTTCCATTCCTCCGAATCGTAAAGTCTCGATTTCGGGCGATGCGCCCGGAGGTACATGCTGTTCAAAGCGAATCGACCCCTCCTTCCGCTTCCCGCAGGGCGTTCACGACCGCCGCGGCTTTGTTGATGCACTCCTGATACTCCGTTTCCGGAACGGAGTCCGCTACGATGCCCGCGCCGGCGCGGACGAACACCTTCCCGTTTTTCTTGAATGCCAGCCGGATGGCGATACAGGTGTCCATGTTCCCGGTGAAGTCGATGTATCCGATGGCCCCGCCATAAATGCCGCGCTTGTTTTGCTCAAGCTCGTGTATGATCTCGCAGGCCCGGATCTTCGGCGCGCCGGATAAGGTCCCGGCTGGCAGTACAGCGGCGATAGCGTCCAGCGCGTCCTTGTCATCCCGGAGCTCGCCCCGGACGGTGGAGCCGATGTGCATGACATGGGAGTACCGCTCCACGCCCATGTACTTCTCCACGGTGACGGAGCCAAATTTCGAGAGCCTTCCCAGGTCGTTTCGGCCCAGATCCACCAGCATGTTGTGCTCGGCCAGCTCCTTGGGATCGGACAGAAGCTCCTCCTCCAGCGCTTTGTCCTCCGCCTCGGTTTTGCCTCGGGGCCGAGTTCCGGCCAGGGGAAAGGTATGCAGCAAGCCGTCCTCCAGCTTCACCAGCGTCTCCGGGGAGGAGCCGGCGATCTCCAGACTGTCGCTGGCAATGTAGAACATGTACGGCGAGGGGTTTCGGACGCGCAGCAGACGGTAGGTATCCAGGAGACTTCCCTCGGCCTCCGCCGTCAGGCGATTCGATATCACGGCCTGGAAGATGTCGCCCTCGAAGATATGATGCTTTGTCCGCTCCACCATGGCGCAGTACCGCTCCTTGTCGAACAGCGGCGTAAAGTCGCTTTTCAGCCGCAGCGGCGGGTTGGCGGCGGGCGTCCCATGCCGGATAAGCGCTTCCATGCCGTCGAGCTCCATACAGGCCGCCCGGTAATTCTCCTCCAGCTCGTCGGTGCGGATGTTCACGATCATGGTGATTGTCTGGCGGAAATTGTCAAAGGCGATGATCTTGTCAAAGAGCATCAGGTCGATGTCGTTGAAACGCTCTTCGTCCGCGGCCTCCAGATCCAGCGTAGGTTCGGCGTATTTTATGGAGTCATAGGCAAAGTATCCCATGAGCCCGCCGGTAAAGGGCGGCAGATCCGGAAGACGGGGGCTTTTGTTTTCCGCGATGATCTGACGGATGTACGACGCCGGGTCGGCGTTCGGGATCGTGACGGTGGTTCCTGAGCGTATCCGCACGGTGCCGTCGAGACAGGTGAACTCCAGCTTCGGATCGTACCCCAGAAACGTGTATCGTCCCCATCGGGCGGCGTCCTCCAGGCTCTCCAGGATGAAGCAATGCCGACTGACGGCCTTCAGCGTCCGCAGGACCTCCACGGGGGTCCGGCTGTCCGACAGGATCGTCCGGCTGATCGGCACGGAGCGATACTCCGCCGCGTATCGCTTTGCCTCCGGCAGGGGAGGATAAACGGTGCTTTTCATGCTGAGCTCCTTTCCGGGCAAATAAAAACGCCCTTGATCCGCAAACTGCAGATCAAGGACGAAATAGTATTATTCCGCGGTGCCACCTTGATTCGCGGCATCAAAGCCGCGCACTTAGCAGGGTACCATCATACCCCCGGCAACTGACGTATGCCAACACGTCGCAGCTTTCACTGCGCCCTCCGTGGACCATTTCAATGCAGACGGCGGAAAAACATCCGACCCATCTGCATAAGCGACCCGTTTGCTGCGGACATCTCAGCCCCGCCCGCTCTCTGTAAGCGCGTTTGTCGCCTTTACTCCCACTTCATCGGTTTGGTTAAAATTTATTAATTTAAGTTGATTATACACCAAATCACTAAATTGTCAACATCTTTTTTGATAGGACGATTTCTGTGTGAGTATCTTGTCTTCCGTCATGCCGGAGAAAAAGTAACGTCCGCACATATGAGCGCTTCAGCCGATGGACGCCTCCTGGGGAAACACCGTCAGCAGGTCGCCCACGTCCTTCCGCTTCGGCGGAGCGGGGAGCTCGGCAGGAAAGCCAAGAGCGATCAGCGCGGAGACGGATTCTCCCTCCCGAATGGGGACGATGCGTCGCAGAGCTTCCTCGTCATAGATCCCCATGATGACGGTGCCGAGACCCAGCCGATGAGCCGCGAGACAGAAGGTCTGGGCTGCGGCTCCCGCGTCGAAGGACTGCCAATGGGTCCCCTTGCCGGTGGATGGGGAGCCGTCTCTCTCGAAACCCGCACGGCCCTCCACCGTGGTCAGGAGCACCAGGACGGGAGCGCTCCGAATAACGGTCTGATTTCCCGCGAAGCCCATGACAGCGTCAAGAGCGATACGCTCCCGGATGTTCGCGTCATAGATGGCTGTATAGCGTGCGGTCTGCGTGTTTTTCCAGCTGGGGGCATATCTTGCCGCGGAGACGAGCTTCTCAAGCGTCTCCCGGGGCACGGACTGCTCCGTGAACCGGCGGACGCTCCTGCGGCCGGTCAGCATCTCAAGGGCTTCCATGTTCATTTCCTCTTTCTTTCAAAATCATCGGATTTATCCGGCATCGGGCCGGTGCAGGAGAGGCGCAGCGCCCCCGTGGGACAGGCTCTCACGCAAGCGGGGAGAAGTCCGGCTTCCTGCCGGATATGGCAGGCGTCGCATTTTTCCATGCGGCCTCGGGAGGGTCCGTCGGGGGTCTTTCGGAAGGTGATCGCCCCATGGGGACATGCCACGGCACAGCAGCCGCAGCCGACGCAAGCGGTATTGTCGTATAAGGTGAGACCGGTCTGCCTGTCCTTGTAAAGACATTGCTGCGGGCAGGCGTCGGCGCAGGGCGGGACCGTGCAATGCAGACACATGCGGGCGATATACTCGAACCGGAGGCCTTCCTCCCGGCAGACGGCCCGGATATAGGGGACCTGACCGGAATCCGTGTCGATATCGTTCTGGTCCATGCATGCCACGGCGCAGGCGCCGCAGGCCGAGCATTTGGCGCCGTCGAACAGGAGTTTTCCCGTCATTCCATCACCTCCTGAGCGCGGCGTATGCGGCAGCGGGTATTGCGGTAACCGGGGAAGCCGGAATATGGGTCGTTGTGATACGGGGGCAGGAGGGCGTTGGCGTCAGCCTCACGGTAGCCGTGATAGATGTGCACGGTCCCAGGCAGGACCCTTGCTGTGGGCAGGGCCGCGATGCTGAGGCGTCCTGCGGCGGTCTCGATCTCGATCCGGTCGCCCTCATGAACGCCCAGAGCAGCGGCATCCTCTACGCTGATCTCCGCCATGGGTTCCGGTCTCAGGGAGCGGAGCCAGGGCACGTCGTGCAGCCGGGAGTGGAGAACGTGGGGAAGCCTTGCTCCCGCCACCAGCCGGAAGGGGAACGCCTCCGGATCGGCGCCGTCGGAGCTGTCCCGGTAGGTGGGCAGCGGATCGAACCGGGGGTATTTCTCCAGGACGGTGGACCAGAGCTCGAATTTTCCCGTGGAGGTGTGGAAGCCGTGAGCTCCCGGCGGAACGGGCCGGAAGCCGGGGACCCTGTGGGGGTGCTGACGGTCCTTTTTCAGCTCGTCCAGGTCGATGGAGGTCTCCCGCAGGATATAACGCACACAGGCCTCGGGCCCGGACCGCAGAAGATCGTCGTCCAGGTCCAGACGCTTTGCCAGCTCACAGATGATCTCATCGTCCGGGCGGGACTGGCCCAGCGGTTTGATGACGGGCTCCGTGAACTGGGCATACCCGCCGCCGAAGACCTTGAACTCCCCGCGCTCGAAGGAGGAGCAGCAGGGCAGGACGATGTCCGCCAGCTTTGCGGTGTCTGTCAGGAAGAGGTCGATATCCACGAAGAAATCCAGCTCCTTGAGAGCTTTCTGGAGTTCCCCGTCTGCGCCGAACATGCGGAAATTCATTCCGTGGGCCCAGACCGCCCTGACGGGGTAAGGGGTACCCTCCCGGATCTGCCGGGCCAGGTCGTTCGCCTGCATCTCGCCGGTGAGCTCATCCCAGAGGGGAAAGCGCTCCGCCCCTACGGGACGGGGCTGGTGATGGGGGTATTTTTCCAGGGGGAACTCGTGGTCCAGGGTGGTGAAGCCCGCCATGGAGTGAGCGTAGGTCAGGGGCGCGGGGATCATACCGCCGGGGCGGTCGTAGCTGCCTGTGAGGGCGGTGAGTGCCATGACGGCCCGGTGGGTCTGCATGCCGTTCCCGCTGTGTACCAGGGCCGCGCCGGAGTGGTTCACGGCGAGAGGACCGTTCGCACCGATCATGGCCGCCGCCTGACGCACCTGCGCTGCGGGTACACCGGTGAGCTCCTCCACCCGCTCCGGGGTGAAGGCCATGACATAGTCCCGGTAGGGCTGAAAGCCGTGGACGTGCTCGCCGATATAAGCGTGGTCGATGCGGTCCGTCAGGATGAGCTCCCGGGCGATGCCGTGGGCAAGGGCGCAGTCCGTACCCGGTCGGATGCGGAGAAAAAGGTCGCACTGCTTCTCTACGGCGGGAGTGATGCGAGTGTCCACGATGATGATCTTCATGCCCCTGGCCCGCGCGGCCTCCACGCCCCGCTGCATGAGGTAAGCGGAGTAATAGGCGTTATAGCACCAGCCGAGGAAAACCCCTGCGTTTCTCAGGTCCGGAGCGGCGAAGCTCTCGCCGGTGGCAAGGCGCCAGGACATGATGGTGGAGGTGAAGCAGGAAGAGGACTCCGTGCCGTAGTTTACGGAACCGAAGGAATAGCACAGGCGCTGGAGAAATGGTCTGTACCACTTGTTATACCCGGAGAAAAAGGCCACGGCGCTGGGGCCGTATTCCTCCTTCACGGTCCGGAGCCGGGGGATGATCTCCCGGAAGGCCTCGTCCCAGGTGATGGGCTCGAACTGTCCGACGCCCCGTTCGCCCACCCGGCGCAGAGGCGTCATGATCCGGTCCCGGCGGTAGACATACTGCCGTCCCGCAAGGCCCTTGGTGCAGAGAAGCCCCCGGTTCACGGGGTGGTCCTCCATGCCCTCCAGCTTGATGATCCGACCCTCGCGGACATAGCAGGTCACGCCGCAGTGGGGGCCTGGTGCGCAAATGTCGCAGACGCTGTTTTTCGTTGTGATCCCGGTGTCCGCGCCGGGGATCTTGGCGCGGAGCCGTTCATCCGGTGAAGACATGATGATACTCCTGTGACGCGGAGGAAAATGCCTGAGACCTCACATGGGTTTCAGGCATTGCTCCGTGCGGTATGATGTTAGGTCATGGCGCCCTTGATGAGGGCCAGAAGCTCGTCGAAGGTCTCGCAAGCGGGGAGATCGGGATTGTCCCGCCGGATGGACTCCGGACTGCGGAACAGGAAACCGGCCTTGGAGGCCCGGATCATGGACAGGTCGTTGAAGCTGTCGCCGCTGGCGATGGTTTCGAAGCCGATGGACTGGAAGGCGCGGACGGTGGTGAGCTTCGTCTGCTGGCAGCGGAGCTTGTAACCGGTGATCGCCCCGTCTGGGGCGACAACGAGCTCGTTGCAGAAGATGGTGGGCCAGCCGAGCTTTTTCATGAGGGGCTGGGCGAACTGGGTGAAGGTATCGCTCAGGATGACGGTCTGGCAGATGGATCGGAGCTCGTCCAGGAATTCCTTCGCGCCGGGCATGGGGTCGATGGTGGCGATGGTGTCCTGGATCTCCCGGAGGCCCAGGCCGTGCTCCTTCAGGATGCTCAGGCGGAAGCTCATGAGCTTGTCGTAGTCCGGCTCGTTCCGGGTAGTGCGTCGAAGCTCCGGGATGCCGACGGCCTCGGAAAAGGCGATCCAGATCTCAGGGACCAGGACGCCCTCAAGATCCAAACAGGTAATATACATTGAATGATCCTCTTTAAAATGGTAATATGTTAATAGTAAACAATGGAATCTCCGGTTTGTCAAGAGCTGGGAAGCCGGATTTCGTCTGATCGAAGTAAGAAAACCGTCCCGGATCGGGGGACGAATACAATCCAGGAAGAATGGATCATGGGTCTTTCCGTAGAAGTGAGCATATCCGCTGTCACGGTGTTCCTGCAGGGGCTCCTGAGCTTTTTCTCGCCCTGCGTCCTGCCGCTGCTGCCGCTTTATATCGGCTATCTCTCCGGCGGCGCGGAGACGGAGCTGTCCGCCGGAGAGAGACGGGGGCGGGTGATGCGAAACACCGTGTTTTTCGTCCTGGGCGTCAGCGCCGCGTTTTTCCTGCTGGGCCTGGGCATGTCCGCCGTAGGACGTTTTTTCGGGGAGCACAGGCTCCTGTTTGCCAGGATCGGCGGTGTCATCGTCATCCTGTTCGGACTGTATCAGCTGGGGCTCTTCGGCACGTCCCGCGCCCTCAGCACGGAGCGGCGCCTCCCTGTGCAGTTGGACAGGATGGCTATGTCCCCATGGACGGCCCTGGTCATGGGTTTTGTGTTCAGCTTCGCCTGGACACCCTGCGTGGGTCCGGCCCTCTCCAGCGTCCTTCTGATGGCCGCCTCCGCCTCGGACCGGAGCACGGGGTTCCTTCTCATCGGCGTGTACACCCTGGGGTTCGTGATCCCCTTCCTGGCGGCGGGCCTTTTCACCACGACGGTCCTGGAGTCCTTCAGAAAGCACCGGACCGTGGTGCGCTATACGGTGAAGGCCGGCGGCGTTCTGATGATCCTGATGGGCGTCCTGATGCTCACAGGCGCCATGAACGGCGTGTCCGGTTGGCTGGCGCGTCTGTCATCGCCGCCCGGGACGGAAGCGGCGGAGGCTTCTCCGGCGCCTGTGACGGAGACGGCGGCCCCAACCCCCGATCCGACGCCTTCTCCCGCGCCCGCGGAGCCGGAGGAAGAGACACCGGAGGAATATCCCGCGTACGACTTCACCATGAGCGACCAGTTCGGCGTCCTACACTCCCTGGAGGATTACAGGGGGAAGGTGATCTTCCTGAATATCTGGGCTACCTGGTGCCCGCCATGCCGGTCGGAGATGCCGGATATCCAGGCGCTGTACGAGAAATACGGCGAGGACCCGGACAGCCCTGTGGCCATCCTGGGGGTGGCCTTCCCGGATATCGGCGGTGAGACGGACGAGGCGGGCGTGGCGGCGTTCCTGGAGGAGAATGGGTATACCTACCCGGTGCTGATGGACACGGAGGCGGAGATGATGTACGCATACGGGATCACGGCCTTTCCCACCACCTTCATGATCGACGCGGAGGGCAATATCTTCGGCTATGTCACCGGCGCGATCCCACAGGAGCTCATGGAGGAGATCATCCGTCAGACCCTGGAGGCCAGCGGGTTTTCAAGCTGAATACAGATAAAGCATCGGCAGCGGAGGCCTCCGCTGCCGATGCTGCGCATGTCAGGATCACATCTCGGTGAATTCCATGTCCTCCTCGGCCACGATCTCGATCTCCTTCTTGTTCATCATGTCGTAGATGCAGGGCACCACGAACAGGGTCATGAGGGTGGCGTACAGCAGGCCGCCGATGCAGACGATGGCCACAGGCTGCATAAGGGCAGTACCCGCGTCCCTGCCCAGCGCCATGATGATGAGACCCAGGATGGTTGTGAGAGAGGTCATGAGGATGGGCCGCAGGCGGGTGACGCCCGCCTCCTCGATGGCGGCGCGGCGTTCCATGCCGTCGGCCCGGAGCTGGTTTATATAGTCAACCAGGACGATGCCGTTGTTTACGATGATGCCGGTGAGCATTACGAAGCCGATGAGGGAGACTACGCTCACGTCCATGCCGCACAGCAGCAGCGCGATGAAGCCGCCGGTAAAGGCCAGGGGGATCGTGAACATGACGATGAAGGGGCTCTTGAGGCTCTGGAACTGGGCCACCATGATGAAGTAAACGAGAAGGATGCCCAGCAGGAGCATGAGGCCCAGCTGCTCCACGGCCTCCATGGTGGTCTCGTTCTCACCGGAGAACTCATAGGTGACGTCCGAGGGGAGACTGAGCTTTGCCACGGCGTTCACGGCGTCGGAGGTGACGAGGGTGACGTTATAGCCCTCTTCCACGGCGGCGGTGACGCTGACGTAGCGGCGCTGATCCTCCCGGCTGATGGAGGCAAGACTGACTGTATCCTCCAGCACGGACACGTCCCGGAGCCGGAAGGTCTGGGATTTCCCGTCGCTGTCGGTGTAGGAGAAGCTCATGGAATTGAGCTGCTGACGGGTGACCTGGTCACCGGTCTCCACCGTCACGTCGGCGGTGATATCGTCCATATCCATGGTCATAGCCGTGGTGGTGTTGGCGAGGGAAGCGGCGATCTCCATGTAGAGCTGGGCCACGGTATAGCCCTTCTCCATGGCGGCGTTTTTGTCGACCCGGACGTGGATGGCGGGTGCGGCGTTCTCCAGACCGGGATCGGCGTCCGTGAGCCCGGGGACATCCTCCAGGGCCTCCGCGATGGTCTGGGCGGCGCTCTGCAGGTCCTCCATGTCGTTGCCGTAGACGTAGATGGAGACGCCGCTGCCGGCGATATAGCTCATGTCGATGAGCTGGGAGTCATAGTCCACCTCGCAGGGGAGGTCGGCGCAGAGGGCCTGGATGGTCTTGCCCGCAGCCGCGCCGGATTCACCCTCGGTGAGGGTGATATACGCCGTCACATCGTACGAATTTCCGGAAATGAGGAGCCCGGAGCCGCCCATCATGGCGCCGACGGTCTCCACGTGATCCACGGTCTGCATCCGGGAAAGCGCCTCGTCGGCGGCCTCCACGGCCTGCTCCCGGGTGAAGTCCTCCGGCATGTGGATGGTGACGTTCACGGTATTGGTATCCAGGGAAGGCATGAAGCTGAAGCCGCGGGCCATGGCGGCGGCAGCGCTGCCCACCAGGAGGACGAGCGCCAGGGGCAGCACTACCCACTTTCGGCGCAGGGACCAGGAGATGGCCTTGCGGTAGCCCCGGTAGAACCGGCCCTCGCCGGGGGCGTCGGAGCTCTTCCACGCAGGCTGCTTGAGGTTTTTCAGCATCCCCCGGGACATGGCGGGGACCAGCGTCAGCGCTACGATGAGGCTTGCCATCAGGGAGTAGCCCATGGTGAGGGCCAGGTCCGTGAACAGCTGCTTCGTGAGGCCCTCTACGAACACGATGGGCAGGAACACGCACACCGTGGTCAGGGTGGAGGCGGTGATAGCGCCGGCCACCTGCTTCGTTCCGGTGACGGCGGCCTGGACGGAGGTGGCGCCCTTGGCTCTCAGCCGGTAGATGTTCTCGATGACGACGATGGAGTTGTCCACCAGCATGCCCACCGATACCGCGAGGCCGGACAGGGAGATCATGTTCAGCGTCACGCCGGAGAAGTACATGAGCACCACGGCGAACACCACGCTGATGGGGATGGACACGAGGGTGATGAAGGTGGGACGGATATCCCGCAGGAAGAGCAGCAGCACCAGAATGGCGAAGATGGCGCCGAAGCCCAGACTCTGGAGGATGGAGTTCACGATCATGTAGATGTATTCGCCCTGGTCCATCAGCGGCATGAACCGCAGCCCGGGATAGGCAGCCTCGAGCTGAGAGAACCGCTGTGCCAGCGCGTCCGTCACATCGGCTGTGGCGGCGTTGGACTGCTTCTCAAAGGTGAGAATGAGGCCGTTTTCCCCGTCCAGACGGGCGTAGGTTTCGTCCGCGTTGTCGGTGACGAAGATCTCCGCCACGTCGGACAGATATACGGGACCGATGGCGTCCTCGCCGGTGTCGAACAGGAGAAGGTTTTTGAGCTCCTCCACGTCCGTGATGGCGTCGCCCACGGAGACCATGTAGCTGACGCCGCCCTGCTGCACGTAGCCCGCGGGCATGACGAAGTCCTGGGCTGCCAGGATGGAGGAGACGGTGCTCATGGAAATGCTGTCGGTGATGTCGGCGGAGGCCAGGGCGGTCTCCCGGGAGTCCTCCAGGGAGTCGAGGCCGGAATCCACCTGGGTGAGGGCGGAATCCACCGTGGCCGAGTTCATGGCGATCTGGGCCGCCGCCTCCGCGATCTGGAGGAGCCCTTCGGACTTGGCGCTGCTGAGGGTGCCCATGGCCTCGCTCAGCTGCATGGTCCCGGCGTCCAGCTGGTCGAGAGCGTCCCGGAGCAGGTCGGCGCCGTCGTTCGCCTGGGTAAGGCCGGATTCCATCTGCGCCACGGTATCGCTGAGACCCTCCCGGCTGAGATCCAGGGCGGACAGGGTGGCGTCGATGGCGGAGAGCTCCGTCTGCACCACGGCAAGCTCCGCCCGGGTGGTGAGGATATCCACGTCCACGGTGTAGCGGGTGGAGCCGAGATCGTCCAGCTCCGACTCGACGGCGGCCACGTTCGACAGCGCCGCCTGATAGCCCTCGGAGGCGTAGATCTCCGAGATCAGGGCGTCGTAGTCCACAGAGGGCTCGGGCTCAACGTATTCATCGTAGCTCTCCTCGCCGCCATCTTCCGGGTCTTCGGTCTCATCCTCGTCCTCGTCCTCGTCTTCGTATTCTTCCTCCGGTGGGATTTCCTCCTCTGCGGCAGCGGCGTCCCGCTCCGCCTCCAGCTCCGCGATGCGGTCATAGTAATACTGCAGCTCCTCGTCCGCTGCCGCCAGCCGCTCCCCGGCGTCCGACAGGGCATCTGCCCGGGCGGACAGCGAGGCCTCCCGGTCCTCCACCCCCTGCAGGGTGTCGTTGATGGGGCGGATGATGCTCAGAGTGGTCTCCAGGGTGGAGATGGTGTCCTGAAGGCTTACAAGCTGCTGCTGGAGCTCCATGCGTCCCTCCAGGGCGGCCACGGTCTGCTGGCTGATGGCGGCCTCCGCCGAGGCGGTCTGGGAGACAAGGGTGTCCTTGCCGGAATCCAGCTGGGACTGGGCGTCGTCCAGAAGGCTGCGGGCCTCCTCCAGGTCGGCGCGGGTCTGTTCCAGCTCCGCGGCGGCGTCGTCCATCTGCTGATTGACGGACCCTGCCAGCCGGTCATTCACCTCATCGATGAGCTTCTCGTCGATGACCACATGCACCTGCCGCGTCACGGCGCCGATCTCGCTGATCCGGGCCACACCCGTGACGCCGTCCAGCTTGGGAATAAGGGTCTCGTCCACGAAGTCCGACAGCTCCACGGTGTCCATACCCTCCATGGAGACGGCGGCGATCTCCACCGGCAGGAGGGAGGGGTTGATCTTCAGGACGTAAGGGGAGCCGATGCTCTCGTCCCACTGACCGGAGAGGGAGACGATATTCTGCTGGATGTCCACGCCCACGGTATCGAGATTCACGCTATCCTCAAATTCCAGCATGAGGATGGAGAAGTTCTCGCTGGACTGGGAGGATACGGTCTTGATGTGCTCCAGGGTGGCCATGGACTGCTCCAGGGGCTTCGTGACCTCCGCCTCCACGGTCTCCGGGCTCGCGCCGGGATAGGTGGTGACGATGACCACATAGGGGAAGTCCATATTGGGGAGCAGGTCCGGTGTCATCCTGGTGAAGGCGACGATGCCAAGGATGATGACGGCCAGAGCTGCCACAAACACAGTGAGCGGCTTGCGGACGCTGTATTTCGACATAAGATACGCCTCACGGAGATAACTATAATTCAATTTAATATAGCATAAGCCCGCGCGGTTCACAACCGACGCGGGCTTTCCTTTACAGAATGTTAACGTTTGTTAGTTGATCTTGAGCTCCTCCCAGAGGGTGTTGACGTAGTCCAGAAGGTCGTTGCTCATGTTCCGATAGGCGTAACTGTTGTACAGGGAGCTGAAATCCTCGATGCCGGGATAGAGGATCTCCATGGCCTCCTCGCCCATCTCGTCGATATAGTCCTCGTTCTCGTACACGATGGAGTTGGGGGAGGCGTACCAGATATACTCGGCGTTGGCGATAGCAGGCTCCTCGGAGAGCATGTAGTTGATGAAGATCTCCGCCAGCTCCTTGTGCTGGCAGCAGGAGGGGATGCACATGGCGTCAACGAAGTAGTTGGTGCGCTCGGGATAGTAGAAGCGCAGGTCCACATTGTCCGCCTCGGCGTCCAGCATGGTGAAGTAGTCGCCGGCGTAGTAGGCGCCCACGGCGGCCTCGCCGGACTCCATCATATTGTAGATCTCGTCCATGACATAGCTCTTCACCAGAGGCGCCTGGATCTTCAGCTCCGCGAGAGCCTGATCCCAGGTGGCGGTGTCCGTGCTGTTCACGTCGAGGCCCAGCTTATACTGGGCGGTGGCGAAGGCGTCCCGGGAGTTGTTGAACTGGAGGATGTTCCCGGCGTATTTCTCGTTCCACATCAGGTCCCAGTCCCCGGCGTCCGCCTCGTCTACCACGTTGGCGTTCCAGATGATGCCCACGACGCCGTAGGTGTAGGGCACGGTGTAGAGGTCGTCTGGATCGTAGTACAGGCTCCGGAAGCTCTCGTCGATATACTCATAGTTGGGGATGTTGTCAAAGTCCAGCGGCAGGAGCATGTCCTCCTCCAGCATCCGGGCGATCATATAGTCGGAGGGGATGACCACGTCGTAGCTCACGGCGCCGGAGGACAGCTTGGCGTACATGTCCTCGTTGCTGGCGTAGGTGGTGTAGTTTACCCGGACCTTTTCGCCGTAGGCGGCCTCGTACCACTCCTCAAAGGCCTTGACGGTGTCCAGGGAGCCGTCGGAGCCGTCGGAGATATACTCGCCCCAGTTATAGACGTTCAGGGTGAGCGTGTCCTTGGAGCCGCAGCCGGCGAGGACGCAGAGCGACAGCGCCATGGCGGCGAGGATGAGGATGGACAGGATCTTTTTCATGTGGTTTCCCTCCCGGAATGTTTATTGGCTTTTCTGCGCGCACGGGCCTTTTTCGCCGTTTCGGCGGCGTCCGGGTCCGCGAGGTTCGATATGAGGAGCAGGGCGAGGATCACGAAGAAGATGATGGTCGCCAGGGCATACATCTTCGGGGTGACGGTCTTTTTCGTCATGCTGTAAATGCGGATGGGCAGGGTGACGAACCCGTTGCCCGCGGTAAAGTAGCTGATGACAAAATCGTCCAGGGACAGGGTGAAGGCCATGATGAGGCCGGTGATGACACCGGGCATGATCTCGGGGATCTCCACCTTCAGAAACGCCTTCAGAGGCGTGCAGCCCAGGTCCATGGCGGCCTCCGGCAGCGACTTGTCCATCTGCTGGAGCTTGGGCAGCACCTGCAGGATGACGTAGGGCAGGCAGAAGGTGATGTGGGCGATGAGCATGGTGCCGAAGTTCAGGCTGGTGGCGGCGCCGAAGAGCCGTCCCACGAAGACGAACATCAGCATGAGGGATATGCCGGTGATGATGTCCGGATTGATCATGGGGATGTTGGTGACGGTGTCCATCATGGCCCGGAGCGCGCGGCTGCGGAGCTTGTGTATGCCTACCGCTGCCGCCGTACCCATGACGGTGGATATGACGGAGGCGCTGACCGCGAGGATGACGGTGTTCCGGACGGCGCTCAGGGTCTCTGCATCCCGGAAGAGTTCCCGATACCAGTAAAAGGAGAAGCCGGAAAAGACGGAGAGGCTCTTGGCGTCGTTGAAGGAAAACACCAAAAGGATCGCTATGGGCGCGAAGAGGAACACGAGGATGAGGGCCATATAGACCTTGGAGATAGGTTTCATGGCGCGCCTCCTATCAGACTACGGTCCGCCGGGCGGCCTTCTGCATGACGGCCATGCCCACCAGCAGGATCACCATCATGATGAAGGCGATAGCGGCGGCGAAATGCAGGTTGTTGGCGGTGTACTGGCTCTCGATGGCGTCGCCAATGAGGTAGAACTTGCCGTTGCCCAGCTTCTGGGAGATATAGAACGTGCTGATAGAGGGGATGAGCACCATGGTGATCCCGTTCAGGATGCCGGGCACGCTCAGGGGCAGGATGACCCGCCGCAGCACCCCAGCGCCGGAGCAGCCCAGGTCCCGGGCTGCCTCGAAAAGCTTTGTGTCCATCTTCGCCATGACGGAGTACAGGGGCAGGATCATATACGGGAAATAGTCATACACCATGCCGATGACCACGGCCGTCTCCGTGCCGATGATCTGCATCCTGGGCAGATGGATGAGGGCCAGGAAGTTGTTCAGGATGCCGGTGTCCTGGAGGATGGTCATCCAGGCGTAGGTGCGGATGAGGAAGTTCATCCACATGGGGATCATAATGAGGGTGATGAGGATGCTCTGGCTCCTGGGGGACGCCTGGGAGATCATGTAGGCGAAGGGATACCCCAGCAGCAGACAGATCACCGTGGAGATGACCGCCAGCTTCAGGGACCGCCAGAAGATGAGGAGGTATGTGCGGACCTCCCGGGCGGCGCCGCTGTCGTCGGTGACGGCG
>CAJOIC010000019.1 GCA_905234625.1 uncultured Oscillospiraceae bacterium | reverse complement strand
CTTGACCGCGTGGTGATAGGTGATGTAGTCGAGGCCGTGCTCCTTCATGTAGTCGATGCCGTCCTGGCCGATGATGGAGAAGGCGCGGTGACCGGCCTGAGCGTTGATGGCGTTGCCGGTAAAGGTGGTGTTGTTCATGATCTGCTCGTTGATGATGCGCTCGCCGTGGATGTTCACCATGATGCAGGAGGGCTGGCGCATGGTCTCGGACAGGGTCTTGAACACGTCGGTGGTGCCGGGGGTATTGTAGGTGACCTCCATGGAGATGGGAGCCTCGGTCGCGCCGACCTTCCAGGCCATCTTCATACCGTCGCCGTCCAGGCCGGGGATGCGGAAGGTGAACATATCCTTGCCCCACTCGAAGCCCAGATACTGCTTGATCATCTCGACGTTGTTGCCGATGCCGCCGGTGCCGATGATGACGGCGTCCGCCAGGCACTCGATCTCCTCGCCGGACTCGTCCACGGCGATGACGCCCAGGACCTGGCCCTTATCGCCCATGATGAGTTCCCGGGCGGGGGTGCGGAAGTGGAAGTCCACCTCCATGGAGTTGGCATAGTCGGTCATGAGCTTGACCATGTGGCTGGCCTGACGCTCGGCGGGCTTGTTGGCGCCGGGGAGCTTGATCATGTGCTGGGTGGTATGGGAATCCTGGAAATACTTGTAGGCGCCCAGGATCTCCACGCCGAAGTTCTCCACCCACTCCACCGTGGAGGCGGACATGTTGAACCAGCGGCGGACGGTCTGCGCGTCGGCCTTCCAGTGGTTGTACTCCATCATGAACTTAAAGGCGTCGTCCTTCGTCCAGGCGTACATCTGATCGCGCTGGACATGGGACTCCACGGCGAAGAAAGCCATGCCCATGTTGGCCGCGCCGCCGGTGGTGCCGCTCTTCTCAAAGACGACGACCGCAGCGCCCTTCTCAGCAGCCTGAGTTGCCGCAGTCAGGCCGGAAAGACCGCCGCCGACCACGCAGATATCAGCTTCGATGTGCTTCATATTCGTGTATCCTCCTATATGTTCGTTACAGTTTTAAAAGGGGTCGATGGAAACATCGACCCCTGCGTATGTGGATGGGATTACTCGGGGAAACGGACGTAACCCTGGAGGTCCTTCATGATGGTCTCGGGCAGCTCAAGATCGCTGCCGTCGGGCATCTTGCCGCAGACCTGGGTCTTGCCGCCGCCCTCGGCCGTGCCGATGAGCAGGCCGCGCACGCCCTCATAACGGCCGGTGCCGCCCACGATGACGTTCACCAGAACGTCTTGACGGGTGTACTCGCTGTTATAGACGACGCACTTGTGGGGATCGAGGCCGCGCACGGCGAACATGCCGTCCCAGGCGTAGATATCGCCGTCGGGCATGCGATAGATGCAGAACAGATCGGTCTCGAAGTTTTCCATCCAGTCCTCGGTGAAGTACTTCTCCAGCGGGAACTGCTTGGCTTCCTCGCAGAAGTTGCCGGGGATGTTGGCCATGCCGTAGTATTCGCTGGGTCCGAAGGGATGGAACCAGCCGATGCCGGCATGGATGGTCATGCCGCCGTTGGGCCATTCCTTGTATACGTTATAGCCGGCATGATAGTTCATGCGGACCTGCTCCACGGTGCCGACCTCTTTCTTGGTCAGCTCAGCGGCGGGAGAACCGCAGCTGGGGGCGCCTTCCTCGGCGGGAGCAGCCTCTTCGGCCGGGGCTTCCTCAGCGGGAGCCTCCTCGCCCTCGACGGCGGCCTCGACGGCGGCGGCAGCCTCGGCTACCTTCTCCTCCACGGCCTCCTGGAGCTCGGCGGCCTTCTCCTCCGCCGCGGCGGCAGCTTCAGCCACCTTCTCTTCCACGGCTTCCTTTACCTCGACGGCCTTCTCCTCCGCCTTCGCGGCGAAGGCTTCGACCTTCTCGGCGTTCTTTTTGCGATTAAAGAGTCCCATTTCTACCTCCTTATGTATCCGAAACGGATCACTCGGCAGTCTTCTGAGCGAAGGCGCGGTCAGCGGCCATGGCGTCGGGGATCTTGCGGAGCATCAGGGTGGCGATGAGGCCGATGATGATGATGACCACGCAGATACCATAGGCCAGGACGCCCTTGCCGGACTCGATGAGAGCGGCCATCAGATAGGCGGCGAAGGCGGAGGGGATCAGCTGGATCGCCATGATGATGCGGTTGGCGGACTGATACTCACGACGGCCGTAAGCATAGGTGATGGAAGCGGGATGCATGGTGGGCACGCCGCCGGTCATGCAGGCGACGCCGAAGCCCCAGAGGATCTCCATGGGGATATTGCCGCCCATGGGCATGAACATCAGCATGCAGACGGGGATGAGCTCGGAGAGGCCCAGAGCGATGGAGGCCTTGACGGTGCCGAACTTATCGTCGATCCAGCCGAAGACATAGCTCATGAAGATGCCGAGGATAGCGCCGACGGACAGCCACTTGGTAGCGGCGATCCAGACCTCGGGACCGCCGAGGCTGATGTAGCGGACGGCCATGGAGGACATGCAGCAGTTGATGATGAACTGGAAGGCGCCGTAGGACACGATGAGGAGCCATGCGCGCTTCTCGGACAGGACCTGCTTGACGGTCATGTGGATCTCGTCGGAATGATCCTCGGACAGAGGAGCGTGATCCGCGCCGTCGGGATAGAGGCCGACTTCCTCAGGCGTATCGCGGAGCAGGAAGCGGGTGCAGATGGCGATGATGACCAGGACAGCGGAGATGCCGATGTAGAAGAAGCGATAGTCGCCGCTCCAGTGATTCTGGATGAGGGAGGTCATGCCGCCGACGCCGACGACGGAGAACAGCGGGGAGCCCAGGGTGACGATACCGAGGACACGGCCGCGATACTTGATGAACCAGTTGGCAGCCAGCTGGAAGCCCGCCATCTGGAAGCACATGCAGCAGCAGCGCAGCACGAAGCTGGACAGAGAGAACAGGCCGAAGCTGCCCACGCCGCCGTACACGGCCAGGCCGTTGGCGGCGGTGATGCCGACGCAGCCCAGGGCGCACAGCAGGATGCAGGGGATCAGGGTCCGGCGCACGCCGTACTTCATGAAGAACGTACCGTAGATGAAGGTCAGCGCGATGCAGACGAACTCACCGACCGTGCGGCCGATCTGGATCTGAGAAGCGGACCAGGCGCTGAAGGTGGTGATGATGTTGTAGTGGTCGTTCTGCAGACCGGAATACATGAACATGAACACGATGCCGAGTACGTTGAACGCAATGGCATAGAATGCGAATTTCTTATTTTTCAGCATTATTTTCTCCTCCTGAAATAATGTACCTGTTGCTTATGCGTACCGGTCTCAGACGGTCTTCTTCTTGCCGAAGGAGAGCATAAGCACGGCGCCGACGACAACGATCACGATGACCGCGATGATCTCCACCGTGGCCCAGGTGCCGGTCTTGGGATCGGCGGGGGCGACAGGGGCCTCAGCGGAAGCGGGCTCGCCGGTGGTCTCCGCAGCGGCGGGCTCGGCTGCGCCGTAGTAGTAGACGGCGTTGCCCTCGGTGGCAGCAACTACGTCACCGCAGTTGTCGCACTTCCAGGTACCGAAGGAGGCGAAGGAGCCGTCCTCGTTCTGAACAGCGTCGAACTGGTAGGTGTAGGAGTGGCCGATGGCAGGCTCCAGGATCTCGCCGCACTGGGCGCAGACGACGGGATCGGTGCAGGTGGGGGCGTCCGCGCTGGGCACGTGGCCGGTAGCGGCGGTCTCGAAGGTGAAGAGGACCTCGCCGGTGCTGCCGTCAACGTAGGCGCTGATGCCCTTCTCGGTGCAGGTTGCCGGTTCCACGACCTCGAGCACGTAGTGCGGGGCCTGAGCGGTCTCCGCTGCGGCAGGCTCCGCCGCCACGGCAGAGGCTGCGGGCTGAGCCGAAGCTTCGCCGGACGCGAACGCCGGGCAAACCAGAACAGCCAGCATGAGAACAATCGCAAGAAGTTTCTTCATAGTTTGTTTCTCCCTTATCTTGAAATGGATGAATGCTTATTGAATTGTAACATAAGATTCGCAAATTGCCAACCTATTTTCAGCTAAATTTATTATTTTGCAATGAGTTGTTACATTGATAACATTTCGTAATGTATTTTCCCAGTAGTTTACTATGGAATTCGCACAGCGGCATCGAATAAAATCTGTAAAAACCGACAAAAAAACGTCCGCTCCCCAAGGGGAACGGACGTCAACACTCGAATGTGAGGGCGGATCAGCCCAGGCCGTACTTCTTGTTGAACTTATCCACGCGGCCGCTGGTATCCACCAGCTTCTGCTTGCCGGTGTAGAACGGGTGGCACTTGGAGCAGATCTCGACGGAGATGTTCTCGCGGGTGGAGCCCGTCTCGATGACGTTGCCGCAGGCGCAGCGGATGGTGGTTTTGTAATACTTGGGATGGATGCCTTCCTTCATTTCGGTTCACCTCGTTTAAGACTATCTTGAGTACGGGAAGCTCCCGCCGTTACAAGACGCATTGGGCATGTTATCACACTTTATCTGAAATTGCAACACTTTTTTCGCGGTCCCAGGGGATCTGCGCCGCCTGTCTCCGCCGCAGATACCACAGCACGGCTCCGGCCACGGGCTTGCCCGTCACCCGCTCCATGGCCATGGCGTAGGCCTCCACCTGGGCGGCGTAGCGCTCCGGCTCCACGGCGGCGTCGGTCTTGAAATCGATGACGGTGAGAAGGCCCTTCTCCTCGATGCAGCAGTCCACCACGCCCTGGAGCAGGATCTCCTCCCCCTCCGGCGCCTCCGGATACCAGCGGGACGCGGGACAGAGCAGGGAGAAGCGGAACTCCCGCATGACCCTGTCCGCCGCCAGCAGCCGCCGTCCGACAGGGGAGGTGAAGAACGCCAGGATGTCCGCCGGGGACACGGCCTCCGCCTGCCTTGGGTCCAGGAAGCCCCCATCCCGCAGGCGCAGGATCTCGCTCCGGATCTGTTCCTCGTCCCCGGTCTTTTCCAGGTCGATATACTGCATCACCAGGTGGGCGGCCACGCCCCGCTCCGTCCCCGTCAGGGGCCGGTCCTCGCGGCCCAGCTCCGGCAGACGCCCGGCCCGTCCTCTCCGGCGCTCCAGGGGCATGGCCTCCGGATCCGCCTCCTCACCGGGAAGGCCGGTGGCCGTCAGCTTGGAGGGCAGCTCCTCCGAGGCCGCGGCTGGATAGCGCCAGGAAAGCCGCTCCGCCAGGGCGCGCACCGCCTCCGGGTCCGCCTCCGGGGCGTCCTCCCCGGGTACAAGTGAAGGCTCCTCCGGCGGCGCCGCCGACCCCGCGGCGATCCGGGTGACGATGGTCCGGCCCCCGTCCGCCGCCGCAGCCCGGGCGAGCCACTTGCCGATGTTAGCGTCCTCCGCCAGGGCCCGGGGATGCAGCGGCCCCTCCGAGGGCCCGCCCAGGGCCTCCAGGACCTCCGCCGCGCCGTCCGAGGCGCAGGTCAGGATGAGCCGCTCCTTGGCCCTTGTCATGGCCACATAGGTCAGACGGACCCACTCGGACAGCTCCTCTCCCTTGGCCCGGTCCCGGATGACGGTCAGGGGCAGGGTGGGCCAGCTCACGCCGGAGTCCGGGTCCGTCAGG
This sequence comes from uncultured Oscillospiraceae bacterium, assembly GCA_905234625.1. Classification (GTDB taxonomy): domain Bacteria; phylum Bacillota; class Clostridia; order Oscillospirales; family Oscillospiraceae; genus CAJOIG01. Next base: position 36,031 of record CAJOIC010000019.1, on the reverse strand, counting down.
CGCATGCCCAGACCCAGCTCGCTGTGGAAGCGCACCTGACCGCCGCCCCGGCCCGTCCAGTCGTGGTTCGTGTCCGCCAGGAACACCACGGGGAACTCCAGGCCCTTGGACTTGTGGATGGTCATGATGCGGACGGCGTTCCCCTCCGTCTCCCCGGGGGGCTCCGCCTCCTGCTCCTCCAGGCGGCGCAGCCACGCCACGAACCGGAACAGGCCCCGCTCTCCCTCCGCCTCGAACCGGCGGGCGTACTCATACAGCTGCATGAGGGCCGCGCCCCGGCGGACGCCGTCCGGCATGGCTGCGCAGGCGGCAAATAATCCCGTCCGGTCGTACAGGCGGCGTAGGAGGGCCTCCGTGGGCTCCTCCCGGGCCCGGTCCCGCAGGTCCTCCACCGCGGCGATGAACCGGGCGCATTTTTGGTCTCCGGCCTCCGCCCGCAGGCGCAGGGCGTCCCAGAGGTCGCACTTTTTGTCCGCCGCCCGGACGGCGGAGAGCTCGTCCGGGGTGAAGGCGAAGGGCAGGCCCCGCATGGCGGCAATGAGGGGGATATCCTGCCGGGGATTGTCCGCCACCGCCAGCATGGCGGCGCAGAAGCGGATCTCCGGCTGGGCGAAAAAGCCCCCGCCCTGCCGGGCGATCACCGGGATGCCCGCCTCCGTCAGCGCCCTGCGGAACGCGCCGCCGGTGGTGTTCGCCGTCCGCAGGAGGACGACGATGTCCCCGTACTCCACGGGCCGGGTGCCTCCCGCGCCGTCGTACACGGGCTCTCCCGCCTCCACCATGGCTCTGATGCGGGCCGCCACATACCTGGGCTCCGCCATGGCCCGGTCCGCCTTGGGAAGCTCTCCCCGGTCCACCAGGCACAGCTCCGGCTTCGGCTCCCGCTCCCGATCCGGGTAGTAGCTCTCTCCCCGGACGAGACGGGCGCGGCCGTCGTAGGCCACGTCCCCCAGGGCAGGGGACATGATCCGGGAGAACACGGCGTTGCAGGCGTCCAGCACGGCGCCACGGCTGCGGAAATTCTCCTGCAGGTCCACCGCCCGGCCGTCCCCTCCGGCGGAGAAGGCGTCGTACTTCCGCCGGAAGATCTCCGGCTCCGCCAGACGGAACCGGTAGATGGACTGCTTCACGTCTCCCACCATGAAGAGCCTGCCGCCGCCGATCTTCCGGAAGATGCGCTCCTGCACATCGTTCACGTCCTGGTACTCGTCCACCATGACCTCCGCGAACCGGCGGGACAGCTGGGCCGCCACGCCGTTCTCCTCCTCGTACAGGAGCTTCACGCAGAAGTGCTCCACGTCGGAAAAATCGCAGGCGTCCGCGCGGCGCTTCCGCTGGGCGTACTCCTCCTCCAGGCGGAAGGCCAGCTCCGTCAGCACCGTCAGCATGGGCCGCGTCCGGGCGATCTCGGCCAGCACCGTCTCCCCGTCCTTTTCGAAAGCGGCGGTCACGGTCTGGAAGGCCTTGCGTCCCTCGTCCCAGACGGGCTTGACACGGGCCTTGAGCTCCTCGTCCACGTTCTTCCGCTTGCGGCTGAGGGCGGGATAGCCCTCCGCCAGCACCCGGCGCACCGCCTCCCAGCCCGAGCCGCAGGCCCGGCCGATCTCCCGGTACAGCGCCGCCGCCAAGGAGAAGCTCTCCCGGTAGCCGTCCATGAAAGCGTCGTCCGCCGGGTCCGTCATGAGCTCCACCGCCGCCTCCAGCCGCTCCGCCCGGTAGGCCGCGGACGCCGCCGTGTCCCGGAGGACGCAGGCGCCCCCGGGAGTCTCCGCCACGTCCGAGACGCCGGAAACGTCCAGGAGCCGGAGCTTCTCCTCCGCCCAGGCCCGGGGGAAGGCCTGGCTCTGCATCTGCCGGTACAGGGCCAGCACCGCCGCCGCCAGAGCGGCGTCGTCCAGCCCCGCCCCCACGCTGTCCGCCAGCGCCCGGAAGGCGGGGTCCTCCCCCATGGTCTCGTAGGCCCGCTCCATCACCTCGTCCAGGGACCGGACCAGCAGCTCCTCCGCCCGGTCTTCGTCCAGGACGGAGAAGGCCGGGGAGATCTGGAGCAGCTGGGCGTTCTCCCGCACCACGGCGGTGCAGAAGCTGTCGATGGTGCCGATCTGCGCCCGGTACAGCAGGGCGCTCTGCCGCCGGAGTCGCTTGTCCTCCGGGCGCTCCGAGCAGAGGCGGTTCAGCTCCCCCAGGATGCGGCTGCGCAGCTCCGCCGCCGCCGCCCGGGTGAAGGTGATGACCAGGAAGCGGTCGATATCCTCCCCCGCCAGGACCCGCTCGATGAGCCGCTGGGTGAGGACGCGGGTCTTGCCGCTGCCCGCGCCGGCGCTGACCAGCACCGGCCGGTCCCAGGTGAATATGGCCTCCCTCTGGGCGTTTGTAAAGCTGATATCACTCATGACCGACCCCCCGGATCTTCTCCCAGGCCTCCTCCGTGTCCAGGCTCTCCCGCAGCCGCCAGCCGTCGGTCCCCTCGTCGAAGAGGCAGGCGGAGGCGAACTCGCAGCTCACGCAGGCGTTCACCCGCAGGTTCTCGAACCAGGGGTCCGCCTCGATGCTCCCGGCCCGGAGCTCCGACGCCATGTCCCGCAGGGTGCCGTCGATGAACCTGCTCAGAGCGCCGAAGTCCTCCAGTCTCGCCAGCTGTCCGGCGTATTCCGCCTTGCCGGTGTCCTTGTCCCGCTTGAGCGTCACCGGCAGGAAGCGCTTCACGTCCCCGGGCTCCATGGCCTCCAGGACGGCTGGATCGTCCAGCACGAGGCCGGAGCGCTTCGCCTCCGAATCCGTCCCGGCCAGGCGGTCCCGGGCAGCGCGCTTCTCCACGCTGTCGCCGTCGGTCTTCACCACCCGGAACCGGGCCGGGGAGTACAGCACGCCCGCCGGACGCAGCTCCTTGTCTCCGAAGCCGCGCTCTTTGAAATACGTCCCGCCCCGCTCCGTCAGGGCGAAGAGGTACAGGAGCATCTGCATGTTGATGCCCTCGCAGATATCGGACAGGCGGAATTTCTTCCTCCCCGTCTTATAGTCCACCACACGCAGGTACAGGACATCGTCGTGCTCCCAGGCGTCCACCCGGTCGATCTGTCCGAAGAGCCGCAGGCCGCCGTCCCCCTCCGGGGAAAGGACCCCCTCCGCGGACAGGTCCAGCTCCAGCGCGACAGGCCGGAAGGCGGAGTCCTTCAGCTCCCGCCACAGCTCCGCCACCACGCGGCGCACGCCGGTCTTCAGCCGCCGGAACAGGTACTCGAACCGGGCGGTCTTGGCCGCGAAATCCTCCAGCTCCCGGTGGATATACTCCTCCACCCGGTCGTCGGCGATCCGGAGGATCTCCTCCTCCGAAACATGATCGAAGCCGCCCCGGACCATGACATCCCCGGCGGTCTTCTCCAGGAGCCAGTGCATGAAGGTGCCGTTGTCCCGGGCGTCGAACACCGCCCGCTGCCGGGGTTTGGCGTTCAGGCCGTACTGCATGAAGTAGGCGAAGCGGCAGTCCCCGAACTTCTGGGCGCGGGTGGCTGTGACGGCGGGCTTCTCCCCATAGAGCCGCTCCACCGCCTCGGGTCCCAGGCGGCCCCGGCCGGCGGAGGCCTCCCGCACGAGAGAGCGCAGCTCCTCCCCCTGTCCCTCACCGCGGAAATACGCCAGCGCCGCGGCGCAGGCAGGAGAGCGGTCCCCCGCCTGCCCCAGCACCGCCAGGGTGTACGCCGCCTCCCGGGAGAAGGTCCGGGCCCGGCGGATGTCCCCCCGCTCCGGCGTCAGGCCGAAGAGGGCCATGGCCCGCTCCGCCGCCACGGAGGGCCGCGTCTCCCCCTCCGCGCCGGACCTGGGCCAGCTGATATATAATGTATCGGAGGGCAGGGACAGGCAGCTGTATATCCGCCAGAGCTCCCGGGTCAGATCCTCCTCCGGTCCGCCCAGGGCCAGGCCCCGGGCCGTCAGAGCCTCTCTCTCCTCCGGGGTGAACACCCCCGCAGGCTCCTCCGGCGCGGGGAGCCTTCCGTCAGCCGCCCCCAGCACAAACAGATGCTTTATATGCCGCCGGCGCATCCCGTCGAAGTCCCCCGCCTGGACCCGGTCCAGGGACACGGGGATGACGCTCACGTCGTACTTGGACAGCATCCGGCAGAACAGCTCCCGGAACCCGGCGGCGTCCATGGGGGTGTCCCCCAGTACGGCGGCGAACTGCTCCAGGGCGGCGCACACCGTCTCCCACAGCTGATCGTACTCCGCGGCAGCCTCCAGCCGTCCCGCGGCCTCCAGGGCGTCCCTCCGGGCGTCCAGCCGCTCCGGCAGACCGCTGTCCACCAGATGCTCCGCCAGCGCCTGAGCCTGTCCCCGGGCGTCGGAGGCGGTCTTCATGTCGTTTTCCAGCTTCTTCAGAGGCCCGATCACCCGCGCCCGAAGGCCGTTCAGAGCCTCCAGCCGGGTCCGGGCGTTCTCGTCAAAGGGCATGTTGTACCCGCCGGGATGCATGGTGAAGGGCTTGTCCCACATGCTCCCCCGGATATTCCACAGGACGGCGTAGTTCTCCAGGATATCGCACTCCTCCGGGCTGATGGGGCCGAGGCCCGTCTTGAGATACCCGAACACGGCTTCGTACTCATACCCCCGGGTCACCGCCTCCAGCGCCGAGGCGATGTAAAGCGGCACGCTCTTGCGCAGCATGTCCCCCCGTCCGGAGAGGAACAGGGGCACCTCGTACCGGACACAGGCGCTCTCCAGGGCCGTCCGGTAATCGGCAAAGCCCCGGACCGCCACCGCCATCTCCCGCCAGCGGACCCCCCGCCGGGCCAGCTCCGCCATGGCCGAGGCCGCCAGCTCGCACTCCTCGTATGGGTCCGCCGCCGTCACCAGCCGGATGGAATCTCCCGCCGCCGGGGGCTCGTCCCGGGTGAAGTCGAATAGATGCTCCGCGAAGAACCGGATGGGGCCTTCCTCCCCCTCCGGCTCCGCCGTCTCCCGCAGGCAGGGGACCCCTGCCTCCCGGGCGGTCTCCTCCAGCCAGCGGAGGGTGCTCTCCGTCAGGGAGAAGAGCCCCTCGCTCCCGCCCTCCGCCGGACAGGTCAGGCAAACCGTCACCTCCGCGCCGGCGCGGATGAACTCCCGCAGGACCCGCTTTTCCAGCTCCGTGAAGTCCGAGAACCCGTCCACGAAAAGCCGCAGGGCGGCGGCCCTCTCCCGAACGGCGGGGTCCAGGGCCACGCGCTCCGCCAGAGACGCCAGCGCCTCCGTGGGGTCCGCGGCGCTCCGCCGCTGGGCGGCGTCGTAGGCCTCCAGGATCAGGGCCAGCTCCCGGAGCTTGTCCCCCAGCAGCCCCGGCAGGTCCTCCTCTTCCGCCGAGGCCAGGAGCCGCTCCGCGTCGATGCCGGCGTTTTTCAGCTCCTCCGCCGTCCGGACGAGACTGTCCGCCACCCGGACGTCCTTCCGTCCCCGGCGGTACAGCCGCAGACTCTCCGGCGGCAGACGGTCCATGGCCCAGGCCATGCAGAGCAGGCGCCCGCCCCGGTCCATCACCGGGCGCGCGCCGCCGAATTCCGCGAATATCCTCCGGGCAAGGCCCGTGAAGGACAGCACCTCCCCGTACAGGCTCAGTCTGTCCCCCGCCGCGCGGCAGAGCTCCCGCTCCGCCTCGTGGCTGTATTGCTCCGGCACCAGAAGGACATTGCCCCCCCGACCCTCCGCGGTCAGGCGGGCGATCTGTCCCAGCACCCGGGCGGTCTTGCCGGTCCCCGCCCGTCCCAAGATCAGTCGTATCATGCCCATAGTTTACCATACCCCGTCCTTTCGCGCTACATTTTATGTGTATCTTAAAGCATCCGGTGTTCCATTTTCCGCCCACCTGTGATATACTTAAATAAATTTATGGAATTGACACGGCACGCCGCCGGGAGGGTAGACACATGAGCTCCGAAAAAGGGAAAGAGATCCTGCGCTTCATAAAATTCGCGCTGTTTTCCGCGTCGGCGGGGATCATCGAGATCGCCGTTTTCACGCTGCTGAACGAATTCGCGGGCTGGGGGTACTGGGCCTGCTATCTGCCGGCGCTGGTGCTGAGCGTCGTATGGAACTTCACCCTGAACCGGCGCTACGCCTTCCGGGCGGAGGGCAGCTACGCCCGGCAGATGCTGCTGGCCTTCCTCTTCTATCTCGTGTTCACCCCCGTCTCCACCCTGCTGGGGGACTGGCTGGCGGAGGATCTCGGCTGGAACGAATATCTCGTGACGGCCCTGAACATGATCGCCAATTTCGTCCTGGAATTCCTCTACGACAAGCTGGTGGTCTTCCGCGGCATGATCGACACCAACACCGTCGCGCAAAAGAAGAACGCCGGGTCTGTTGACGTAAAGTAGGTTTCATGCTAGAATGCCCATAACTATATTGTAAGAAAAACGAGGTGGTCATCCTCCATGGATGATGGCAGTTGGCTTTCCATAGCCGCGCTGGTCATGCTTCTGGCCTGCGCCATATATTTCGCCGCCGCGGAGACGGCTTTCGCCTCCGCGTCCCGCGCGCGCCTGCGGGCGAGGCAGGAAAAGGGAGACGCCCGGGCCAGAAAGGCCCTCCGGGTGCTGGACGACTTTGACCGCGCCATCACAACGATCCTCATCGGCACGAACATCGTCCACCTGTCCGCCGCCGCCATCGTCACCGTCCTGGTGACGAAGCGCTTCGGCACCGGCGCGGCGGTCTGGGGCACCGTCGCCACGACCCTCGTCCTCTTTTTCCTGGGCGAGATGCTCCCCAAATCCGCGGCCAAGAGATACAGCGAGCGGTTGTGCCTGAACACCGCGGGTTCGCTGTGCTTTTTTATGCGCTTTTTCGCGCCTCTGGCCAATCTCCTCACCGCCGCGGGACAGGCCGCCGCCAAGCTCACCAGGGGCGACGGGGAGGTCTCCGTCACGGAGGATGAGCTGTACGATATCATCGAGGACATGACCGACGCCGGCACCCTGGACGAGGACCAGGGGGACCTGGTCCAGTCCGCCCTGGAGTTCGGGGACATCACCGTGGAGCACGTGCTCACCGCCCGGGTGGACATGGCCGCGGCGGACATCTCCTGGCCCCCGGAGCGGATCACCGCCTTCATCCGGGAGCAGCGGCACAGCCGCATCCCCGTGTACGACGGCTCGGTGGACAATATCGTCGGAACCATGCAGATCCGGAAGTACATCAAGGCGTGGCTCGCCCGGAACGGGCAGGTGGACGTCCGGTCCCTGCTGGACGAGCCCTATTTCGTCCCCGCCACCACAAACGTGGACGATCTTCTGCCCGAGATGAGCCGCAACCGCCTGAACATGGCCATCGTCACCGACGCCTGGGGCGGCACCCTGGGCATCGTCACAGTGGAGGACATCCTGGAGGAGCTGGTGGGCGAGATCTGGGACGAGGAGGACGTGGTGGAGGAGTTCTACCAGCCTCTGGGCGGCGGCCGGTACGAACTGGACGCCCGCCTCGACGTGCAGGAGGCCTTCGAGCTCATGGACTTCGAGGACCCGGAGGACGACGAGGAGCTCATCCACAAGTCCCTCAGCGAATGGACCCTGGAGCAGTTCGACCTCATGCCCGCCCAGCGGGATCGCTTCACCTATCACGGACTGGAGTTCACCATCTCCGACGTATATCAGCACCGCATCCGGAAGCTCACCGTCCGGCGTCTGCCGGACCCGGCCCCCGGGGAGGGAGGTGAGGGCGCATGACCGCGTATATCCTTTCCCTTCTGCTGTGCTTCGCTCTCTCGGCCTTCTTCTCCGCCTCGGAGATGGCCCTCTCCGCCGCCAACCGCCTCCGCCTGGAGAGCGCCGCGGAGGATGGGGACCGCCGGGCCGTCACCGCCCTGGCCCTGCTGGATAAGTTCGGCAACGCCCTGGGCGCCATCCTCATCGGGAACAATCTCGTGAACGTGGCGGCGTCCTCCCTCAGCTCCGTCATCGCCCTGGCGGTGGCGGCCAGGACCGGCCTTGCGGACGGTCTTTGCGCCACGGTGGCCACGGTGTGCGTCACCCTCATCGTCATCCTCTTCGGGGAGACCATCCCCAAGATCCTGGCGAAGAAGAACGCCAACCGCCTCTCCCTGGTGATCGCCGGGGCGGTGGCGGCGCTGTCCGTGGTCCTGCGGCCCTTCGTGTGGTGCGCCGTGAAGCTCACGGAGCTCTTTACCCGGCTGATGCCCGCGCCGGAGGTGGACGCGGAGGAGGCCCAGGAGGCCGCCGTGGAGGAGCTCCAGTCCATCATCGAGACCGCCGAGGACGAGGAGGTCATCGACGAGGACAGGAGCGAGCTTTTGCAGGCCGCCCTGGATTTCGGCGAGATCGCCGCCAGCGAGGTCATGACCGCCCGGGTGGACATGACCGCCATCGACATCGAGGACGACTGGACCGACATCCTCACCGCCGTGAACGACGCCCCCTACTCCCGCCTGCCGGTGTACGAGGGCGATACCGACAATATCATCGGCGTTCTGCACCTGAACGCCCTGTTCCGCGCCCTGCTGGACGGGGACGACGGCCCCATCGACATCCGCCCCCTACTCAGCGAGCCCTGCTTCATCTATAAGACCGTGAAGCTCCCCGCCGTGCTGGAGGAGCTCAAGCGCCGGAAGACCCATCTCGCCATCGTCACCGACGAGTACGGCGGCACCGCCGGGGTCATCTCCCTGGAGGATGTGCTGGAGTCCCTGGTGGGGGACATCTGGGACGAGACGGACGAGGTGGAGCCGGAGGAGGTCGTGGAGACCGCCGAGGGCGGCTGGGAGCTGGACGGCGATATGGCCATCGGCGACTTCCTGGACCTGGCGGGGCTGGACGAGGACGAGTTCGACTTCGACAGCGAGACCGTGGGCGGCTGGGTCATGGAGCTCAACGAGGGCTTCGCGGAGCCCGGCGACACCCTGACCTACGGGGACCTGACCGTCACCGTCCTGGCGGCGGACGACAAGCGGGTCGAGCGGATCCGGGTGACGAAAAACGACGAAGCGTGACAGACGAGCCGGGAACCTTTTCCCGGCTCTCCGCGTCCAATGGGCAAAGGGAGGCGATAGCATGGGGAAGCACCGGACCGTGGCGGTCTTTGCCGCGGGGCATTTTCTCGTGGATCTCGCCTGCGCCTTCGCCATGCTCCGCTGGGTCCGGCCCTCCGGGTCCTGGACCGAGGCGGTCCTGCTGTATGATTTCTTCGCCTTCGCCGGGCAGATGCCCCTGGGCCTCATGTCGGACCGGTTCGGGAACGGCCGGGGCTTCGCCGGGGCCGGATGCCTTCTGGTGAGCGCGGCGTACCTTCTCCCCGGCGCGCCCATGGCCCTGGCTGTGATCTCCGGCCTGGGGAACGCCCTCTACCACATCGGCGGCGGCCGGGACGTGCTGGCCCTCAGCGAGGGAAAGGCGGGACCTCTGGGGGTGTTCGTCTCCCCCGGGGCCCTGGGCCTGTTCCTGGGGGCGGCGCTGGGCCGGGGCAGGGCTCCCGCCTTCCTGCCGCCGGTCCTCCTGCTGGGTGCCGCCGCCGCCGTATGGCTCCTCTGCGGGAAGAGCGCTCCCAAGTCCGTGTCTCTGGAGCTGTCCGGGGCGGGGCTCCCGGCCCTGACCGCCCTGTTCCTCGTGGTGGTCCTGCGGTCCCTGACGGGATTTCTCCTGGTCTTTCCCTGGAAGACAGGGGGCTGGGCCTGGGTCTTCGTTCTGTGCGTGGCCATGGGAAAGGCCCTGGGAGGCCGCGCCTCCGACCGTCTCGGCGTACGGACGGCCGCCCTGGCGTCCCTGGGTCTTGCCGCGGCGCTGTTTCTCCTGTCGGGCAGTCCCGTCTGCGGCTGCGCCGCCGTGCTGCTGTTCAACATGACCATGCCCGTCACCCTCCGGGGCGCGGCGGACCTGCTGCCGGGGGCGGAGGGCTTCTCCTTCGGGCTTCTGACCTTCGCGCTGTTTCTGGGCTTCCTGCCCGCGTATCTCGACCTTCCCCTTCCCGGCGGGCCATGGGTGTACGCCGGCGCCTGCCTTCTGTCCCTGGCGCTGCTGCTGCCGGCCCTGGGCAAGCGCCCATGAGCGGCGCAGTCCCCGCCCTGGGCATATCCCTGGGACTGACCCTGGTGATCGAGCTGGGCCTTGCCCTGTCGCTCCGAAGGAAGGGCCGGACCCTGCTGCTGGTCTTCCTGGCGAATCTCCTCACCAACCCTCCCGTGGCCCTGACGGCGATCCTCTGGCGGATGTACGGTCTGCCGTACCGCGCCGCCGCCGTGGCCGCCCTGGAGCTTCTGGCGGTGGGCGCGGAGGGCCTCGTCTATCATACCTGCCGCGCCGAACTGCGCCGGCCCTATCTCTTTTCCCTGGCGGCCAACGCCCTGTCCTTCGGGCTGGGGCTCCTGCTCCGCCAAATCCTATGACAAGGAGCCGAACCCAATGAAAAAAGCGCTGACTGTCCTCCTGTGCCTTGCCCTCGCGGCCGGGCTCGCCGTCCCGGCCATGGCCGACGTGATCTGGGAGCCGGACGACGATTTCTACTTCACGCACTACGACGAGTGCCGCGCCTCCGACGAGGGCTACCTCGCCGCCGCGGACACCACCGTCTATGCCGACCCGGAGACCCCCTCCGCCGTGGGCGTCATCGCCGCGGGAGACAGCGTTGCGACGCCCTACGTCTGGACCGACAGGAACGGGGACGAATGGGGCTACGTGGAGTGGTACGAGGACGGGACCTGGATCCAGGGGTGGATCGACCTGTCCCATCCCGACACGGCGCCGACGTCCTTTTTCCAGTCCACGGGGGTGGTGCTGGTGGTGGCGCTGCTGGCGGTGACTACCGGCTGCATCATGCTGGTAGGCCGGAAAAAGAAGTGAGATCTTCCGCCGTTTTTCGCATTTTTTCGAAAAATAAAAAAAATGCTTGCAATTCCCGTTTCCGTCTGCTATTATATTGAGGCTGTTCGTGGAAACGGCAGGAAGGAGCTGATTACGATGGCAAAATGTGAGGTTTGCGGAAAAGGTGTGACTTTCGGCATCAAGGTCAGCCACTCCCACAGGCGCACCAACCGTATGTGGAAGCCCAACGTAAAGCGCGTCAAGGCGGTCGTCAACGGTACCCCGACGCATGTTTACGTGTGCACCCGCTGCCTGCGCAGCGGCAAGGTCCAGCGCGCGGTGTGATTTTTTCCGTAACAAACGATCCCCGGAGTGTAAGCTCCGGGGATTTTTTGTTTTGCAGCGGTGTGAGCGTGGAACAGTATAGTGGAACAGGGGACGGTTCTATGTTCCAAAATGGAACATAGAACCGTCCCCTGTTCCACACACATCCACACCCTGTTCCACATCGGGTTTTTTTCGCTTTTTTCCGCATATGCTTGCGCAAATACCGGAACTTGTATTAAAATAAAAGGTAAGTCATAAAAATGAAACGGGGTGTTCCCATGCAGTATTCCGTAAAGCTGTCCCTGGTAGCGGCGGAGCATGACCTGAAGGTCGCCTATGCCGCCCCCGGCTATGAAGACATCGCCATCACCTCCGTGGACCTGAACCGCCCGGGCATCCAGCTCCTGGGCCATCTCGAATACTTCGACACCGACCGCCTCCAGATCCTGGGCAAGGCGGAGCACGCCCTGCTGGCGGAGATGACCCGGGAGGGGCGTCTCGCCGCCTTTGAGATCATCATGAGCCACCGGGTCCCCGGGATCATCGTCGCCCACAATGAGGCGCCCCTGCCCGAATGCCTGGAGATGGCGGAGAAATACGGCGTCAGCGTCCTCACCACGGACATGGACACCTCCGAGTTCTACGCCCAGCTCATCGGCACCCTGCGCCGTCACCTGGCCCTGCGCCAGACCATCCACGGCGTGCTGGTGGAGGTCCACGGCGAGGGCATGCTCATCACCGGAGACAGCGGCATCGGCAAGTCCGAGACCGCTCTGGAGCTCATAAAACGCGGCCACCGCCTCATCGCGGACGACGCCGTGGAGATCCTGCGCACCTCCCGGGACTCCCTGGAGGGGCGCTCCCCCTCCATCATCCAGTACTTCATGGAGCTCCGGGGCATCGGCGTCATCAACGTCCAGCAGGTCTACGGCATCGGCGCTGTGAAGCCCTCCTGCCCCATCGACCTGGCGGTGTCCCTGGAGCTGTGGGACGACCAGAAGGCTTACGACCGCCTGGGCATCGAGACGAAGACCACCACCTACCTCGACGTCTCCGTCCCCCTGGTGACCATCCCCGTCCGGCCGGGCCGGAACCTGGCCGTCATCCTGGAGCTGGCCGCCATGACGAACCGCCAGCGGAAGTCCGGGTACAGCGCCGCCGAGGAGCTGGCCCGCCGCATCGACGAGAACATCAACGCCGGCATCGAATTTTAAGGAGTCTTTCCCGTGAGTATTTCTCCCTCTCTCATCCGTGATATCGCCGCGGCCTTCCCCGGCCTGGAGCGCCGGGAAAACGAGCCTCTCAGCCGCCATACCTCCTTCCGCATCGGCGGGCCCGCGGCCCTCATGCTCCTGCCCGGGAGCGTGGAGGAGCTTTCCGGGCTGTGCGTCTTTCTGAAGGGGCGGGGCGTCAGGCCTTTCCTGCTCGGAAACGGCACGAACCTCCTGTTTCCCGACGAGGGCCTCAGCCGGGTGGTGGTGAAGACCGCCCCGGGCACGGGCTCCGTCGCCGTGGAGGGAGACCGGGTCTCCGCCGGAGCGGGGGCCACCCTGGCCAAAACCGCCGCCGAGGCCCTGGCCGCCGGACTGGAAATACGGTGCGGGAGAAGTGATAATGCCGAAGATACCGGATGCGCTTGTCCCCGAAAACGCCACATACAAGGCTCTGCTGGACGTGATCGCGGAGACGGAGATCCTGGACGAGGATATGACCCGCCGGGTCCTCCGGGGCGCGGAGCACGATTTCTCCTATCGGCACAGCGTGTTCTCCGGGCGGGACTGCGTGGTGCTTCGGACGGTCTTCGCCCTGACCCCCGGAGACCCGGAGGTCATCGCCGCCCGGATGCGCGAGCTGGCCGACAAGCGTCGTGCGAGCCAGCCCCTCGACATGCCCTCCGCGGGCAGCACCTTCAAGCGGCCCCAGGGCGGCTATGCCGCCGCCCTCATCGACGAGGCGGGGCTCAAGGGCTTCTCCGTGGGCGGGGCGCAGGTCTCCCCCAAGCACGCGGGGTTCGTGGTGAACACCGGCGGCGCCACCTGCGGGGACGTGCTGCGCCTCATCGCGCACATACAAAAGACCGTCTCGGACCGCACCGGCATCCTCCTGGAGCCGGAGGTCCGGATCATACAGGAGTGAACGCCATGGAGCTTCTCATCATCACAGGCCTGTCCGGCGCGGGAAAGACCCGGGCGGCGGACATCTGCGAGGACCTGAACTACTACTGCGTGGACAATCTCCCGGCGGCGCTGCTGCCCCAGTTCGCCGCCCTGTGCAGCGCTGCCCAGGGCCGGTATGAGCGGGCGGCCCTCGTCATGGACGTGCGCAGCCTGCCCGACCACAACGAGCTCATCGGCGTGCTGGACGCCCTGGGGAAGCTGGAGGGCACCGTCCGCATCCTGTACCTGGAGGCCCAGTACGACACCATCCTCCGCCGCTACAAGGAGAGCCGCCGTCCCCATCCCCTGGAGGAGCCCGGCGGAGACATCCGACACGCCCTGGAGCGGGAGTCCGCCCTGATGGCACCCCTGCGGGACCGGGCAGACCTCATCATCGACACCACCGGCCTGAGCCTCAACCGCCTGAAGGCCGCCATCCTGAGCCTCGTGGAGCCGGACCGGGAGTCCTTCACCGTGAACATGATCTCCTTCGGCTATAAGCTGGGCATCCCCCAGGAGGCGGACCTGGTGTTCGACGTGCGCTGCCTGCCGAACCCCTATTACGACGACAGCCTCCGGGACCTGACGGGCCTCGACCCCGCCGTGGCGGAATACGTCTGGCGGGACGGCAGCGCCCAGGCCCTGACAGACAAGCTCCTGGACCTGCTCTGCTTTCTCATCCCTCTGTACGAGCAGGACCGCTCGGAGCTGACCGTGGCCGTGGGCTGCACCGGCGGCCACCACCGCAGCGTCGCCGTCGCCCAAAACCTGGCGGACGCCCTGGAGCTGACCGGCTTCACCGTCTCCGTCACCCACCGGGACAAGGAGCGTCAGATATGAAGACACAGCCCACCCGCATCGCCGTCCTGGGGGGCGGCACCGGTCAGTCCACCCTCCTGCGGGGCCTCAAGAACCGGACGGAGGCCCTCACCGCCATCGTCACCGTCACCGACGACGGCGGCGGCACCGGCGTCCTGCGCCGGGAGCTGAACATCCCCGCCGTGGGGGACATCCGCCACTGCATCCAGGCCCTGGCCAACGCCGAGCCCGCCATGCAGGCCATGATCGAATACCGCTTCCGGGAGGGCTCTCTCAAGGGCCAGAGCCTGGGGAACCTGCTCCTGGCCGCCCTGAACGACATGGCCCCCTCCTTCGACGCCGCCGTGACCACCCTCAGCGACGTTCTGGCCATCACCGGCCGGGTCCTGCCCGTGACCAACGCCGACATCGCCCTCAGCGCCCGCTTCAGCGACGGCGCCGTCATCCGGGGCGAGACCACCATCACCGACTATAAGCGGAATACCAGCGCGGTCATCGAGCGGGTCTCCGTGGAGCCCGCTTCGCCCCCGGCCCTGCCCGCGGCGCTGGAGGCCATCGCCGACGCGGACATGATCATCCTGGGTCCCGGCAGTCTCTATACCAGCGTCATCCCGAACCTCCTCACCGCCGGCGTGTGCGACGCTATCCGCGCCTCCGGCGCCGTGAAGGTCTACGTCATGAACGTCATGACCCAGGACGGCGAGACCGAGGGCTATACCGCCGCCCACCACATCCGGGCCCTGCTCCGCCACGGGGGAGACGGCCTTTTCAAGTACGTCCTCTTAAACGACATGCCCATCCCCGAGGACGTGACCGCCGCTTACGTCCCGGAGAACGCCGCCCCCGTTGTCACCGACGGCGCCGAGCTGCGGGCCATGGGCCTGACCCCGGTGTTCGCGCCGGTGGCCTCCTGGAAGAACGGCCTGGCGCGCCACGATCCGGACGCCCTGGCCGGGGCCCTCATGAAGCTATACTACGAGGCGGCCGGGACCCGCACCGCCTGCTGACAGGACATCCACACCATGAGTTTTTCATCCGAAGTCAAAGCCGAGATCTGCCGGGACGGGCTCCAGAAAAAGTGCTGCGCCCTGGCGGAGGCCTACGGCGCCCTGCTGTACTGCAACACCTTCTCCCTGCGGCTCATCCGCTTCATCACCGAGAGCGACGCCTTCGCCGCCCGGCTGCCCAGGCTCTTCCGCAAGGCCTTCGGCGTGACCTTCGACATCATGCCGCCGGAGGACAAGACCGGCAAGCGCTCCTTCTGCGTCACGGACCCGGACAAGCTCCGGCGCATCTTCGCCGCCTTCGGGTACGACCCCTCCCGCACCGTGGCCCACCACATAAACCTCGCCATGGTGGAGAGCGACTGCGACCGGATCGCCTTCCTCCGGGGGGCCTTCCTCGCGGGAGGCAGCGTCACGGACCCCCGGAAGCGATATCACCTGGAGCTGGTCACCAGCCACGCCGGGGTATGCCGGGAGACCCACGCCCTCCTGCTGGAGATGGGCTTCGAGCCCAAGGACTCCCGCAGGAACGCAAGCTTCATCACCTACTTCAAGCAGAGTGGCGCCATCGAGGACATCCTCACCACCATGGGGGCCGGCGTCTCCGCCATGGAGATCATGCAGACCAAGGTGGAGAAGGACATGGCCAACGCCATCAACCGCCTGACCAACTGCGACATGGCCAACGCCGACAAGATCACCGACGCCGCCCGGCAGCAGCTGGACGCCATCCGGGCCATCGAGGCGGGACCGGGCCTTGACAGTCTGCCCCAGGTGCTGCAGGACACGGCCCTGCTGCGGATCGCCAACCCGTCCTGCAGCCTGTCGGACCTGGCCCAGCTGGCCTATCCCCCCGTCACCAAAAGCTGCATGAACCACCGCCTGCGCAAGCTCCTGGAGCTCTCCGCCGCCCTGGGACAGTAAAGAGGGACCGACATGTCATTCGTACATCTGCATGTTCACAGCGAATACAGTCTTCTCGACGGCGCCTGCCGCATCGGGGAGATGGCGAAGCGCGCCAAGGAGATGGGCCAGACCGCCCTGGCCGTCACGGACCACGGGGTCATGTACGGCGCGGTGGCGTTCTATAAGGCCTGCGTGGAGGCGGGGATCAAGCCCATCATCGGCTGCGAGGTATATGTCGCCCCCCGGGACAGGACGGACCGGGACCCGGTGGAGGACCGGCGGTACACCCACCTCATCCTCCTGTGCAAAAACGAGACGGGCTACCACAACCTCTGCGAGCTGGTGTCCCGGGGATTCACGGAGGGCTTTTACATCAAGCCCCGGATCGACTGGGCCCTGCTGCACCGGTACGCCGAGGGGCTCATATGCCTGTCCGCCTGCATCGCCGGGGACATCCCGCAGAAGCTCATAAACGGCGACTATGCCGCCGCCAAGGCCCGGGCCCTGGAGCTGGATGAGCTCTTCGGCCGGGGGAGCTTCTACCTGGAGCTCCAGAACCACGGCATCACCGAGGAGGCCGCCGCCGCCCAGGGCCTCATCCGCCTCCATCAGGAGACGGGCATCCCCCTCGTGGTGACGAACGACGCCCACTACCTCCGCCGGGAGGACGCCCGCATCCAGGACGTGCTCATGTGCATCCAGACGGGGCGGACCGTGGACGATACGGACCGTATGAAATTCGAGTCCCAGGAGCTCTACCTCAAGACCGAGGAGGAGATGCGCACCCTGTTCCCCGCCTTCCCGGAGGCTTACGAAAACACGCAGAAGATCGCGGATATGTGCGACTTCTCCTTCGAGTTCGGCCACTATCACCTGCCCCAGTTCCAGCTCCCGGAAGGGGAGACGGACAGCTTCGAGTACCTGCGCCGCCTGTGCTTCGAGGGCCTTGCCCAGCGCTACCCGGGGTACGGAGAGGAGCTCTCCGCCCAGCTGGACTATGAGCTGGGAGTCATACGGCAGATGGGATTCACGGACTACTTCCTCATCGTGTGGGACTTTGTGAACTACGCGAAGAACGAGGGGATCCCCGTGGGCCCGGGACGAGGCTCCGCG
Source organism: uncultured Oscillospiraceae bacterium (assembly GCA_905234625.1). Lineage (GTDB taxonomy): Bacteria > Bacillota > Clostridia > Oscillospirales > Oscillospiraceae > CAJOIG01. The sequence goes on along the minus strand of CAJOIC010000019.1, from coordinate 18,931 downwards.
GCAGGCTCTCTCGTCAGCTATACCCTGCGCATCACCGACGTGGACCCGGTGAAGTACAGCCTCTTCTTCGAGCGCTTCCTGAACCCGGAGCGCGTCACCATGCCGGATATCGACATGGACTTCTGCGTCCGCCGCAGGGGCGAGGTCATCGACTATGTGAACCGCAAGTACGGCGCGGACCACGTGGCCCAGATCGTCACCTTCGGCACCATGGCCGCGAGAGCCGCCATCCGGGACGTTGGCCGGGCCCTGAACGTCAGCTACGGGGAGACGGACGCCGTAGCAAAGCAGGTCCCCGCCGCCCTGAACATGACCCTGGACGAGGCCCTGAAGATCTCGAAACCCCTCCGGGAGTTCTACGAGGGGGACGACCGGCTCAAAACCCTCATCGACACCGCCCGGGCCCTGGAGGGCATGCCCCGTCACGCCTCCACCCACGCCGCGGGGGTGGTCATCTCCCGCAACCCGCTGACGGACTATGTCCCCCTGGCGAAAAACGACGAGTCCGTGGTCTGCCAGTTCCCCATGACCACCCTGGAGGAGCTGGGCCTTCTCAAAATGGACTTCCTGGGCCTGAGGAACCTGACTGTCCTGGAGGACGCCGCCGTGCTGGTGCGCCGGACGGACCCCTCCTTCCGGGTGGACGATATCCCGGAGGACGACCCCGCCACCTTCGAGATGCTGACCGCCGGACACACCTCCGGCGTCTTCCAGCTCGAGTCCACCGGTATGACCGGCGTGGCCGTGGGCCTCAAGCCCAAGAGCATCGAGGATATCACCGCCATCATCGCCCTGTACCGCCCCGGACCCATGGATTCCATCCCAAGATTCCTGGACTGCGCCGTGCATCCGGAAAAGATCTCTTACAAGCATCCCCTCCTGGAGCCCATCCTCCGGGTCACCTACGGCTGCATCGTGTACCAGGAGCAGGTCATCGAGATCTTCCGCCGTCTGGCGGGCTTCTCCCTGGGGCAGGCGGACATGATCCGCCGGGCCATGTCCAAGAAGAAGCACGCCGTCATCGACGCGGAGCGGAAGGCCTTCGTCTACGGCGATCCCGCCCGGGACATCCCCGGCTGCGTCCAAAACGGCGTGCCCGAGGCCGTAGCCGACAGCATCTACGACGAGATCCTGGATTTCGCGTCCTACGCATTCAACAAGGCCCACGCCGTCAGCTACGCCATCGTGTGCTACCGCACGGCGTGGATGAAGTGCCACTGGCCCCGGGAGTATATGGCGGCGCTGCTGACGAGCGTTCTGGACTCCTCCGGCAAGGTGGCGGAGTACATCGCCGAATGCCGCGCCATGGGCATAAGGCTCCTGCCCCCGGACGTGAACGAGTCCGACGCGGACTTCACCGTGGCCGGACCCAACATCCGCTTCGGCCTCGCCGCCGTCAAGGGCATCGGCCGGGGCTTCATGCAGGCGGTCATGGCGGAGCGGGAGGAGAACGGCCCCTTCACCGCCTTCGACGAGTTCTGCCGCCGGATGTACGGCAAGGAGCTCAACCGCCGTCCCGTGGAGAGCCTTATCCGCGCCGGGGCCTTCGACTCCCTGGGCTATAAGCGCAGGGCCCTGCTCCAGGTGCTGGACCAGGTGCTGGAGGGCATCAACACCGAGGGCCGGAGGAACGTCATCGGCCAGCTGGACCTGTTCTCCCTGGAGGAGGATGAGCCCGCCGCCGGCCTGACCGTGCCGGACGCGGAGGAGTTCAGCCCCATGGAGCTCATGACCATGGAGAAGGAGACCACCGGCCTCTACCTCTCCGGGCATCCCATGGACTCCTACCGGGACGCCGCCGGGAAGGTGGGCGCCGTATCCATCGGCGCCATCCACGCCGACCTGGAGAGCGACCGGGAGCCCCACAGCTTCCGGGACGGCCAGCGGGTGGTGCTGGCGGGGGTGGTCAGCGCCGTCCGCACCCGGGCCACGAAAAACAACTCCCTCATGAGCTACGTCACCCTGGAGGACGATACCGGCGTCATGGAGCTGGTGGCCTTCCAGCGGGTGCTGGACGAAAGCGGCAGCTTCCTCAAGGAAAACGCCGCCATCTGCTGCGCCGGGCGCATCACCCTCCGGGACGAGAAGGAGCCCCAGCTCACCCTGGACGCGGTGCAGCCCCTGCGGGAGAAGATGGACGGGGAGACCCTCCGGGCCGCCCTGGACGCCCTGGGAGGGAACCGCTCCTACGGCGGCCGCCGTCCGGCAGACGACCATCGTCCGGGAGACGAATTGCCTCCCGCCGGGGAGGAAAAGCCCCGGACGCTGTACGTGAAGCTCCCCTCCCGGGAGGATCCCGCCTTCAAACGCATCGAACTCATCCTGACCATGTTCCCCGGCAGCGAGCCCATGGTGGTCTATTTCGCGGACACCAAGCGCCGCGTCGGCGCCCGCTGCGTCATCCACCCCGCCCTGACGGAGGAGCTGCGGGAAATGCTGGGGGCGGAGAACGTAGTCATCAAATAATGCCATTGCGAGGATACGACCATAGAAGACACGACTGTTAAGAAGGAACGGGCCGCCCTGGCGGGCCTGAGCGCCGCCGGCATGACGGCCTACGAGCGCAGCGACGAAATCAGCATGGAGGAGCTCTGGTCCCTGGCGGAGACCGCCGGAGCGGAGCCCGTCTGCACCCTGCTCCAGAGCCGGGACAAGCCCGACCCCCACAGCTTCCTCGGCGGCGGTAAGGTACAGGAGCTCAAGGAGCTCATCGAGAACGAGGAGTGCGATCTCGCCATCTTCGACAATGACCTCTCCCCCTCCCAGGCCCGGGTGCTGGAGGAGGCCCTGGGGGTCCGGGTGCTGGACCGGACGGGGCTCATCCTGGACATCTTCGCCCAGCGGGCCCACACCCGGGAGGGCATCCTCCAGGTGGAGCTGGCCCAGTACCGCTATCTGCTGCCCCGGCTCACCGGCATGTGGACCCACTTAAAGCGCCAGGCGGGCACCTCCGCCCCCATCGGCACCCGCGGCCCCGGCGAGACCCAGCTGGAGACGGACCGGCGGCACATCCGCCGCCGCATCCAGAAGCTGGCGGAGGAGCTGGAGCAGGTCCGGCGGGTCCGGGGCACCCAGCGAAAGCAGCGGGAGAAGAACTCCATGCCCGTGGTGGCCCTGGTGGGATACACGAACGCGGGAAAATCCACCCTCCTGAACACCCTCACCGGCGACAGCATCCAGACCGGGGACCGGCTCTTCGACACCCTGGACACCACCACCCGGAAGCTGAGCCTGGAGGAGGCGGGGCAGGTGCTCCTGTCGGACACCGTGGGCTTCATCCGGAAGCTGCCCCACGAGCTGGTGGACGCCTTCAAGGCCACGCTGGAGGAGCTGACCTACGCGGATCTTCTGCTCCACGTCATCGACATCTCGAATCCGGACTGGGAGACCCAGGCCCAAGTGGTGGACGATCTCATCTGGCGGCTGGGGGCGGCCCAGACCCCCTGTATCCGGGTGTACAACAAGTGCGACGCGTACTTCGGACGGCTCCCCGGCGGGGAGGACGAGGTCTGCGTCTCCGCCCGCACGGGCGAGGGGACCAAGACCCTCCTCTACGCCATCGGCCAGAAGCTGGGCAGCGATCTTGCCCGGGTGCAGCTGGTGGTCCCCTATGACAGATCGGCCCTGGTGGACCGTCTCCGCAGGGAGGCCAATATCCTGGAGCTGAGCTACGAGGACGACGGCGCCCATATCCTGGCCGTGGTGCGTCCCGACCTGCGGGCCAGAGTGACGGAATTCGAGGTGGAGCGCCATGCCTGACCGCCTGAAACCCTCCGGGTACGGCACGGGGGAATATGAGGAAAAACGCTCCCGGTTCATCGGGGAGCTCTTCCCCGTGGCCGGGGAGGAAGAGGCCAAAGAGCGCCTTGCTGCCGTCCGGAAAAAGTACCCCGACGCCCGGCATCACTGCTGGGCATGGGTCCTGCCGGACGGGGCCTACCGCTGGTCCGACGACGGGGAGCCCGGCGGCACCGCCGGCGCGCCCATGCTGGAGGTCCTGCGGGGGGCGTCGGTCAGCGGCGCGCTTTGCGTGGTGACCCGGTATTTCGGCGGGACCCTGCTGGGCAGCGGCGGCCTTGTCCGGGCCTACTCCAAGGCTGCGGCCCTGGCCCTGGCGGACGCGGGGACCGAGCCCGACCCGGAGAAGACCGCCGTAGCCGTCACCGTCCCATGGGAGAGCATGGACCGCATCCACCGGCTCATCCGGGAGTACGGCGGCACTCTTCTCGACCAGGACTACGAGTCCGATCCCAACGCCGCCATCCTGCGGGCGGAGCTGCTGGCAGAGGATGCGGCGGCCTTCGCCGCCCGGGTGACGGACGCCACCGGCGGAAGAGCCAGGGCCGCTCTGGAGGCGGGCCACAACGCAAAGAAAGGGGAATAACCTCATGCTACTATCCATCATCGTCCCCTGCTTCAATGAGCAGGAATCCCTCCCGGCCTTTTATCGGGAGACCACGGCGGTCCTGCGGGGCATGGACTGCACTTATGAGCTGCTCTTCGTGAACGACGGCTCCACCGACGGCACGCTGGAGCTCCTGCGCGGCCTGGCGGAGGAGGACGAGAACGTAACCTATCTCTCCTTGTCCCGCAATTTCGGCAAGGAGTCCGCCATGTACGCCGGCTTCTGCAATACCCGCGGCGATTACATCGCCGTCATGGACGCAGATCTGCAGGACCCGCCCTCGCTCCTGCCGGAGATGCTGCAGCAGCTGGAGTCCGGGGAATATGACTGCGTTGCCACCCGCCGGGAGGACCGGGAGGGCGAGCCGCCCGTCCGTTCGTTCTTCGCCCGGTTGTTCTACCGGATCATGAATCGCATCTCCGACGCGGATATCATGGACGGCGCGCGGGATTTCCGCCTGATGCGGCGGGATATGACAGAGGCCATCGTGGAGATGAGCGAGTACAATCGCTTCTCCAAGGGCATCTTCGGTTGGGTAGGTTTCCGCACCTGCTGGCTGCCCTATAAAAACATAGAGCGGGTCGCCGGGGAGACAAAATGGAGCTTCTGGAAACTGTTCAAATACTCCATCGACGGCATCGTCAACTTCTCCCAGGTCCCTCTGTCCATCGCCTCCATGGGCGGCCTTGTGCTGACGCTAATCTCCTTCCTCATGATCCTGTTCATCATCGTGCGCAAGCTGCTCTTCGGCGACCCCGTGCTCGGTTGGCCTTCCATGGCCTGTATCGTGGTGTTCATCGGCGGTCTGCAGCTGTTCTGCATGGGCGTCATCGGACAGTATATCGCAAAGACTTATCTCGAGACCAAGCGCCGTCCGCACTATATCGTATCAGAAACCAACGGCAAGGATGTACAAAAGATCCGATAAAGACTTCCGCGTAGGCGATCGACAGTAAAAACGGCTAAAACCCACGATTCATGGGTTTTAGCCGTTTCTTTGTTTTCGGACCGAGGCAACAACCTCATACTACTCCCCGCTAAAAAGCTTGAATAAGCTTTTTATAGCGCCGCAGGCGCGTCGGGGAGTGTATGAGACGGGTCTTTGTGCATTAGCACAAAGACAGAATGCGTTGCATTCGCATCGCGAATTAATCTTTTAATTCGGGATCAGTATCAGAATACGCCGAGGATGACCTCGCTGCCGTCGGAATAGCGGACGGTGGCTACGGTGAAGCCGTTGTAGTACAGCAGACCGTCCTCACCGTCGAAGACGAGGCAGCTGGCGCTGTAGCTGGAGGAGTTGGGGGAGCCGATGGCGGCATACAGCGCGCTGACGGACTGTCCGGTCAGGCCGTTGGCGATGGAGAAGGGATCGGGCGCGGCCGTGGGCTCCGGCGTGGCGGGGACCTCCGTGGGAGCGGGGGTAGCCTCCGCGGCGGTACCGGAATTGGAGTTGGAATTCGAATTAGAGTTGGAGTTAGAGTTAGAGTTAGAGTTAGAGTTAGAGTTGGAGTTGGAGTTGGAGTTGGAGTTATTGTCGCTCTCGGCCTCCTGGGCCTCGGGGGTAGCCTCGGGCTCGGCAGATTCCTCAGGCTCGGGGGTAGCCTCGGGCTCCTCCGTGGGCTCCGGGGTAGCGGTGGGCTCGGGAGTAGCGGTGATCTCCGGGGTAGGAGCCATGGTGGCGGAGACCTGGACGGATTCCGTGCTGCCGCCGCCGCAGGCCGCGCATACCACCACGATCAGGCAGACCGCGACGAGCAGGATGGGTAAAAGCTTTTTCATTTTGTGTTTTCTCCTTTTTCAATGCTTTTGAAAGTTGACGGATGCCAATATTGCGTTCCGTTGTCAATCGGGGAAGGTGTAACAGACGGTGGAGACTTCAGGATTTCGGTAGAAGGTGACCCACTCACTGGAAAGGGTCTGGTCGAACAGGTTGCGGTACAGTCGGAGGCCGCCGCCGTAATAGCCGGACATCCAGCCCCACTCGATCTCCACGTCGGAGATATGCCATTTGCCGTCCCAGCGGATCATGTTCCAGCAGTGCAGGGCGTCGTTGCTGAAGATGCCGCCCACGACGCAGTAGCAGTCGAAGCCCAGGCGCTTGGCGAGATAGTTGTAAGCCGTGGCCCACTCGTAGCAGCGGCCGTAATGCTTTGTGTAGAACTGCTTGGCGCTGCCTATGAGTCCGTCATAGACCTTGTTTTCACGGTAGCGGTACCGGTTGAAGAACGAGCCAACTGGCAGATACTTGAAATCGCTGGGGGTGAAGTCGCTGCCCTCGCCGCCGCGGAGGGCGTAATACGCCTTCAGCAGCTTCTGGACGCGGGTGAGCGCATTGTTCGTGATAAAGTCGCTGACGATGTTTTCCACATACCCGTCCAGCTCGGCGTCGCCGGTGGTATAGCGGCCGTTCGCGTCGAAGTACATGCGGTTGATCCACCCGTCCGTCAGGAGGGAGTAGTCGTTCTGCACGTAGTACATGTGCCCTTCATATTCGTAGGTCTTGTTCTTCAGGTCGATGATCGCGGGCGTCGAGCTGTCGGTAGCGTAGGCGTAGCCGCTGGTGATGATGTCGCAGTAGCCGCTGGAAAGGTACTTCTTTCCGCCCAGGGTGACGACGCCCTTGCCGAAATCGTTGCGGATGATATAGCCGTCCGCGTCCGCCCAGTAGGTCCTGCCGGCCACCTTATTGGGACCGTAGCCCAGGTACTGAGGCGCGTCCACGGAGGAATCCCAGTAGAACAGGGAGCTGCCGATCGTATTGAAGCCGGACTTCAGCTCCTGCTCGGTGCCGTTGACAAATACCACATAGCCATCCTTGGCGCTGAGATCCGCCGTGAAGGTATAGCCGTCCGTGGGGGAATAATAGTATTTGCTGCCGACCCGGGTGATGCCCGCCGTCATGTGGACGGGCTGGCCGTTATCGTCGATGTAGACATAGACGCTGCCGATCTTGTGGACGCCGGCGGAGAGTCCGGAGGTGCCGGAGGAATAGGTCGTCCAGGTCTCCTTGCCGTCCTCCACGGTGTAGCCGTGATCGACGGATGCCTCCATCACGGCGGCGTAGTACCAGGCGGAAGCTGGCACGTCGATGAAGTGGAGCATGCCCTCGCCGTTTTTGACGGCGTCCTCATCCGCCGTGCGGCCCAGGACGCGGTTCATCAGGACCACCGCCTCGGCGCGGGTGATGTAGTTCTTGGGGCGGAAGGTACCATCCGAATAGCCGTTGACCCAGGCATTGGCAGCAGCGGCAGCGATATAGTCCCTCGCCCAGTAGGTGGCGCTCACGTCAGAGAAGCTGATTTCCGAGCCGGTCACGCCGGTAAGGACTACCAGCATCTTGACAAACTCAGCGCGATTGACGGGGTCGTTGGGCCTGAACGTTCCATTGGTATAGCCGTTGATGATACCGTCGGACGCCAGGGTCATCACCGCCTCGGCGTACCAGGCGCCGGAGGACACGTCGGAGAAGGAGCAGGCGTAGGGTCCCCGCTCCTTGGAGTCCAGGAGCTTATAGAGGATCGTGGCCGCCTGGGCGCGGGTCAGGGACCCGCCGGGGCTGAACATGGCGTTGCCCATGCCGTTGATGTAGCTGATATGCTCCGCCGTCTTCAGCTTCGGGGCGTACCACGCGTAGAACGCGGTATTCTCCTCCACGGTGACGTCGGCGGGCGCGATCTGCTTGCCGTCCCCGTCCATCCAGGCGGAGATCTTCTTCTCGTCTCCGTCCTTCTCAGGAACCTCCGCGGGATGACCGCCCTTGGCGACCTCCTCCTCGTGGATGAGGGTCTCTCCGCTGTAATAGGAGACGACGAAGATATCCTCCGGGCCGCCGTCCATCTCGTCGGACGGTTCCTCGGAGGCGTCGTCCTCCACGGGCTGCTCGGCGGCATCCTCCGCCGGGAGCTGCTCTTCATCGGCAGGCTCTTCCGCCGGGGGAGCGTCGGCAGCGGTATCCTCCGCGGGGAGCTCATCCGCCGGGGCGGGCTCCTCTGCCGCGGGCTCGTCCGCCGTAGGCTCGTCCGCAGGGGCGGGGTTCTCCTCGATGATATTCACGAGAGGGATCTCCGTCTCCTCCGCAGCAAGGAGCTCCGATGCCTCGGCGTCGTCCCCGTCCTCCTCCGCGGCCGCAGCCGGGATGGCGAAGAACGTAGCGCACAGCGCCAGGAGCAGGAGCCAGCATATCCATCGAGTCGTTTTACGGTACACGAATCATATCCCTCCCAATGATCGTATCAGCGAGGTCTATCGTTTCGTCGGCGCGGGATCGCTCCCGCCCCGCAGATAAACCCGCATGGCTGTCCATTATCTGAAATCGTATTATAATAAAAGTGTCCCGGCATGTCAAGTCCCAGGGCCTGGAATATCATGGACCGCCGGGCCTTAAACCGCCTTGTAGCGCCAGAACATTTGTGATATAGTAACAGATATCCCGACAGGTTTTGAAGCGTTTATCAATAAATGAATGAAAAGAGAATTTCTGATATGAGAACTGCTCCCCGGAGATCTGTGCTCCTTCTGCTGTCCTTCCTGGTGCCCGCCGCCGTCATGACGGCGGTGTTCGCGGTCTGCGGCCTCGCGCCCTTCGGCGCCCGCACCCTGGGCGTCATGGACATGACCCACCAGTATATATCCTTCCTCTATTCCCTGCGGTACATTCTCTTCGGGAACGCGGGCCTGCTGTATCTGCCCAGCATGTGCCTGGGCGGGAACATGATCGGCGTCTTCGCGTACTATCTGGCGAGCCCCATGCATCTTCTTACCCTCCTGTTCCCCCGGGAGGCCATGCTCCAGGCGGCCAGCGTCATGTTTTTCCTGCGGGTCGGTCTGTGCGGCCTGACCATGTGCGTATATACCGGCTCCCGCCACGGCTGGAGCTTCCGCTGCCTCCTGGCCTCCATGGCCTACGCCTTCATGGCCTACATGCTGGCGTACAGCTTCAACTACCTCTGGCAGGACGACGTGGTGCTGCTGCCCATCCTCGCCCTGGGCATCGCCCGCCTGACGGAGGACGGCCGCCCCTGGCTTTACGTCGTCACCCTGGCCGCGGGACTGTTTTTCAACTTCTACATCGGCTATATGTTCTGCATCTTCTCGGTGCTGTTCTTCCTGTACGAGTTCCTGTCCGTCCCCCGATCCGCCCGGGAAAATGCCGGGAAGACCCTCCTGCGGTTCGTCCTCTCCAGCCTGGCGGCGGGAGGGCTAGCGGCGGTGCTCCTTCTGCCCACCATCTTCTCCCTGCGCACCGGCAAGGCGAGCTTCGACCCCTCCATCCTGACCCTGGCGCTGAAGTTCACTCCCGCGCAGTTCATGTCGAAGCTCTATCCCGGTGCCTTCATCTATAACGAGATAAACCTCAAGGGCCTGCCCCAGGTCTTCTGCGGCACGGTGACCGTCTGCCTCGTCATCCTGTACTTCGCGAACCGGAGTATCCCCGGCCGGCGGCGGATCTTCACCGGCGGCCTGATGCTGGTCATGGTCCTCTCCTTCGCCGTGACGGCGCTGGATCTCGTCTGGCACGGCTTCAACGTCCCCACCTGGTACAACTACCGCTACTCCTTCCTGCTGACCTTCCTCATGGCCGCCGCCGCGGACCGGGAGCTGGCGAATGCCGAGGGCACCCGCCCCTGGCACCTCATCCTGCCCGTGGTCCTCATCGCCGCCGCCTCTGTCGTCACCTTTGCGGGCCGCACCTATGACTATGTGACCTGGCGGGCGGCCATCGCCGCCGTGGCCATCGCGGCCGTGCTGGGTCTCGCCATGCTCTCGGCTCTGCGCCCCTCCGCGGGCAAGCGCCTGACGGCGGTGCTGGCGGCGGCGATCCTCCTCGTCCACACGGGGGAGCTTGCCGTCAACGCCAAGATCTCCCTGGACAGCCTCACCGCCCAATCCACCGACGCCCAGGGCTACGTCGACTACGTCTCCGCCAAGGCCCGGGTCTTCGACCTCATCGACAACGGCACGGCCTTCGTCCGGACGGAGAGCCCCGTCTCTTACAGCATGAACCGATGCGAGCCCATGCTCTTCGGGTATGACGGCGTGACCTACTTCGGCTCCACGGTCTCCATGGACAGTCTCGACTTCATGGACCGGCTGGGCTTCGACCGGGACGAGGACTGGGCCCTGTACGGTCCCGGCGTCACCTCGGCGGCGGACACCCTGCTGGGCATCCGGTGGCTGGTCACCCAGGCTCCCGCCAAGGGCTATGTCCAGGCGGGGGAGGCCGAGGGCTTCCTCCTGGAGGAGAACACCAACGCCCTGCCCATCGGCTGGACGGCGGACGCCGCCGCCGCGCAGCCCATCCCCGGGGCGGACAGCTTCACCTATATGAACAATCTCTACGCCGCCGCCGCGCCGGAGGTGGGGGGACAGGTCTTCATCCCCGCGTCGGTCTCCGAGCCGGAGACGGAGAACTTCACCCGGGAGGGGGACCGCTTCACCCGGGTGGAGTTCAGCCCCGCCTCCATCACCTACACCGTCACCGCCGCCGCGGACGGTCCCCTGTACGCCGAGGTGGACATCCCGGACAATCCCGGCGTCATGTTCTACGCCGACGGGGTCATGCTGGCCTGGTACGCCACCGCCCAGCTCAACGGCACCGTGTACATGGGCGACTATCACGCCGGGGACACCGTCACCGTGAAGCTCCAGGCCTCCTCCGATATCACGGTGAACTCCGCCGCCTTCGTCACGGAGGACGCCGCCGCCATCGCCCGGTACGCCGCCGCCCTGGCGGAGGGCGGCTGTGAGCTCACCCGGATCTCCTCCTCCCACTTCATCGGCTCCTTCACCACCGGCGAGGGGGACAGCCTCCTGGTGCTCACCCTCCCCTACGACCCCTCCTGGCACGTCACCCTGGACGGGCAGAAGATCGCCCCCGTGATGGTGCAGGACTGCCTCATGGCGCTGGAGGTGGGTCCCGGCGCCCACACGGTGGAGATGCGGTATATCCCCACAGGCCTCATCCCCGGCGGGATCATCTCCCTGCTGGCCCTGGCCGCCTGCCTGACCGTGTATCTCCGGAGCCGGAAAAAACGGTAAATAACGACGCGAACGCTCCCCCTCTCGTTAAGACGAAAGGGGGAGCGTTTTTGTTTCATTCGCGGATATATTCGATGCGGCGCGGATAGATCGCGCGAGGCGATGGCCGGACTTCCTCGGACCCAGGAGCATACTTTGTGTATGTGACGCCGGTCCGCGGAAGGGCGGACGCAGCATTCGCGCGATACAGCGAAGCACGGCGCGGATAAATCACGCGAGGCGATGGCCGGACTTCCGCGGGCCCAGGAGCATACTTTGTGTATGTGACGCCGGTTCGCGGAAGGACGGACGCAGCATTCGCGCGATTTAGCAAGCCGAAATCACTCGATGGGGACCATGGTGCCGTGCAAAACCAGCCTCGCGTCCTGATACCCCTGGGCCGAGGTGCAGGTGGAGAGGGTCATCATCTGATACCTGGTGTCCACGGCGTCCTTGTTGAACCAGTAGAACTGGGAGCTGACGCTGTCCAGATATTCCTGGTAGCTGCCGCTGGCGAAGTGGGTGGGATAGTTGTCCACCGTCCCCTCCACTACGTGGATGCCGAACAGGTCCACCCGGTAGGAGGCGTCGGGGGTCAGGTAGTACATGGTGGGGTTCTGCCGATAATACTCCTCGTCCATATAGTCGTGGAAGGTGGCGAACATGGACTTATCCTTCATGTTGTGGCCGTAGATGATATAGTTGGAGGAGACGGTGCCCGCCGCGGAATTCATATCCGCGAACAGAGCCCCGGAGGTATTGGGCTGTCGGTCGAAGCCGTGATCCAGATAGAAGTCGTTGTCGCTGGTCTGGACGACGGGGTAGTTGATGATGGTGCCGGGGCAGTACAGCCAGCCCACGATATCGCTGTTGACGGACCGGAGATACGCCCAGTCCACGGAGATGGGCACGCGGCTGACGGCGAAGGTCTCGGCCTGCTCCTCCTCCGTCTTGCTCTCCGGCTTCGGTGCGGCCTCCTCGGGAAGCGAGGAGATGGCATTGGACGCCAGATCGTCATAGGCCGAACGGTCCCTGTGGTAGTTCAGGAAGATGGTGCCCAGCTGCCAGCCGGCGAAGATCATGCCCCCCACCAGCAGCACGATGACGATGATGAGCGGGACGTTGGTCTTCCGGCGGTGGGCGCGGTATCCCGGCTCCTCCTCCGCGGGACGGACCCGCTGCCGGGATGGGGCCCTGCCGGCGCGGGCAAATTCCCAGTCCTCCTCCGCGGAGGCCTTGGCCTCCGCCCGGCCCGGCTCCTCCTCGACGACCTCCTCCAGCCAGTCGATGTCGCCGTCGTCCCAGCCGGAGCTTTTGTTTCGTTTGTTCTGGCTCATATGCCATGCCTCCCGGATATCCCGACCGCGGATGCGCGGTAGTTTGTAACTATTTGTAATTTATTATAGCACATTTTTTCCGTTTTGCAACCGTTAGGATCATACTACCTGGAAAATATAGAATTTCAGGTAATCCGTCTCCGGCACGCCCCAGAGGATGGGATGGTCCGGGCCCTGCCGTCCCACGTACAGCTGGCGCAGGGAGACCTGGGCGTCCGCGGCGGCCTGACGGAGCATGCTCCGGAAGAGCTCGTCCGTCATGAAGTGGGAGCAGGAGCAGGTGGCGAGGTACCCGCCCCGGGGCAGCAGGCGCATGGCCTTGAGGTTTATCTCCTTGTACCCCCGGAAGGCCGCCTTCACGGTGGCGCCGGAGCGGGTGAAGGCGGGCGGGTCCAGCACGATGAAGTCGTACTCCCTGCGCTTTTGGGCAGCCATCTCCGTCAAAAGATCGAACACGTCCGTCTGCACAAACTCGATGGAATCGACGCCGTTCAAGCGGGCGTTCTCCCGGGCGGTATCCAGCGCGGAGGCGGACACGTCCGCCGCCGTCACCCGGGCCGCCCCGCCCAGCGCGGCGTGGATGGCGAAGGCCCCGGTATGGGTGAAGCAGTCCAGGACGCTCTTGCCCGCCGCCAGACGCATGACCTCCGCCCGGTTGCGGCTCTGGTCCAGGAAGAAGCCCGTCTTCTGGCCGTGGATGTAGTCCACGGCAAATCTCACGCCGTTTTCCGAAATGACGGTGGTCCCGGGGGCCTCGCCCACGGCCCAGCCCTCGAACCGGGGCAGGCCCTCCTTGTCCCGGAGGGGACTGTCGCTCCGCTCGTACACCGCCGTCACCGCGCCCTCCAGCTCCTCCAGGAGAAGGCGGTAGAGAAGCCCCTTCACCCGGTCCGTCCCGGCGCAGAGGACCTCCGTCACCAAAACGTCGTTATAGCGGTCCACCGTGAGGCCCGGGAGACCGTCCGCCTCCCCGAACACCAGGCGGCAGGCGGAAAAATCGGCCCCCATCACCTGACGCCGGCACTCCACGGCATAGTGGACCCGGCGGCGGTAAAAGGCCTCGTCGAACCGGTCGTTCCCGTTCCGGGACAGCAGCCGCACCCGGAGCTTGGAGACGGCGTTGCCGTACCCCGCCCCCAGCCATCTGCCGCTCTGGGAACAGACGTCCAGGATGTCCCCGTCGGCCCAGCCGCCGGGATCGAACGTCACCTCGTCCCCATAGACCCAGGGATGCCCGTCCCGCAGGGCGCGCTCCGCTTTTTTCGTCACCGTCAGCCGGGGATATGTCCGTTCCATGAAACCACCTCTTTTTTCTTTACAAACGCCATCATAACACATTATAATGGGTTTTCAACAGCAATTTTAGTTGGGAGAATCTGATCTATGCAGGATATACAGACCCTGGCCGCCCTCCTGGCGGAGGAGACCGGCGAAAAGCTCATCCACGTGGAAAACGTCATCAAGCTCCTGGACGAGGGGAACACCGTCCCCTTCATCGCCCGCTACCGCAAGGAGCTCCACGGCACCATGGACGACCAGCGCATCCGGGAGATATCGGAGCGCCTCGCCTACCTCCGGAACCTGGACAAGCGCCGGGAGGAGATCCGCTCCGCCGTGGAGGGCCAGGGAAAGCTCACGGAGGAGCTCTCCGCCGCCCTGGACGCCGCCGCCACCCTGGCGGCCCTGGAGGATCTCTACCGCCCCTATAAGCAGAAGCGGCGCACCCGGGCCTCCATGGCGAAGGAGAAGGGCCTGGAGCCCCTGGCGGACGCCCTGTTCGCCCAGGACCGCCGCACCGGGGACATCGACGCCCTGGCGGCGGACTTCATCGACCCGGAAAAGGGCGTGGAGACCCTGGAGGACGCCCTCGCGGGAGCCTCGGACATCATCGCCGAGCGCATCGCGGACGACGCCGCCGTCCGGGCGGATCTGCGGGCCCTCTTCCGGCGGCAGGGGACCCTGGTCTCCAAGGCCGCCACGGAGGAGGACTCCGTCTACCGGCTGTACTACGACTATGCGGAGCCCGTCTCCCGGGTCCAGAGCCACCGGGTGCTGGCGGTGAACCGGGGGGAGCGGGAGGGCTTCCTGAAGGTCTCCGTGGAGGCGGACGAGGCCGCCGCCGTCCGCACCGTCCGCCGGGCGGCAGTGAAGCCCGGCAGCTTTTCCATGGCCTTCGTGGCCGCCGCGGCGGAGGACGCGTACAAGCGCCTTCTTGAGCCCTCCCTGGAGCGGGAGACCCGGGCGTCTCTCACGGACGAGGCAAGCGAACAGGCCATCCGGACCTTCGCCATGAACCTGCGGCCGCTGCTCATGCAGCCCCCGGTGAAGGACCGGGTCACCCTGGGCTTCGACCCCGCCTACCGCACCGGCTGCAAGCTGGCGGTGGTGGACGGCACGGGGAAGGTGCTGGAAACGGGCGTCGTCTATCCCACGCCGCCGCATAACAAAAAGGCGGAGGCCGCGGCGGTCCTCACCCGGATGATCCGGAAGCACGGGATCACCGCCATCGCCATCGGCAACGGCACCGCCTCCAAGGAGTCGGAGATCTTCATCGCGGAGCTCATCCGGGACATGCCCGGCGTACAGTACATGATGGTCAGCGAGGCGGGGGCCTCGGTCTATTCCGCGTCAAAGCTGGGGGCGGAGGAGTTCCCCGATTTCGACGTGTCCCTGCGGTCGGCGGTGTCCATCGCCCGGCGGCTGCAGGACCCCCTGGCGGAGCTCGTGAAGATCGACCCCAAGAGCATCGGCGTGGGCCAGTATCAGCACGACATGCCTCAAAACCGCCTGGACGAGGCCCTGGGGGCCGTGGTGGAGGACTGCGTGAACGCCGTTGGCGCGGACCTGAACACCGCCTCTCCGGCGCTGCTGACGCACATCGCGGGCCTCACCGCCGCCACCGCGAAGAACATCGTGGCCTACCGGGAGGCAAACGGCGCCTTCACCGCCCGGAAGCAGCTGCTCAAGGTCCCCAAGCTGGGGCCCAGGGCCTACGAACAGTGCGCGGGCTTCCTGCGGGTGCCCGGGAGCCGGAACATCCTGGACGACACCGCCGTCCATCCGGAGTCCTACGACGCGGCGGAAAAGCTCCTGACCCTCTGCGGCTATACTCTGGCGGACGTGGCGGCGGGGCAGGTCTCGGAGCTGAACGCCCGTCTCCGGGAGGTGACGCCGCAGAGGGCCGCCGCCTTCGCCGGGGTGGGGGAGCCCACGATCCTCGATATCGCCGCGGAGCTCATGAAGCCCGGCCGGGACCCCCGGGACGAGCTGCCTCCCGCCATGCTGCGCACGGATGTCATGAGCCTGGAGGACTTGAAGCCCGGCATGGTCATGCGGGGCACCGTCCGGAACGTCGTCGATTTCGGCGTGTTCGTGGACATCGGCGTGCACCAGGACGGCCTCGTCCACATCTCCCAGCTCTCGGACCGGTTCGTCCGGCACCCCTCCGAGGTGGTGCAGGTGGGGGACATCGTGGACGCCGTGGTGCTGGACGTGGACAGCAAGAAGGGACGGATCTCCCTCTCGATGAAGCAGGTCGGCAAAACCTGAGTTTTGCCAGCCCTCCGCGATCTCATATGAGGCGGGGCCCGCCCCCCTCAAGCTCCCCCACGGGGGATCATACTATTGAAAAGGAGCTTCTCATGGATTATTCAGGCAAAAAATTCTCGGTTTTGGGGGATTCCATCTCCACCTTCAAGGGGATCACCGTGGACGATCCCAACACCTTCTACGGCCGGGTCATGTGCGAAAAGGGCGGCTTCCGGGACGTGAACGACACCTGGTGGATGCGGGTCATCAACGCCCTCGGCGGCGTATTCGAGCGGGACAACGCCTTCGCGGGCTCCTGCGTCGCGGACGGGTACGGCCTGGGCCGGGGGATGTGCTCCGAGGAGAGGACCGGCGCCCTGGGGGACCCGGACGTCATCCTCATCTTCGGCGGCGCGAACGACGTCGGCTTCGGCGTGTCCGAGACGGGATTCCGCGCGGCCTACGCCCTCATGCTCTCCCGGCTGCGGGAGAATTACCCGGACACGGACATCTTCTGCGGCACCCTCATCAACGGCCGAAAGGTCCTCGACGACGAGCCGTTTTTCATGGGGGAGGAGCCGGGAAAGCCCCTGGAGCCCTTCTCCTCGATCATCCGGGACTGCGCCGCAAACGCGGGCGTCCGGGTGGTGGACATGGCGGCGAGCGGCCTTGTCTACGATACCATCGACGGCTGCCACCCCACCGCCGGGGGCATGGCCCAGCTGGCGGAGCTGTGGCTCACGGCGCTGCGGAAATGACACATCCGGAACAGGGGACGGTTCTATGTTCCATTTTGAAACACAGAACCGTCCCCTGTTCCACATGGCGTCCATATCCCTCTTGCGGGTTTGGGCGCGCTCCTTTATAATAGAATTGTCAAATACTGCATCATTGGGAGGACGCTATGGACTACAACGAGATCCTCGCCGCCGCGAAGGCGGAGCTGTCGGGCTGCAAGGCCTGCCCCATCTGCAACGGACGCGCCTGCGGGAACAACATGCCCGGTCCTGGCTGCAAGGCCCCCGGCAACGCCGCCGCCCGGAACTATGACAAATGGCAGGACATCTGCGTGAACATGGACACCCTGTGCGAGAATAAGCCCGTGGACATCTCCTTCCCGCTCTTCGGGCGGACCTTCGCCGCGCCCATCTTCATCGCGCCCCTGGGGGCCGTGAACATGCACTACGGCCCGAAGTACGACGATCTGGCCTACAACCGCCTGCTGGTGCCCGCCTGCGCGGAGTACGGCATCGCCGCCTTCACCGGCGACGGCGTGGACCCCGCCGTCATGAAGGACGCCTCCGACGTGATGGAGACGGTGGACGGTATCGGTATCCCCACCATCAAGCCCTGGAACAGGGAATTCGTCTTCGAGAAGCTGGACTACCTGCACTCGAAAAAGGACATCTTCGCCGTGGCCATGGACATCGACGGCGCGGGCCTGCCCTTCCTCAAGGCTATGAACCCCAACGCCGGGAGCAAGTCCGTCGCAGAGATGCGCGAGATCATCGACCATGCCGGAAAGCCCTTCATCATCAAGGGCGTCATGACCGTGCGCGGGGCGGAGAAGGCCGTCGAGGCCGGGGCCTCCGGCATCGTAGTCTCGAACCACGGCGGGCGCGTCCAGGGCGGCGTTCCCTCCACGGCGGAGGTCCTGCCCGCCATCGCGGACGCGGTGAAGGGCAAGCTCACGATCTTCGTGGACGGCGGCATCCGCAGCGGCGTGGATATCTTCCGCGCGCTGGCGCTGGGCGCGGACGCCGTGCTGATCGGACGGCCCGTGGTGCCGTTCATCTACGCCGCCGGCGCGGAGGGCCTGAAGGTCTACCTCGACAAACTCATCGGGGAGCTGACCTCCACCATGACCATGTGCGGCACGCCGACGCTGAAGGACATCGGAAGGGATAACGTGATTTTGCCCTGACCCCTCAAAAACAGAGAAACCCGCCCCACGGAAATTTCCGCGGGGCGGGTGCTGTTTTGGGTCACTTTATGCTGTCCAGCGTCTTGAAATCGATCAAATCGGCAAAGGCCTCCAGGTCGGCGCGGGTCAGCGTGTTGGGACTTGTGAAGTCCCTGGTGGGATCGTTGTTTTCCGTGCCGCCGCGGATGTTCACATACACGAAGCCACGGAGCGGTTCGCGCCAAGATCCAGCGTGACCGTCGTGCCGTCCGCGGCGGTGTACTGCCATTCCTCTGTAATACCCTGCTCCAGGACAAACTGCGCAGATTCATTGAACATCCCCCGGACTGATCGGATCAGGCTGTAATTCACCGTCTTTCCGTTATCGAGCGCCGCGCTGTTCGTGATCGACAGGAAACCGCCCTCGTACCACATTCCCGCGCGGGACTCCCCGTCCAGCGGAAGGAAATCCGCCGTACCCGTCATGTCGTACAGGTCCTTCGGGAAGACACTCCGAAAGCTCTCCGGTATACGCAGGCCGTATTTTGCGGCGATAGCGTCAAGCATATCCCGCGCCTCGCCCGTGCATGCGCCCATCCGCACATAGACATCGTTCTCAACGGCTTCCCAGATCTCATCGAGCTCTTCCATGGTGTAATTCTCGATGCCTTTGGGAAACAGCGTATTGTCCTCCCTATGGGCGAGGCACCAGTCGTTCCACTCCTGCGCCGCCTTATA
>CAJOIC010000018.1 GCA_905234625.1 uncultured Oscillospiraceae bacterium | reverse complement strand
AACCCCTCCTCACGGAGCTGCGGGATGGTGATATCCTTACCCACCTCGACGCCGCAGCGGAACTCCACGCCCATCTCCCTGAGGATGTCGATCTCCGCCTGGACCACGTCCTTCTCCAGCCGGAAGCTGGGGATGCCGTTCATGAGCATGCCGCCGGGACGGGAAGCCTTGTCGAAGACCACGGGGGAATAGCCCTTGGCGGCGAGATAGTACGCACAGGTCATGCCCGCCGGGCCCGCGCCGATGATGGCGATCTTCTCGTCATAGGGGCGGCCGATCTGGTTCACCATGGGCGGTATGTACCGGGTCTCGGCGTGGAGGTCATGGTCCGCGATGAAGCGCTTGACCTCGTCGATGGCAACGGCCTGGTCCACGGTGCCGCGGGTGCACTCCGTCTCGCAGCGGTGGTTGCAGATGCGTCCGCACACCGCGGGGAAGGGGTTCTCCTTCTTGATGAGGGCCAGGGCTTCGGTGTACTTGCCCTGGGCCGCCAGACGCAGGTAGCCCTGGACGGCGATATGGGCGGGGCAGGCGGTCTTGCAGGGGGCGGTGCCGGTGGCCACGGTGTCCTCCCGGTTCTCCCGGTAGTCCACGTTCCAGTCGGACTTGCGCCAGAGGGAGTCGGACATCTTCCGGTACTCCGGCATGGGCTTGATGGGGGTCTGGGTGCAGAGCTTCTGGCCCAGCTTCAGAGCGTTGCCCGGGCAGTTTTCCACGCATTGGCCGCAGGCCACGCATTTCGACTCGTCGATCTCCGCCACGAAGTTGGAGCGGATGGCGTCTCTCGCGCCGAAGAGCATGCCCACCCGCAGGCCGAAGCAGGAGCAGGAGCAGCAGTTGCAGATGGCGGAGCTCTCGCCGGCCTCTTCGATGTTGGGCATATCGTGCATGAGGCCGTTGTCCTCGGCCCGCTTGAGGATCTCCAGGACCTCCTCCCGGGTGATCTGCCGGGCGCGGCCGGTACGGATATAGTGCTCCGCGCCCTTACCCATCTGGACGCACATGTCCTGCTCCAGGTGGCCGCAGCCGTCGTTCAGGGTCCGGCGGGAGGCCCGGCAGGAGCAGGGAGACACGCAGAAGGTGTCGTACTTGCTGAGGTAATAGGACAGGCGGTCATAGTCGCTCACGCCCTCGATGCCCTCGATGGCGCTCTCGATGGGCACCACGCGCATGAGGCCGTAGCCGTTGGGCAGCATGGGAGCCATGGTGGCCATGCGGATACGGGTGTACTCCTCGAAGGCGCGGCCGACCTCGGGATGGGTGGCGAGAAGCTCCTGGTTGTTCACGAGCATCTCCATGATGCCGGGGGCGAAGATCTGCATATACGCCCGATCCTTGCCGTCCGTCGGGTCCCTGGTCACGCGGAACACTCCGATCCACGCCAGGTGTTCCATGATCTGCTGGGTCTTCTCCACGGAAAAGCCGGTCTTGCTCGCAAGATACTCCGCGGTCCGCTCCTTCCGCAGGCCCGCGGCGATAGCCACGTCCGCCTCGTCGTCCGTCAGGATGGAGGCCAGAGAGTAATACTCGGGAGCATTCTCATCGATCTTGTTCATGGTGCCGGCAATGCCGCCCACGATCTTACAGAGTTTTACGATCTTCGGTCTCAATTCTGCCATAGCTGTCTATCTCCTTTTTGCTTTCTACGCTTCGTTCCAGCCCTTTACCTGCGCCCGGAGCCAGTCGGCCCAGGCGCCGACCCCCTCGCCGGTCTTGGCGCTGATGGGGAAGATCTTCAGGTTCGGGTTTCTCATGTGGGCGTACTCCACCACCTTTTCCATGTCAAAATCGAAGTAGGGAAGAACATCGATCTTGTTGATGATGAGGGCGTCGCACACGGTGAAGATGAGGGGATATTTGAGGGGCTTGTCATGGCCCTCGGGGACGGAGAGGATCATGGCGTTCTTCACGGCGCCGGTATCGAACTCCGCCGGGCAGACGAGGTTCCCCACGTTTTCCAGCACCACCAGGTCCAGGTCCTCCGTGCCGATCTCCTTCAGGCCCTGCTCCGTCATCCCGGCGTCCAGGTGGCACATGCCGCCGGTGTGGAGCTGGATGCTCTTCACGCCGGTGACGGCGATCTTCTCCGCGTCCACGGAGGAGTCGATGTCCGCCTCCATGACGCCGATGCGCATCTCGTCCTTCAGGGCCTCGATGGTGCGCAGGAGGGTGGTGGTCTTGCCGGCGCCGGGGGAGGACATGAGGTTCAAAAGGTAGGTCTTCTCCGCCTTCAGGTCCCCGCGGATGCGTTCGGCCTCCCGGTCGTTGTCGGCAAATATGCTCTCTTTGATCTCAATGACTCTTACTTTTTCCATACGCCGCCTCACATGATGTTGATCTTGATCTTCAGGTCCGACAGGGGCCAGCTGGCGCAGGGATGGAACCAGCCCATCTCCTTGTCCATGAGCCGCCGACCGTCCCCCACGGGGGACACGAACACCTCGCCGGAAAGAAGCTGGCTGCGGCAGAAGCCGCATTCGCCGTTGCGGCAGTGGGTGTCGAGCTTGATGGCGGCCCGCTCCAGGGCCACCGCCACGGACTCCGCGCCGGAGGCGTCGATGACGTCCTCATGGATGCCGCGGACCACGGTGATCTTATGGGTCTGCGTCTCCTTCCCCTTGGGATAGCCGGGGAGCATGGTGACGTCCGCGGGATTGTTCACCGCGTCATGGCGGAAGCGCCGTCCGGTGACGCCCATCTCCTCCATGGTCCTGCTCACAAAGGTGTACATGGGATAGGGGCCGCAGAACATATAGGTGCAGTCGGGAGCGGAGTATTTCTCGATGATCTCCCGGGAGATGAAGCCCTTCTCCCCGGGCCAGTCCGGCTCGTCGGAGAGGACGTGGACCACCCGCACGTCCGGGCAGGACGCCTCGATGGCCTCCAGCTCGTTGTTGAGGACGATATCGTCCTGCTTCACGGAGCCGTAGAGGATGGTGAGCTTACAGCCCTGCATCCTGCCGAAGGCGATCTCCTTCGCCATGGAGTAAAACGGCGTGATGCCCACGCCGCCGGCCAGGGCCACGATGTCCCTGCTGTCCCGCAGGGGCTCCCAGTAGAAGGTGCCGAAGGGCAGCGCCCCCTCCAGCACATCGCCCACCTTCACGTTTGCGAACAGCCAGTCGGGGACGAAGTAGGGCCGGTTGCGGCGGACGGTGATCTCGAAAAACGGGCGCTCGCCCCGGGCCTCATAGGGGGCGGAGCTGATGGTGTAGGGCCGGGTCAGCTCGCTGTCCCCGATCTTCAGCCGGAAGCTGACATACTGTCCGCATTGGAACACGGGGATATGTCCGTCCTCCGTCTCGAACCGGAAGGTCTTCGAGTAGGGGGAGGTCTGGCGGATCTCCGTCACCTTCAGGGGCATGGGGTCCGGGTGGAGCAGATCCGCCACCTCCCGGATGTGGTCCTTGGGATCGGGGACGGACGAGGCGTTTCGGATGGCGGCGCGTCTTGCCTCCGTCACACGGGAGGCGCCGCCCACGTCCTGTAAGAAGCCTTTGACCTTGATGCTCATTTCGCCGCCTCCTTCTTTTCCATGGCCTCCAGCACGCCCTTGGCGGCGGCGCGGCCGTTCGTGACCGCGGGACCCATGCCGTTGCCGGACATGCCGCAGGCGCACGCGAATTCCAGGCCCTCGATGAAGTGATCCTCCGTCTTCATGCCGAGGCGCGCCACGGCGTGGTTGCTGACGGAGTGCAGAAATCCGTAGATATTGCCCTTCCACGCGCCGACATAGTGGGCGATGGTCATGGGCGTGGAGACCTCCACCTCCGTGATCCGGGGCCGGAAGTCCACCTTCGTGATCCTGATGCAGGACTCGATCATCTCCTCGGCCAGCCGCCGCTTGAGGTCGTAATATTCCTCCTCCGCCACGTCCTCGAAGGGCTTCGAGGGCACCAGCGCCGTGATGGAGAGCTGGGTGTACCCCTCCGGCACGCAGGCGGGGTTCGCGTAGTTGAGGCAGATGGTGGTGATATAGTTATACGGCTCCGTGAGGTTCGCGTAATTGGCCCAGATCTCGTTGGTGTCCATGGTCTCGCCGGAGAAGGTGGAATAGTTCACGATGCCGTTTTCCTCCGGAGTGCCCTCCATGACCATCATGACGGACACGGGCACCACGGACAGCGGCAGGCCGTTTATGTACTTCACAGCTCCCTCGGGGACCTCGCTCAGCGGCTCGATCATCTGGGTGTAGACCTTATTGGGATAGGCGCCGGAGATGACATAGTCCGCGGCGATCTCATCGCCCCGCTTCGTGCGCACGCCGGTGACCTTCCCGTCCTTCACGAGGATCTTCTCCACTTCCTGCTTGAATTCGAACTGTGCGCCGTTTTCCTCGACCTTCCGCTGGAGCTTCATGCTCATCTCGTGGGAGTAGCCCCGGCAGACGTAGCTTCCCGTGAAGTAGTCCGCCATCAGGAAGGCGTAGATGGTAAACGGCAGATCGTCCATGCGGTTGCCGACGTAGATCCAGTAGGGCGTCAGCATCTCGACGGCCTTTTTCGGCAGGCCGAAGGTGTCGATGACCTCCGTGGCGGAGTAGCCCACGGTCTTCACGAAATCCGGGTGCTTGAGGAGCATCTGCACCTTGCTCATGGGGGTGACGGACAGGATGTTCATGCTGTCGTACACCCGGCGGCACAGGAGCAGGAGCTCGTGGACCTTCCCGAAGGTGCCGGGAACGACCTCGTCGATCTCCCGGGCGGCGCGCTCATAGCCCTCATGGAGGATCTTGTCGATGCCGGAATTGGGCAGGGCCACCCGGTAGCACTCCGGCACCGGGAGCCAGTCGATATCGACGCCCATATCGTCGAAGAACTGGCCCACCTTCAGGCGGTGGTCCTTCGTTCCGATGGACATCATCTCGTGGAGGGTGGCCTCGATCTCGAAGCCGTTTCGCACATAGTCCGTGGCAAGCCCTCCGGGGAGATTGTGCTTCTCCAGGATGAGGATGTCCTTCACGCCCTTCGCCTGGAGCTGCAGCGCCGCCGACATGCCCGCCAGCGCGCCGCCGATGATGATCACGTCATAGTGATCCTTGTAGAATTTCATATCATCATCCTTTTATTGTTTTCCGCTTGGTTTCGGAAAACAGGGCGGTAAAACCCGCCCTGCTCTTCGTTACCGGGCTGAGCGATACCGATAATCGTCAGCTTCTGTGCGCTCTAAAGTTCTTTTTGGTTACTTAGAAGAACCTGTCGATCAGCTCGCGGGAGTATTCGGCCGTCTCGTCCATGTCGCCGAAGGCCATGATCTCGCCGGCGTAGAAGGTGTCGTACTTGTCCTGCATGGCCTCCACCTTGTCGTACCAGCCGGCGGCGTAATCGTCGGAGAAGACGTGGGGGAAGTAGTACACCGACCACTCGTTCACCACGTTGGAGGCGGGGTTGTGCATGGTCTGCAGATCGTCCAGCACCATCTGACGGCACTCCTCGTAGGGGATCTCCTGGGATTTTTTGTGCTTGCGGAGAGCGTAGGTGGTGATGATCTGGTCCTTGGTCTCCTTCCAGCGGCGATAGTAGACCATCAGGCGGCCCAGGCGCTGGGGGACCATATTGTCGAAGACGTAGTAGGAGATCTCCGGGTGATCCTCGGGCTTCGTCTCCACAGCCAGAACGTCGTAGCGCTCATAGTCGATCTTGGAGAAGAGCGCCTTCTCGTCCTCCCGGGCGTCGAAGTAATCCACCATGCCCACCTGGCCGTCGGCCCTCTTGTTGGGGATGTACAGGGGCGCGGTGACGATGATCTTGTCGTACTCCTCCACGGCGCCGTTCACGGTGACGTAGACCTTGCCGTCCTTCCGCTCCACCTTCTCGATGGTGCTGCCGAGACGGGCGGGGTTCTTGAGCTTGGCGTTCAGGCACTCCCAGATGTACTGGGTGCCCTGCTCCCAGGTCCAGAGATTCACCTTCACGAAGTTCATGCAGGTCTGGAAGTCCAGATACTTGAGCACGTACGCCGCGGGGATCTCGTCGAAGTAGCCGTAGCCGAAGGCGGTGAAGGGCCCGATCCAGATATCCTGCACCAGCTCCACGCCGTTCTTCTTGCAGAACTCCGCGAAGGGCAGCGCCAGATCCTTCAGGTTCTCGTTCTCGCCCTGGACCCGCTCCCGGCCCGGAGTGACGGCGTAACCGTCGTACCGGCCCTCGGCCACGCCCCGGTGGCCGTTCAGGTCGTAGCCCTTGTACTTCGTCTCCAGAAGCTCGCCGAACTTCTTCATCTGCTTCTTCATCTTGAGCAGGCGGGGGATCTTGAGGATGTTTTTCTTGGGCTCGAAGGGCTCGATGACGTTGCCGTTCTTGTCCTTGTAGTTGCGGTTCAGCTTCGGGCCGTCGTGGGTGATGCCGCAGAACTCCTCCACGTCGTGGACGGCGTAGTAGGAGGGCACGCCCATGATGGCGCCCATCTCGTAGCGCTTGCCGTTGTAGTGGGGGCTCCAGCACTTGCCGCCCACCCGGTCGAGCCGCTCCAGGATGGTGTAGTTCTCATAGCCCTTCTGCTCCAGGTACATGCCCGCCGTGAGCCCTGCCGGACCGCCGCCGATGATGCAGATGCGCGTGTTCTTATCCATGTCTCTACCTCCATGAGTTGTTTGCCATTTAACGAACGCACTCATTGTACAACAGATGCTCCGTGAATTCAACGGGGATCATTAAAAAAATTTAAAATATGTAAGAAAAATCAAAAAGATTCTTTTCTTCAGGTCCATATTATGTTATATTTTTGGCACAGGAGGTGAGGCGTATGCGATTTTCCGGCTTTCGTCAGCTCCTCTCCCACTGGGCGGAGCGGACCCCGGAGGCTCCCGCCCTGCGGTACGGCGAGGTCCGGCGCACCTACGGAGAGCTCCGGGAGGCCGTGGACGCCCGGGCCGCGGCTCTGGCGGCGGAGGGTCTGACCTGTCTCGGCGTCCTCTCGGACGGGAGCCTGGACTGCGTCGTCGAGATCTTCGCGGCGGTCCTTGCCGGACGGCAGGTGGTCCTTCTGGACGAGAACCTCCCGGACGAGGCGCTGCGGAGCCTCATCCGCTATACGGATATCGATTCCCTCTGGGGGGACCCGGAGCTTACGGAGGAGCTTACGCCCTCGCTGACGGAGGGGGGCTCCGGCGCCGCGGGGCAGCTCCTGTTCTTCACCTCCGGCACCACGGAGCAGGCCAAGGCCGTGGTCCTCACGGATGAAAGCCTGTGCGCCAGCGCCTGGAACGGCGGGCAGATGCTGCCCCTGACGCCGGAGGACACCCTTCTGTGCATGCTGCCCCTGGGCCATGTGTTCGGCTTTGTGTGCGGACTGCTGTGGGGGCTCTCCTCCGGGGCCTGCGTGGCGCTGGGCCGGGGGGCGCGGCATTATTTCGATGACTGCGCATACTATAAGCCCACCGCCGTGTCTCTCGTGCCCATGCTGCTGGGCTATCTTCTCCGGCAGAATGCCCTGGACCCGGAGCTGGACCTCATCCTGATCGGCGCGGGGGACTGCCCTCCGGAGCTGCTGGCCGCAGCCGCGGACCGGGGCGTGCGGGTGGCCTTCGGCTATGGCCTTACGGAGACCAGCTCCGGCGTTGCCATCAGCGTCTCCGGCGACCCCTTCGCCATGGCGGTCTGCCCGGATGACGCCGTCACCATCGCGGAGGACGGGGAGGTGCTGGTATCCGCTCCCACCTGCATGATGCGGGGGTACTGGCGGCGGGCGGCGGACACCGCCGACGTGCTGCGGGACGGGATACTGCACACCGGGGACCTGGGATATCTGGACGGGGACGGCCGCCTCCATATCACCGGCCGGAAAAAGGACATCCTGGTCCTGTCGGACGGCACAAAGATCTTTCTGCCGGAGTATGAGGCCGCCCTCATGGCGGCGCTGGAGCATCAGGAGCTGGCGGTCACCCTGAAAAACGGCCGACCGGCGCTGATCTACTCCGGGGAGGGGGACCCATCCGTCATCCGGGGAAAGCTGCGGCCCGTCATGGAAGGCCGCCCCCGGGGCCAGCAGCTGGCCGAAATACTGATCGTGGACGAACCGCTGCCCCGAACGGCAACGGGAAAGATCAAGCGCTGGGAGCTCCAGCAGAAAGCAGGTAACCTATCATGACCCGAGACGAGGTACTGGAAAAAACCAAGACCGTCATCCGCGACTGCTTCCCCGATATGGAGGGCATGGAGCTGGCGGAGGACACCGTCATCAACACCGACACCGGCATCGACTCCATGGGCTTCGTGCTCATCATCTGCAAGCTGGAGGCCCTGTTCGACGTCCGCATCCCCGAGCGGCAGTGGCAGAAGCTGTCCACCCTGGGGGACGTCATCGACGCCATCATGAAGCGTCTGCCGAAGGCATGAACCTATATGAGCGGGAGCTGCGGCTGCGCAGCTCCGATGTGGATATGCACCGGCGGCTGCGGACGTCGGTGCTGTTCTCCCTCGTCCAGGAGGCCGCCGTGGCCCACACGGAGGCTCTGGGCATGGGCCGGGAGAAGACCCTGGACCGGGGAGTGCTGTGGGTGGTGACCCTCCAGGCGGCGGAGATCGCCCGCATGCCGGAGTATGACGAAAAGGTCGTCCTCCGCTCCTGGCCGGGGAAGACCATGCACGTTCTCTTTCCCCGGTACTGCGCCCTGGACACGGCGTCGGGGGAGCCGCTGCTGCGGACCTCCGCCCTGTGGACGCTGCTGGACGCGAAGACCCGGAGGATGGTCTTCCCCGAGCGGTACGGCATCGAGATCGACGGCACGGAGACCGGGGAGGAGATCGACCTGCCCGCCGCGCCCAGGGCCATGCCCTGCCCGGAGGAGCGGCGGTTCACCGTGCCATACAGCTATGTGGACCTGAACGGACACATGAACAACGCCCGGTATTTCGACCTGGCGGAGGACTGCCTCCCGCCCGCGGCGGAGGGGCGGCCTCTGTGTGCGCTCCGGACGGAGTTCTCCCGGGAGGTGCGCTTCGGGGAGGAGATCGATCTGCGCTGGGGCCGGGACGGCGACCGATACTACTTCACCGGCAGCGCCGGAGACCGGAGCATGTTCCGCATGAGCCTCACCTACGGCGGATGATCCGCTGAGGCCAGCGAGCCGCGGTAAAAGGCTCCGGCGAGCCTGCCGACGGGAGGCGTCCCCCAGCAGGTTGTTGTGAGCGAAGCGAACAGTTCTGCGGGGGCCGCCTTCCGGAGGTCACGGCCGTATCATCGGCTCATTCCGGCGAGCGGAAGTCCCGCGGCTCGCCATAGCCTTGTCCAGCGGCTCGCCGCCTTTTACCGACAAAACACCTCCGGTCCGGGGACCGGAGGTGTTTTCATGCCGTTCAGGCGGCGGGCTCAGCGGAGGCCTCGCCGGTGGGCTCGCCGCTGCCGGTGAGGGCCGTATCGGCGTAATCGGCGTTGTAGGTGCCTGCGCCGCCGGCGGCCACGAACTCATCCCAGGTGGAGGCGTCGAAGGCGTTTTCGTCGAAGAGCTTGTCCCAGGGCGGGGAGGCGGGGTCCACATCCTCCCAGCTCTTCGCTTGGGCCAGCAGAGCGCGGTAGGCCTCGGGATCGGGGGAATCCGCACCGAAGGTGTCCGCCAGCCAGTTGATGTAATCGTCCCAGGTGACCTCCCCGGCGGGAGGAGCGTCCTCTGCCGGAGGCGCGGCCTCGGCGGGAGCGGAGGAGCCGCCGCCGCAGCCGGCCAGCAGGCCCAGGACCAGGACGGCGCCGATGATAAGGGCGATCAGTTTCTTCATGGTTTTCGTTCTCCTTTATGTCAGATTTTGTATTGTATCAGTCGATGCCGCCGAAGCCCCCGGGAGGCTCGTCGCTGGGGCCCAGGTCCGCAGGGCGCTCGGGCGGTTCAGCCGAGGAGGCGTCGCCGGAGGCGGCTCCCGCGGGCAGGATGACGATGGCGCCGGTCCAGCTGCCGCCGGCGGAGACGTCCACCGGCGCACCGTCCACGGTGACCGCGCCGTTCACGGCGGAGCCGGGCTCCACGGTGAGGACGGTGAGGCTGCTCTCCCCGGTCACATTCCAGACAGAGCCGTCCTTCAGGGTCAGCTCGGTGCCCTGGTCGTCGCCGTAGACGGTGATCTCATAGGCGGCGCCGTCCTCGCTCATGACGATATCGTGGGCGAAGGCGTCCAGGGGCTCCTCGGAGCCGAAGGTGTTGGAGGCA
The DNA here is from genome assembly GCA_905234625.1 of uncultured Oscillospiraceae bacterium. Taxonomy (GTDB): domain Bacteria; phylum Bacillota; class Clostridia; order Oscillospirales; family Oscillospiraceae; genus CAJOIG01. The sequence goes on along the minus strand of CAJOIC010000018.1, from coordinate 13,680 downwards.
TAGCCGATGGTGAAGTCGTCGGCATAGCCCGCGTCAAGCCAGTACTGCGTCCAGCTTTCGCAGGTGCCGGAGGTGACGGCGCCGGTGAGGACGGTGTTGCTGAGCTCGACGCGCATGACCCGCTCATAGTCGTCGTCCACGATGTCCCCGGTCACGTCCATGTTCGCCATGGCGATAGAGGTGCCAACGGCATTCGTCCCGGCGGGGGTGGCGGGGGTGGATGTGTCGTTGTTCAGCACGGAGTGGATGAGCACGCCGTTATAGCTCCGCATGTCCACATTGTCCAGCTGGATGAGGGCATTCACGCTCTTGAGGAGGATGACGTCACCCTCCACCAGCTCCAGGTACTTTTGGATATTGGGGCTCAGCTCCCGGCCGTACCACGAGGCGTTGATAGAATACTCGGTGTCCTCGTCGGAGAGGAGGGCCCGGTCGGTGACCAGGGCGCTGTCCTTGGCGCGGAAGACGCCGTTCCGGTCCTGGGTATAGGTGCCCGCCACATGCATCATGAGGGCGTTGCGGCCGCCTGCGATGACGGAGGGACCCACCTTTTCGGCGTCCACGGCACCGAAGGCGTAGGGGTCGATATCGCCCTTCAGGCCCACGCCATAGCCCGCGCCGCCGGGCAGACCGTCGTCCCCGTCGTACAGGCTGACCTCGCCGGTGCCCGCGATGATAACGCCGATCTCCGCGCCCTCCAGCACGGAGCCATAGAGAAAGTCCCGGCAGTTGCCGTCGGCATAGGTGCCGTATCCTCCCAGAAGGGCGGAGGCAAAGGTATCCACCGCCACCAGGTCCACGCCGTCGCCGGAGGCGCCGTCGGTGGACAGGGAGGCCCAGCCGTCCACGGTGATGACGGAGTCATAGTAATACGTAACGCTCTCGCCGCCGGACAGGTTCGTCCGGTCCGCGCCGGTGACGAGCAGGGGGTCGTTGGGCAGGTTCTCGTCCTGACCCGCGAAGGCGGGGACATAGCCCCGGGTGGCCAGGAGGGAGTCCTTCACCACCATGGTGGACCCCACCCCCGCGGTGCCGTTGTTGGAGATGGCGAGGCCCTCCAGACCCTCGGAGTAGATATAGGCGTTCTGCACCAGGAGCGCCGCACCGCCGGAGACGGATACCTGGGTGGGGCCCCGGCGTCCGCCGACCTCATCGTCCAGGGAGTCGCCCTCGATATAGACGCTGTACGCCGCGTCCTCCGGCAGAAGGCCCGACAGGAGCGCCTGTCCCTCCGGGGTGACGGCGGTGTATCTGCCGTAGGCGGGACTTGCCTCGTCCCAGTCGATCTGGCTGATCCAGCCATAGTCCAGGGGGAAGCCCTCGGCATTAGGGTCCAGGCCGTCGTTGGAGTAGACCTCCGCCAGATTGGGGGCGGGGTACAGCTCCTCCGGGCCGCCCAATACGGCGGTGAAGCCGTCGGCGGCGGGGTCCGTGTGCTGGGAGGCCGAGACGGACAGGAACGTGTCCCCCGCGGAGCCCGCGCGGAAGCGGAGGCCGGTGATGGCGTCCGCCGCCGAGGGGACCGCGCCTTCCACGGTCCAGGACCCGCCGTCGTTCACCGTGAGGCCGCCCGCGTTCACGGTGAGATACCGCCCGCCGGAGGCGCCCGACGCCTCGCCGGAGGCGAAGGCGGCGCAGCCCAGCAGCATCACAAAGGCCAGAAACAGGGATAGTGCTTTCATGGTTCGCATGGGAGATCTCCTTTCTCTTCTGTTTGCCAAAAGCCCCCATCCGGGCGGATGGGGGGCAGGGATACGGATATGGTTCAGTAGCCGACGATGGACGCGCCGCCGTCGATGATCATGACCTGGCCGGTGGTGTTGCCGGAGAGGTCGGAGCACAAAAACGCCGCCGCCGCGGCGATCTCCTCGGGGGTGTTCATGACCCGGCCGGAGGGGACGTAGTTCGTGATGGGAGGGGGATTCCCGCCGGGGCCCTCATGGGGCGAGACGACGCCGGTATTGAAGCTGGCGGTGCCGCCGGGGGCGATGGCGTTCACCCGCACGCCCATATGTCCCCACTCGGAGGCGGCCTGCATGGTGATGGCCACCACGGCGCCCTTGCTGGCGCTGTACGACGCGGAACACATGGGAGGCACCATGCCCCGGATGCCCGCCATGGAGGCGATGTTCAGGATGGAGCCGCCGTGCCGGGCCATGCTCTGCTTCACCACCTGCTGCATCATGAAGAAGGTGCCCCTGGCGTTGGTGCCCAGGACACGGTCCCACTCCGCGGGGGTGAGCTCCAGCCCGGGACCGCCGGTCATGACGCCCGCGGCCTGGATGAGGACGGCGATCTCCCCCAGGTCCCCGCGGATCTTCTCCACGACGGCGGGGATGGCGTCCACGTCCGCGATATCGAGAGCGTAGGGATGGACGTCTCCGTCCCCCTTCAGCATCTCCGCGGCCTTTTGGATCTTCTCGGCGTTCCGGCCCACCATGGCGACGACCGCGCCGGACCGGGCCAGGGCCTGGGCGCAGGCGAAGCCGATGCCGCTGCCGGCGCCGGTGACGACGGCGACCTTGCCGGTAAATTCGATGTTCATACGATCACTCCTCTGTGGTTTGTTTCACAGGGAAAGCATACCATGTTTTTCCGCGCAATTCAAGACAAAGCCACGTCCAGCGCCATCATCACCGTAAACCCGCCGCAAAACAGCAGCGCGCCCAGGTCCGGACGCTCACCCTCATGCATGGCCGGGACCAGCTCCTCCGCCACCACCCAGATCATCGCCCCGGCGGCAAAGCTGAGGAAGTAGGGCTGGACCGGCACCAGCACCCTGGCCGCCAGCAGCACCAGCACCGCCCCCGCCGGCTCCACCGCGCCGGACAGCACCCCCAGCAGAAAGGCCCTGCCCGTGCGCATCCCCGCCGCCCTCAGGGGCAGGGAGATGATGGCCCCCTCCGGGAAGTTCTGGATGGCGATGCCCGCCGCCAGCACCAGGGCGGCGGAGGCCGTCACCCCGCTGTGGGACAGGACCCCGGCATAGGCCACTCCCACCGCCATGCCCTCCGGCACATTGTGGAGCACCACCGCCAGCACCAGCATCCCCGTGCGGGACAGGCGCGCCGGCCCCGCTCCCTCCGCGCCGCAGGCCCGCAGACGGGGGATGATCCGGTCCAGGACCATGAGAAACAGCACCCCCGCCCAAAACCCCGCCGCTGCCGGAAGGAAGGCCAGACGCCCCATGTCCGACGCCTGCTCCATGGCGGGCAGGAGCAGGCTCCACACCGACGCCGCCGTCATGACCCCCGCGGCAAAGCCCGTCAGGGCGCTCCGGAGCCCGTCGCACAGACCGCCCCGCATGAAAAAGACGCATCCCGCCCCCAGCGCCGTTCCCAGAAAGGGGACCGTGATCCCCGGTATGATGTCCCAAAGCATCATGACGCAGCCTCCCTTTTATGCTGCACCAGCTTATGATTAGTTATAACTAACTTGTGAAGAGAGCATCATACCAGACCGAGGCAGGTTTGTCAAGCGTCCGTCGATTGACAGGGGCGGGAGGCCGTGATACAATATCCGAAAACATAGCGACTTGATAGGAATAGATGCCATGCAGGATCAGTTTTCAAGAACGCAGCTCCTCCTGGGACGGGAGGGGATGGCGCGGCTGCGGGCCGCCCGGGTGGCGGTATTCGGCGTGGGCGGCGTAGGCGGCTACACGGTGGAGGCCCTGGCCCGCAGCGGCGTGGGGGCCCTGGACCTCATCGACGACGACCGGGTGTGTCTGACGAACCTGAACCGCCAGATCATCGCCACCCGGAGGACCATCGGCGCGTATAAGGTCGACGCGGCCCGGGACCGGGTCCTGGAGATCGATCCGGACTGCGCCGTGCGGGTGTATAAGACCTTCTATACCCCGGAGACGGCGGATCAGTTCGACTTTACGCAGTATGATTACGTAGTGGACGCCATCGACACCGTCACGGGAAAGGTGGCTCTGGTGCTCCAGGCCCAGGCGGCGGGGACGCCCATCATCAGCTCCATGGGCGCGGGGAACAAGATGGACCCCACCCGGCTGGAGGTGGCGGATATCTACAAGACCTCCGTCTGTCCCCTGGCCCGGGTGATGCGCCGGGAGCTGAAGAAGCGGGGCGTGAAGCATCTGAAGGTGGTCTATTCCAAAGAGCCCGCCATGACGCCCCTGGAGGACGACGATATCTCCTGCCGGACCAACTGCATCTGCCCGGAGGGGACGGAGCGGAACTGCACCGTGCGCCGTGCGGTGCCCGGGAGCAACGCCTTCGTGCCCCCGGCGGCGGGACTCATCATCGCCGCGGAGATCGTAAAGGACCTGACGGGGGTGAGGGGGAACCCATGAAGACCCCGCTCAACTATCAGATGTCTGAAAAGGAGGATGTGACCATGCCCGGACTATCCCGGCGGACCGCCGATTTCACCGACTCCGTCATCCGTCGGATGACCCGCGTATCGAACCGGTACGGCGCGGTGAACCTGTCCCAGGGCTTCCCGGATTTCGACCCGCCCAGGGCGATCCTGGACCGTCTCGCGGAGGTGGCGCTGGAGGACTTCCACCAGTACTCCGTCACCTGGGGCGCCCAGAACTTCCGGGAGGCCCTGGCGGAAAAGCAGTCGAAGCTCATGGGCCGCACCATCGACCCCAACGGCGAGATCGTAGTCACCTGCGGCAGCACGGAGGCCATGATGGCCGCCATGATGAGCCTGGTGGACCCGGGGGACAAGGTGGCGGTGTTCTCCCCCTTCTATGAGAATTACGGCGCGGACGCCATCCTCTCCGGCGCGGAGCCGGTATATGTGCCCCTGGCGCCGCCGGACTTCGGCTTCGACCCGGAGGTGCTGGAGGACGCCTTCCGGCAGGGAGCGAAGGCCCTCATCCTCTGCAACCCGTCGAACCCCTGCGGCAAGGTGTTCACCCGGGAGGAGCTTTCGATCATCGCGTCTCTCGCGGAGAAGTACGACGCCTGGGTCGTGACGGACGAGGTGTACGAGCACATCGTGTACGCCCCGTGGGAGCATGTGTATTTCGCGTCCCTCCCCGGCATGTGGGAGCGAACGGTGTCCTGCTCCTCTCTGTCGAAGACATACAGCATCACCGGCTGGCGCTTGGGCTACACCATCGCCCCGCCGGAGGCCACGGACCGCATCAAGAAGGTCCACGACTTCCTCACCGTGGGCGCAGCCGCGCCCCTGCAGGAGGCGGCGGTGACGGGGCTGCGCTTCGGTCCGGAGTACTACGCGGACCTGCTCGCGAAATACACCGCCAAGCGGGATCTGTTCCTGCGGGGCCTGGACGACTTGAACATCCCCCACACCGTGCCCCAGGGGGCGTATTACGTCCTGCTGGACATCTCCGAGTTCGGGTTCGACAGCGACCTTGCGTTCTGCGAGGCCCTGGCCCGGGACGTGGGCGTGGGGGCCGTGCCGGGGTCCAGCTTCTTCCGGGAGCCTGTGAACCATCTCATCCGTCTGCATTTTGCGAAGAAGGACGAGACGCTGTGCGCGGCGCTGGACCGCCTGGCGGACCTGCGGAAGAAGATACCGGCCCGGGGAGGCAGACGATCATGATATTCACAGACGAGGAGCTGAGCGCCGTCCTGGCCTATACCGTCGCCCTGCGGCGGGACTTCCATCGGCATCCGGAGCTGAGCCTGCAGGAATATGAGACCGCCGCCCGCATCGAGGCGGAGCTGGACGCCCTCCAAATCCCCCGCCGCCGGGTGGGACAGACCGGGGTCCTGGGCATCCTTCGGGGCGCCCAGGACGGTCCGGCCGTGGTCCTGCGGGGGGACATCGACGCCCTGGCCATCCGGGAGGAAAACGACGTTCCTTACCGCTCGGAGAGGGAGGGCGTCATGCACGCCTGCGGCCACGACGCCCACGCCGCGTGCCTGCTGGGGGCGGCGAAGCTCCTGGCGGCGCGGCGGGAGACCCTGCGTGGGGAGGTGCGCCTGGTCTTCCAGCCCGGGGAGGAGATCGGCAAGGGCGCGAAGCCCTTTTTCGACGCCGGCGTCCTGGAGGGCGCGGAGCGGGTCTTCGGCCTGCACACGGCCTATGATGTCCCCGCCGGGCTCGTGGGCCTGAAGCCGGGCCTCAACAACGCCGGCGTGGATTTCTTCCGCGTCACCGTTCACGGGCGGTCCAGCCATGTGTCCCAGCCCCACGACGGGGTGGACGCCCTGTACATCGCCTGCCAGCTTGTCGTGGCTCTCCAGGGCCTGGCCACCCGCCGGGTCGCACCCACGGAGCCCCTCATTCTGGGGGTGGGGAAGCTGAACGCCGGAACGACCTACAACGCCCTGGCGGAGACCGCCGTCCTGGAGGGCACCACCCGCACCGTCACCCATGAGACCAGGGCATGGCTCCGGGGAGAGATCGACAAAATGGCGGCGGAGCTCTCCGGCTTTTACGGCGGCACGGCGGAGGTCTTCTGGGACGATTTCGCCTCGCCCCTCTATAACGACGGCGCCGTCTGCGCCGAGGCCGCCGCGGTGGCCGACGCCCTCCTGGGGCCCGGACATGTGAAGACGGACCGGGCCCTCTCCCTCAGCGGGGACAATTTCGCCGACTTCATCCTGGATACCCCGGGGGCCTACGCCTACCTGGGCACCGGGGATCCCGCCAAGCCCGGGACCGTGAACCCGAACCACAACGGCCGGTTCGACATGGATGAGGACGCCCTGCAGACCGGCGCGGCCCTCCTGGCGGGATACGCCCTGAGCAGGCTCGGCATGGGGGACGGTCACACTCAAGGGCCGACGGAGAAAGCTAACGTCGATGCCGTGGAGGGGAAGAGTGTGTCGAGCGAACATCAATAAAAGTTCGCGAGATATACTCTTCACCGACAGCGGCTCGTGTGTAAGCCTACCTCGGCCCGGGTCATACCTTCCGCTCGCCGGAATGGGCCGGTAAGACGGCCGTGACCTCCGGAAGGTGGCCCCCGCAGAACTGTTCGCTTCGCTCACAACAACCTGCTGGGGGACACCTTCCGTCGGCAGGCTCGCCGGAGCCTTTTACCGCGGCTCGCCGGTCCGGCACACAGAACCGCCCCCTGTGCCAGGTTGACGTTGGCTTTCTCCGTCGGCCCCGCGCTTGACCGTCCCCTGCGCCAAACAAACATCGGCCTCCCGCGGATCGCGGGAGGCCGGTCTGTTTTCCCGGGCGTTACAGCGCGGGAATGATGTCCTCGATGATATGCTTGATGGCGTGGTCGTTGTGTGACGCGGTGGTGAAGCGGCAGATGGCCTTGATCTCGTCGATGGCGTTGGCGGGGGCCACGGCCACGTCCGCCTCCTCCAGGAGCTCATAGTCGTTCCAGTAGTCCCCCACCGCCAGGATCGTCCGGCCTTTGATCTCCGGCATCCGGCGGATGAAGCGGACGGCGGTGCCCTTGCTCACATCCGGAGGCAGGATCTCGTGATAGGTAATGGCGCCGCCCACGTCCGTGGTGCCGGGGACATGGCGGAAGATCCCCGCCGCTTCCCCCGCGCGCATCCTCTCCATGATGGCGGTCTCCCGGTCCTCCGGGGCATAGAGGAAGAACTTGAAAAAGGAGCGGTCTGCCAACGCGTCCAGGGTCGTGAAGACGCAGGGCTGATGCATGGCCATGAGCTGGGCGTTGGCCGTCTCCCGGGGGGTGCAGTAGCGGATGCCCACGTCCGTATAGGCCTGGAGCTCCATGTCCGGAACGGCAGCCATGAGCTCACGCAGAAAGGGCTCCAGCCGCCCCATATCCAAATACCAGCCGTGGAGATACGCGCCCTTTTCATAGTCGAAGACGCCGCAGCCGTTGATCACCACGGCGGGGGCGTTCTGGGGCAGGTCCCCGATGAAATTCAGGGCGTTGTGCGGGTCCCGTCCGGTGGCGATGGCAAACATGCCCCCGGCGGCGATATAGTCCTCCACAGCCGCCCGGTTCTCCCGGGAGACGGTACCGTCCGACTGGAAGAGGGTCCCGTCCAGATCGGACAGGAGCAGGGTCTCGTCAGCTCTCATATGACGTAATCGTTCCCGGGCTCGTCCAGATGCATCAGATCCGCGATGGTGTACTTGTCCAGGTACTCGTTGATGACGCGGTCCAGGCCCTGCCACATGGTGATGGTGCGGCAGTCTGCGATGCGGCCGCAGGCGGGGCTCTTGCCGTCCAGGCAGGCCACAGGGGCCAGAGACCCCTCCGTCATGCGCAGGATCTCCCCCACGGTGCACTTCTCCGGAGAGACCCGCAGGCGGTAGCCGCCGCCCTTGCCCCGCAGGCCCGCCAGGACGCCCTCCTGGACCAGGGTCTTGACGATGCTCTCCAGATATTTCTCCGAGATCTCCTGCCGCGCGGCGATCTCCTTGAGGGGGACGTACCCCTCGGACTGATGCTCCGCCATGTCGATGAGGACCCGCAGAGCGTAGCGGCCTTTTGTGGAAATCATCATGGTTTTTGTCGCTCCATGTATCCGTAATGATTAATCCTATTATAATACAGGGTTTATGGAATTTCAATCCTTTGCAAAAAATTCCCCCAGGGGGGTTGACAAATGCGAGAAACAGGGGTACAATTACCCCACAATCCTACCAGAGAGGTTGGTTATATGAATCTGCCGAACCTTACCGGGCGATGTCGCCCCTGACACGAGCACGAACGATACCATATAATTCTGACACCAAATTCTTTATCATACTTGGAGGAACGATATCATGAGCGCTATCTATACATCTGCCGACCAGCTGATCGGAAAGACTCCCCTGCTGGAGCTTATCCACATCGAGAAGAACGACGCCCTGGAGGCGAAGATCGTCGCAAAGCTGGAGTACTTCAACCCCGCCGGCTCCGTGAAGGACCGCATCGCGAAGGCGATGATCGACGACGCTGAGCAGAAGGGCCTTCTGAAGCCCGGCTCCGTCATCATCGAGCCCACCTCCGGCAACACCGGCATCGGCCTTGCCTCCGTGGCGGCGGCCAGGGGCTACCGCATCATCATCGTCATGCCCGAGACCATGAGCGTGGAGCGCCGTCAGCTGATGAAGGCCTACGGCGCGGAGCTGGTCCTCACCGAGGGCGCCAAGGGCATGAAGGGCGCCATCGCCAAGGCCGACGAGCTGGCGGCGGAGATCCCGGGCAGCTTCATCCCCGGCCAGTTCGTGAACCCCGCGAACCCCGCCGTCCACAAGGCGACCACCGGCCCCGAGATCTGGGACGATACCGACGGGAAGGTGGATATCTTCGTCGCGGGCGTCGGCACCGGCGGCACCGTCACCGGCGTGGGCGAATACCTCAAGGAGCAGAACCCCGCCGTGAAGGTGGTGGCGGTGGAGCCCGCCGGGTCTCCCGTCCTGTCCAAGGGCACCCCCGGCGCCCACAAGATCCAGGGCATCGGCGCGGGCTTCGTCCCCGACGTGCTGAACACCGGCGTCTACGACGAGGTCATCGCCGTAGAGAACGAGGACGCCTTCGCCGCCGGCAAGCGCGTCGGCAAGGAGGAGGGCGTGCTGGTGGGCATCTCCTCCGGCGCGGCGGTCTGGGCGGCCATCGAGCTTGCCAAGCGTCCCGAGAACAAGGGCAAGACCATCGTGGCCCTCCTGCCCGATACCGGCGACCGCTATCTCTCCACCCCGCTCTTTGCCGACTGATACTGACGCAAAAATATCGCCGACAGCCGCTTTTCGCGGCTGTCGGCGTTTGTCGTTCACGCGGCGGTCCTCACGGTGGGCGGGCGGTGGTTTTTCCACCGGCCGGAGAGGAAGTAGGGGAACATGATCAGGAAGAAGGCGTACCCCGCCAGAGCGCTTCCGATCCAATAGCCCCGGATGCCCATGCCCAGCACGTCCCCCATGAGGACGCACAGGCCGATGCGCATGACCACCCCGTCGAAGATGCCCAGGGCGAAGTTCAGCATGGGGAAGCCCATGCCGTTGCACAGGGCGATACTGGGGCCCCGGCAGGCCCAGCCGAAGTAGTTCAGCACCGCGATGAGCACATAGGCGTGGCTCATGGCCAGGACCTCCGGGTCGCTGTTGAAGATGGAGAAGATCTGCTCCGGCCAGAGGATGATGCCCAGGGAGAGCACAGCGGCGAAGGCCGAGCCGATGAGGAAGGAGTCCGTGATGGTCTTGCGGACCCGGTCGAATTTCCGGGCGGCGAAGTTCTGCCCCACCATGGTGGCTCCCGCCGCGCTGAGGGCCAGGGTGACGATGCTGGCCACCATGGAGAGCTTGGTGCCCACGCCGGTGACGGCAGAGGCCGTGACGCCGTACGCGTTGATGCGGCTCGACACGAACAGCGCCGAGACGCTGATGGCGATGGACTGGATCATCATGGGCACGCCCATTTTTATGAGCAGCCGCAGGTTTGCCGTATCGGGGATGAGGTCGCGGGGAGAAAAGTCGAAACCCAGCTCGTGCTTGTGCCGCCATAGGTACACCACGGACACGCCAAAGCTGGCCCCCTGGGCGATGACGGTGGCCAGGGCCGCGCCAAAGGCCCCCATGCCCGCCCCCACCAGGACGAGGTCCAGGACCACGTTCAGCACCGAGGCGATGGCGATGAACAGCAGGGGCCGCCTGGAGTCCCCCATGCCCCGCAGGATGGAGGAGATCATGGTATAGCCGAAGATGAAAAAGAGCCCCGCCGTACAGCAGACGGTGTATCCCCGGCAGAGGGACAGCGCCTCCTCCGGCACGTTCAGAAGCCGCAGCCACAGCCCGGTCCCCGCCAGGGCTCCGGCGGTGATCATAAGGCTCAGCCCCAGGATGAAGGTGAACATCACCCCCACGATCTTCGACACGGACCGCCGATCCCGCAGGCCCACGTACTGGCTGATGATGACCTGTCCGGCGTTGCAGAAGCCCATGGCCACAAAGGTGTACAGGTGGATGAGGTCCGCGCCGATGCTCACGGCGGAGAGGCCCGCCGCGCCGACGAACCGGCCCACCACCGCCATATCCACCAGGTTATAGGCGTTTTGCAGCAGGTTCGACAGCATAAACGGTCCGGCGAAGGTCAGCAGCTGGCGGGTCAGCGGCCCCTCCGTATAGTCCCGGATCATGCTCTTTTCGCTCTTCATATGGCTAGTATGTCCCGATCATTTGTGATGTACTGTATTCTAATACATCCCGGAGAGAAGCGCAAGAGCCTACCGCCGGATGCGGATGGTGACCAGCATCCCCTCCTCCGTCTGCTCCTGATCCACCGCCACGTCCACCCCGCCCCGGCGCATCACGTCCACGCTGTGCTGGAGGGTGTTCATGAATATCCGCACGTCCTTGAGGACGAGGCGGGACCCCGCCTCCGGGACGGGCCGGTCCCCGCCTGAGAGCAGGGCGTCTATATAGCGGTCCGTCTCGGCGGCGGAGAGCTTTTTCTCCGCGATATGCCGCAGAGCCGTCCGCCTCCGGGCCTCCTCCGGCAGGCGGAGAAGGGCCCTGCCGTGGCGCTCCGTGAGGCCCGCCCGCCGCAGCTCGTCCAGAAGCTGGGGAGAGAGCTTCAAAAGACGCAGCTTGTTGGCGACGGCGGAGGGACTGAGGCCCACCCGCCGGGCGCACTCCTCCTGGCTCAGGCCGAAGAGGGAGATGAGCCGCCGGAGGCCCTGGGCCTGCTCCACGAAATCCAGATCCTTCCGCTGGAGGTTCTCCACCAGAGCGATGGCCCCGGACTCCGCCGCGTCGATGTCCAGCACGACGCAGGGCACCTCCTCCAGGCCGGCCATCCGGGCCGCGCGCAGCCGCCGCTCCCCCGCCACCAGCTCGTAGGACCCCTGCCGCCGGCGGACGGACAGGGGACTGAGCACGCCGTAGCGCCGGATGCTGTCCGCCAGAGAACCAAGGCTCTCCGGGTCGAAGACCTGCCGGGGCTGATAGGGGTTCGGCGCGATGTCCTCCGCGGGAAGGAGCACGATGGTCTCCGCCGCCCGCCGGGGTCTTGATCTCAGTATCTGCATGACGCCGCCTCCCGTTTTTTCCTTATTCTATCGAGAAGTCGGCGCAAAAACTAGGGATACATGTAGCCTCGCAGAGTTCGCGTCCGCAGACGCGAATCCGTGAAATCGTTTTTCCCGAGGACATGCGCCTCGGGAAAAACACTTCTCGGTCTGCAAACGTGCGAGCGCAGCGAGTGCGCTGCAGCAGACCGCGGCCTTTTCTCGTCAAAATGCAAGCATTTTGACGATCAAGCCTCCTCGTCCGCCTCGTCGCGGGAGCGGAACAGGAGGGAGATGCACCACAGCGCCGCCAGGGCCACCAGCGTGTAGACCACGCGGGACACGATGGCGCTCTGTCCGCCGAAGATGTTGCCCACGATATCGTAGCGGAACAGGCCGATGCTGCCCCAGTTCAGCCCGCCGATGATGGCGAGCACCAGAGCGATCCGATCTATGACCATGATCTTTACCCCATTTCTTTTTTGTTTCGGGGTTAGTTTCTGCCGGGGAGAAAAAAATATGCACGGATGTCGATCCGTGCATAAAAGAGGCAGCGCTTCAAATTTTTTCTTTTGACGGCGCCAGCTGCACCAGCAGCACCGCCGCGAACACCAGGGCGCAGCCGAGAAGCTCCCAGCCGGACAGAGACGACCCCGGCATCAGGGCGTACCCCGCCAGGACGGAAAACACGCTCTCGAGACTCAGCAGCAGCGACGCCACCGCGGGCTGGACCCCCTTCTGGGCCACTACCTGCAGGGTGTACGCCACGCCGCAGCTCAAAAAGCCAGCGTACCCGATGGGCAGCCAGCAGGCCAGGATGTCCGCCGGAGCGGGACGCTCCCATATGAGCATGAAGGGCAGACACAGCAGGCCGCACACGAAAAACTGGACGCAGCTGAGCCGCACGCCGTCCGCCAGAGGGGAGAACCTGTCCACGATGAGGATATGGACGGAAAACGCCGCGGCGCACAGCAGCAGCAGAAGGTCGCTCAGCCCCAGGTCCAGGGCCTGGCCCGCCATGATGCCGTCCATGAGGCACAGGCAGAAAAAGCCCGCCACGGCGATCCCCACCCCCACCCAGACAGGGAGGGGGGAGCGTCTTTTGAAAAACAGGCCCAGCACCGGCACGATGACGGTATAGCAGGCGGTGATGAACCCCGCCTTGCCCACGTTGGTGGCCGGGTCCTGCAGGGCGATGCCCATCTGCTGGAGGCAGGAGCCGAAAAACAGCGCCGCGCCGCACAGTGCTCCGCCCACCAGGATATCCCGGCGGCTGCCCTTTCGGAAGGCCTCCCCCTGCCGGGAGCGGAGCCGGTCCAGAAGCGGGATGGCGGGCAGGAGCACCAGACCTCCCAGAAGAGAGCGGACCCCGTTGAAGGTGAAGGGACCCACATAGTCCATCCCCGCCTTCTGGGACACGAAGGCCACGCCCCAGATGAGGGCCGTCAAAAACAGGAGCAGGGAGGATCTCAGGGACTGTCGTTTCAATGTTCTACCTCGCAAAAGTGTTATCGGGGGAAATTTTAGCACAGAATGGCCCGCAATGCCAGAAAAAATACGTTATGCCGTTTGACATTCCCGTCATGAGCCGATATAATAAATGAGTTAATACATTAAGAAAGGATTGATTCCCATGGCCAAGTCTAAAGTTATGTCCGTGGAAGAAGCGATCAGCAAGTATTGCTTCGACGGCATGACGGTCCTGCTGCCCGGTTTCGTCAACGTCGGCGTGTCCGAAGTCCTCATCGAGGGCCTCATCGCCGCGGGCATCAAGGATCTGAGCGTTATCTCCAACAAC